>JANKMX010000020.1:11906-34914 GCA_024649995.1 Gudongella sp. | reverse complement strand
ATTTTTTTCAAGCAGCCAGTCCTATTTTTTTAAACCTATCTTTTTGTATATATTTTCAGCCTCTGGAGTTGGCACCCCATGCTCTTTTCCAAGTCTTATTATTGTTCCACCGATAAGGTCCCCCTCATCCTTGCCCTTTCCGCTCTCAATATCCCTTTGGTAGGAGGTTCTGGTTTCATAGGGATAGAACTGGGCGTTTCCAAGATAAGTTTCCACAAGGGAATCCTTAACAGGGATACCCTTTGCCCTTGCAAGATCCTCTACCTCTTCCATTATGCTTTTGATAAGATTCTTAAGGTCCACATCCTCCATTACCTGGCCGAAGGATTTCCCTGAGTAGGCTGTCACCAGGGCAAAGGGCGCAAACATGATGAATTTCTCCCAGATCGTAATCTCTGGTTTTTCTTCCCACCTATATGGAACCTCTGCCTTTCTTAATATCTCAAGAAGCTCCTTGGGATCATAATCCTCAACCTGTGGATCATCACCAAGGACCAGCAGGGTTGTTCCACCCTTGTGGACCACCAGCCCAGGTTCCTTCATAGCTGAAGTGACAAAGATGCATGAGGGAAGAACCACCCCTCTATCTAATCTTGATCTGATTCTCTCGTATATGTCCACACCGTTAAGCGGTGCAATTATTGCTGTGTTTACTTTGGAGATTTTGTTTAAGTCTACAACCGCCTCCATAAGGTCATATCCCTTTACTGTAAGGAATATATAGTCCATTTCAGGCAGATCATTGACATTATCTACAGCCCTTGTGGGATGGATTTGAATTTCTCCCTTTGATGGTGTGGCAAGGATAAGCCCATTTTTGTTTGTTTCCTCAAGATGCTTCCCCCTGGCTACAAAATAGACCTCATAGTTATCCTTGGCTCCGTCTGCCAGCATACCACCAAGGTAACCTCCCACGCCTCCTAATCCATATACGCATACTCTTTTTCTACTCATTTCCCTTTAACCTCCTCCATTCACTGGCGGTTGAAAATGGTCTCATACCGATACTGTAGTAGAACTGCTGGGATGAGCCTACCAGAACTTTCCTGGCTCCCATCTCCCCGACCCTACGGATTCCCTCAAGTACAGCCGCCTTTCCCAATCCCTTCCTTCTGTAGTCAGGATCTGTTGCAACCGGCTCTATTACTGCGAAATCACTCCTTTTGTCATACCACATACCACAATAGGAGACAAAGTTTCCATCAGGTGCCACAATTGCAATTTTAAGGTTCAGGTCAACATTTGGACGCTTCATCTGAAGGTTCCCAGCCTTCTCATTCTCTTCGGAGAATTTCAGCTCGCCCTCTCCATTCAGCTCATGGTTAAAACCCTTCCACAGTACACGATAGTATTGATAAAGGTCGTAGGTTTCCTCCATGGTGGTAAGCTTGTAGCCTTCAGGCAGGTTAAATTCTGTTGGAGCTTTTCCAATGTGAAATACTGCATCTGATTCCTTGCTCTCACTTGCAAAAAAACCCAGTTCTGCTGCCAGCTCCTGATAGTCCATGTCTGAGTCTGGAATGACTACTCCAAAGCTGTCCCCTTCTGACAGGTGGTCTTCCGAATAAAGCATCATCTCCTTCTTTAGATGATCATACTCCGGATGGGTCATACAAAAAGCGGTTCCAGGCCTTAGGTCGAAGGTTGCCACCCCAACAACTTGGTCTCCTTCCTCCCAGATTCCAATTCTACCAACTGCCTCCCTGTCCAGATAGTCATGGGTTATCATCCAGTCCCACCTTGCGTATGTGAAATTTGTGGATCCCAGCTTAAGCAAAAACTCTCTAACCTTGTGATAGTCCTCCGTTATCCCTGCTTCGCTTATATAGTTTCTGAATCTGACTGTCATGGGTGGCCTCCTCATTATTTTCTTGTATTCGGTACAAAATGAGTCAGCAGAACCGTCCCCAGTGACTCACTGTTGTTACATCTCCTAATTAACAGTATAATGAATTGAAGGGAGGTTTGTAAAATGGAAAATTACTTTTTTGAAGCATTTGAAGGGTTGGATAGGCTTGCACCAGGAAGCCAGGCATCTACGCTTAAGGCAATTTCCATGTATGAAGGTCCAAGGGAAGCTCTTAGTATTTTGGATATTGGATGTGGAAATGGCATTCACACAATGCTATTGGCCAGGGAATTCCCAAAGGCAAAGATAATTGCAATAGACAATCACCAGAAATTTATTGAAAACCTAAACAAGGCAATGACCTCACATGGATTGTCTGAAAGGGTTACTGGAAGGTGCATCTCTATGTTTGATATGGATTTTGATGAGAAATCATTTGACCTTATCTGGTCCGAAGGAGCTATCTACATAGCTGGATTTGAAAGAGGTCTTAATGAATGGAAAAAACTGCTTAAGGATGATGGCTACCTTATATGCAGCGAAGTCAGCTGGCTTGTGAATAGTCCTTCCGAAGAAATTTCGGCCTTCTGGGGGGAAGAGTACCCACAGATTGATACCATTGAGAATAAGATCAAGCAGATTGAAGCTGCCGGATACAACTATGAAGGCCACTTTATAACACCCAGAAGCGACTGGACAGACAACTATTACAACCCTCTTCAGGATAACCTGGATAAAATGATTGAAAAGTACAGTGACAATGACATGGCAAAGCAGGTGATAGCTATGCTGCAACGTGAAATCGACCTTTATCACAAATATGGGAATGAATACAGCTATGTTTTTTATGTTATGACCAATTAACTCAGTTTCTGTTTCATTCACAAGTATCCGCTTGAGATTAATAGACTCCTATTATCCCATGTCATAAGTATGGGACCAAATGAAATGCAAAAGAGGCTGCCACATGGGACAGCCTCTTTTGATGATAAATATACTACTTGTTTCTTGGTTTAGAATCTCTCCGAGATTCTTAAACGGATTTGGAATGTGCTTTTCGCACTGTTTCAACATAAGGCAGGGTAAGCCTCTGTTGAACTCTTAAAAACTTATGACATTTCCCTGGGTCTTCGGCTTGAGACCCTTTCTCTTATCAAACACCTACAAACTCCAACCTCTTGGCATTTCTAAGCCTGCTGTCGAATCGTTTCCATTTCTTTTATTATCTCATCACAATCAAGAACCATTTCCATCATGGAAACCTGCTCTTCATAGACTTCCTCTGATACAGCACTCTTGATTGCATCTTCGACAATATGGTAAACATCCAAGCCTAAGCTTACACCTGCAAGACATCCCGCAAAGGTTGGGTCTCCAACTGTTACCGTCTCTGCTGCCAAGCCTGCTGATTCTGCTTCTGCCGCCCCAATCAGTACAAGAATGTTTTCCTTGCCGTATTTGTCAGTTAAATCTTTCACCCTTTTTTGATTTTCCAAATCCATTGCGCCTGCAGCCGTTCAGACGAAGCATTCTGTTGAAGAGAATACAACCTCTGCCGTATCAACAGTCTTGACGCATTCTTCCATGGCAGGTCCCGGAATTCCGTCCCGATCCCCGATGATTATAACCTTTTTGTTATCCAATACACTCATTCTTTTCCCACCTTTCTAATCAACTCTCCGTTTGAATTCTCACCGACTTCTTCTGCTAAAAACTCTGTTTCACCAGAATAAATCTTGCCACCTAATGCTGCTATTTTTATTGAACCGGTAACCTCACTTACTTACCAAAGCTTGCCCGGTTACTTATCTGAAATATCTTGTTGTCCCGCCATAAAAGTTGCATCGCCTTTTAAGGCTTTAGCAAAAGAGACCATCGCTGCAATCATTACAAATGCAAATGGGAATGCCGCTACAATTGAACCTGTTTGTAAAGCACCTAAACCACCTGCTAGTAATAATACTGCTGCCAAGCCTGCTGTTACTAGTCCCCAAACTATTTTCTTTGGCGTACCTGGATTTAAATTTCCATCTTCTGATAACATCCCCATTACAAATGTTGCTGAATTAGCTGATGTGATAAAGAATGTAGTTAATAGCAATACTGCTACACCAGATAATAATGTTCCTAAAGGATAATGTTCAAATACTTGGAAGAATGCTGTTTCTGTAGTGAAAGCACCAATTTTATCAAACACCTTAATACCAACTGTTCCAAATATTGAGAACCAGAAGAAACTCATGATTGTTGGTGCAATTAGAACGCCAGAAATAAATTGTCTGATAGTTCTACCTTTAGATATTCTAGCTATAAACGTTCCAACAAATGGAGCCCAAGCAATCCACCAAGCCCAGTAGAATATTGTCCACCAGCCGTACCATGGATCACTGGATATTGCAAAACTATCTGGTATAAGTCCTGCTACGTACAAGCCTACAGAGTTACTTAAGTTATTCAAAATTTCAACTTTTGGTCCTACTAAAAATGCTGCTATCATTAATCCAAAACATAAAGTAATATTCATATCTGATACCAGCTTTATACCTTTTTCAATTCCCATGACTGCAGTTATAACAAACAAGAAAGTTATAATTGCAATAATAGCCAATTGAATACCTGTATTGACTGGTAATCCCACCAATCCATTCAATCCACCATTAATCTGCATTGTTGCCATCCCAAGTGAAGAAGCAACGCCAGCAACTGTAGCGAAAATTGCCAAGATATCGATTGTCTTGCCTATTGGCCCATTTGCTTTCTCTCTTCCAAGAAGAGGAATAAAGATACTACTAACAAGACCCTTTTCTTCTCTTCTAAACTGCATATAGGCTAAAGCCAATGCCATAATTGCATAAGCTGCCCAAGGATGTAATCCCCAGTGTAAAAATGACTTTCTAAAAGCAAAGTCCAGTGCTTCTGTAGATCCTGGTGTGATAATGCTCAGTGGTCCAGAAAAGTGAAACAATGGTTCTGCTACGCCGAAGAATATTAGACCTACACCCATGCCTGCACTGAAAAGCATTCCAAACCAAGACATTAGGCTATATTCAGGTTTATCTTCTGGCTTACCTAATTTAATATCACCATATTTACTAAATAGCATCACGAGTGAAAACACCACGAATGATGACATCGTTATAATATAAAACCAACCAAAGTTACCTACCAAAAAATCAAATGATGCTGATGTTATGCTTGAAAAACCTTCTGGTAGAATAACACCAAGACCAACCACAATAACTGATATTATTAAAGATATTGTAAAAACTGGATTCCAGAATTGTTTATTTTTCATATTTTCGCCTATCCTCCATTCTAAAGTTTTGTATTTCAAATACCGTTTATTCTCTGATATCAGTTGCCAAAGTATCTAATGCAAAACCATCCTTATATTTTTACTTTAAATACGGTTTGTTCCTTGATATCTTCCGTAAGTGCATCCAAAGCCACACCTACTCGATGATGTCTCAATTTCCATTGTTCTTCCTCTGACAAACTTGGATTTCCAAGAGGATATGGTATTGATACTGTTGGCACTATTTTATTTGCCCCAACAGTAACCGCCACTGGAATCAGATTGCACATCTGCACAACAGGGAAGCCTGCTTTCTCAAAAGTCTTGACCATCGTTGCACCGCAACGAGTACAGGTACCTCAGGTGGACACTTGAATTATGGCATCCACACCAGCTTCCTTAAGGAAAGGTATCATCTCTCCTGCCATTTTTGAGGCTTCCGCTTCAGAAGTTCCGGTTCCTACAGTTGCATAAAAATAGTCATGTAATTTGCCAATCTTCCCTTCCTTCTCATATACTCTTAGTACATCAAGTGGAACAACTACGTTTGGATTGGCATCTGCAACAGTTGGATCATAGCCTCCGTGTATTGTCTTATACACTCCACTTTCCAGCCTGTCCAGTCCGGCAATACTGTAGCGTCCCCATCTGGTTGCAGAAGATGATTGGATCTTGTCTGGGTTGTCAATGGGTACAATGCCACCGGAAGTGACTATGGCTATGGTAGCCTTTGACAGATCCATTACCGGAGGAGCAATAGGCACCCTATCCAGCTTCGGTATGGGTAGCTCTGAGACAAACTCTTCACCTGCCATCTTCTTGATAAGCATATCCACTGCCCTATCAGCTGCTATTAGACCGTCTTCCCTCCAGACCTGATGGCGAATCCCTCTAGGGAAGAAGCCCTCTTCCTCTGCAAGGAATCTCTTTTCCCCTGCAAGGATCCTATCTCCCAGGGCTGCCATTTTCTTTGTATCCTGACGCATTGCAGCAGCGCTTTTACCACCTGGGAAAATGTATGTATCCTTTTTGAACATTTCCACACCAGGATTCTCGTCATTCATTGAAGTGATTGTGCTAACTCCGAATTTCTCCTCCACGTACTTGCAGATGGTACCACAGGCAACTCCATAACGGCCTGCCTGGAATGCAGGACCTGCAAAGAAGATATCAAATTCTATGTCCTCAAGGAAACCACCGATGATCTCAATGGCTTCTTCTGTGTTTGATCCCATGAAGTTGTCGCCGCAGATAATTGTATGGGTTATCTCCGCATTCTTTAGACTTGCCTTAAGGGCAAGCCCTGGTCCCATTACTCCTTCTCTGATCTCAGGAGCATGGTCTGCCTTCTCTTCGCCACCAATACCTGCAAAGAACTGATTAATATAGAGAACTGCTTTTTTCATATTTTCAACCTCCTTTCCTTAAAATTCTCTAACTTGCTTAGGTGAGGATCCACAAATCTGATCACCACAGAACATAGAATCATTTTCCATTATTATTGAGCCGTCAGGTCTTACTGATGGTCCCAACTTCTCATCGGAACTCCATCCACCGGACATCCCATCCCTTGACAGAGCCTCCAGTTCTCCGATTACGGTTTTCATTGCTGGCAGCTCCACTACATCAGATACGTTCCCGCAGGAAACAATCGCATCCGCTTTTTCATCCAAGGTCACCAATGGTTGAGAACGGCCATCCCTACCTGTACATTCATTTGTCATTCCAACTGTTTTTATCCCTAAATCCTCCAAAGCACTTATGCAGCCAATGAAGTCCGCATCTGGATTTCCATAACCCTCTTCTGCTATGATTGCACCATCTGCACCTATCATGCTGGCAAGCTTGGCGACAAAATAGATTGCCCTTTCCTTTTGCTCCAGAGATACATTCAGGTTTGACATGATCACTCCTAAAAAGTTAACTGTTTTGCCATGTTCCCTGTATAGTCGTTTAATGGTTGGATTGTTTTGGAAATCATAGGTTGAGAACTTTGAGGAGCAGCACATGTATGATCCACCTATCATTGCACCGTCCAAGACTTCGTTGGGATGGACAAGTGTTGGCAGGAACTGGTTCAGGTCCCATCCATACAGCAGGTCATTGTATCCTTTTTCCTCCATTTGTGATTGTGGCTGCATAATATATACAACTGAAGGTAGTTCCTCCACTTGAGAGCCGCGCTTGGAAATGCTCCCAAGCTCTAGGACCTCCATCTCATCCGGGTCTTGATTTTCAACAGCCTTGGCCAGGTATTCTGCCAGCCTGTGGGCAGCCCAGCGAATTGCCTTGTTTTTCTTCTGCTGGCTGTGTCTTTCAAATTCCTCATCCGTATCCGCAACCAAGCAAATGTTTATCAGCTGTGAAAATAAGGTATACTTGGCACCTTCTCCGGACATGTCAATAAGACCATCTCCAAAGCTTCCCCAATGCTTTCCTACAGCAAGTACGCTACAGCCTTTCAATGCATTTGTCCTTCCAATCCCTGCCTGAGACAGATCTCCCGTAACCCCGGGAAAAGCAGCTGCCTTTGAGTCGACCTTCGCTCTTGGCTCGATAGCTTCCTTAACGGGTACAATCCTCGTCTCATCACCAGGGTTCGCAATCATTATGTCGCATTCTGTTATGTGCTCATCTTCCTTGACAAAGGCAATTGCCTCCTCTTTGTTAATTGTCAGTGTTCCATTTGAAAAGCCTGTAACTTCACCAAATGTCACCTTATTAACAAAAAAATTACCTAGTTCCAATCTCACAAAACCACTCCCTCCATAATTTCTCTGATCCCTTATAGTGCCTATTATAGAGGAATACCTTTCTTTTGTAAACATGTTCATTTCAAAAACTTGTTCACATTTAAAACGTGTTTTTCATGTTAATTGTTTAATTTTTAACAGAAGCAAGCGTTTTCAATGCTTCCGTAAAGCAGCTCATATTTATCGGACTAAGTTAATCCATTATTAGGCTAAAATATTAATAAAAATTAACAAATTAAAAGAGCCCGATCTAATGGATCGAACTCTTAATTTGAAGAAATCAAATGGATTAGGCCTAAAGCCTAAATGCATTCAGCCCTATCTTGACAAAGTTGACGAACTTTTCCAACTCAACCTTCTTATCCAACTCATCATGGGATGTAATCAGCCTCTCCAGTATTCCCCGGTAAACCAATACCGTCATCTCATTTAACTCATCGACACATTCCTTTGGGATTATCCCTTCCTCAGCAACAGGTGCCAGGCATTGTCGACTTCTATCAAAGATGTCTGGGGCATTAAGCATTGTAATCAAGTCGTCGGAATGTATTCCAAAGTCACCAGGGTATATTTCAAAGTACTCATCAAATATCTCCCTTACATCCTCGTTGGGAGTCAGGAAAAATATGGCCTTCCATATCTTGGGTCTTTCAAATGAATACTTGCAGAACAGTTGCCAAATCTTTATGTACCTGACCTCTGCGTTGTCAGCCTCCTTGATGTAATCATCCAGAACCGCATAATAATCCTTGAGATACTTGACTCCAGCAAACCCGATGAGATGATCCAGGTTCTTGAAGTAGTTGTACAAGGTTCCGATGTTATAGCCTGCAACATCTGCAACCTTACGAACAGTTATCTCCTCAATACCTTCATTTTCAATTATTTCATGTGCCGCATCAATAAAATGTGACATGGTCCTTAGACGTTGTCGTTCCTTGAGACTCTTTTCTGACATATTATCACCTTACTAATAGTATTTGTATTTTTCTACCATCTATTATACCACATTAAATACTGGACACCCATGGTTATAGACATAAACCTCTATCCAGTTGAACATATAATACATCTATGCTAACCTAATTTCAATAGTTAATCCTATGTTCAGGACCATGGATTTCTAGATGATATATCCATAATTCTTAAGAAATAACTATGATATTCATGGTCCAATCGAATATGGTGAGTATCATTTGTGATAAGGTTCGTTTCTCATTATCCTGAAGGCCCTGTAAATCTGTTCCAATAGAATCATCCTCATCAACTGGTGAGGGAATGTCATTTTTGAGAAGGACAATTTCATATTGGCTCTCTTCATTACATCTTTTGATAGTCCAAGGGAACCTCCTATCACAAAAACAACATGGGAATTTCCTTCAACCATAATGTCGTTGAGCTTTTCAGAAAGGTTTTCGGATGACAGCTGCTTTCCCTCAATGGCCAATGCCACAACATATGCTCCTGTGGGGATTTTTGAAAGGATTCTCTCACCCTCCCTAGACTTGATTATATCCATTTCCTTGTTCGATAGGCCCTCCGGGGCTTTTTCATCATCCACTTCCATTATATTCAGACTGCAGTACCTTGAAAGCCTCTTAGAATACTCCTTTATTCCCTCATTCAGATACTTCTCCCTTATTTTCCCAACCGATAAAATATCAATGTTCATCTTAACCTCCAACAACGGTTTCTATCATCGCATCAACTATCCTATACCCTTATAATAGCATATTTCAGGCTTTTTTTCGTCAAAAAACAAGCCCTCCACAAGGAAGGCCTGTACAATATTCATTATAGGTCCATCAGATCAGACCTCTGACCACTTCAAGAGCCTTTTCATAGTCTGGATGATTTGAATTCTCGGAAACATACTCAACATGCTTGACCATATTGTCTCTGTCCAAAACAACAATTCCCCTTGAAAGAAGTCTCAGCTCCTCAATTTCAAAACCGTACTTTGTACCAAAATCGAGATCTCTATAGTCGGACAGGGTTATTACATTACCAATATCATTTGCACTGCAGAATCTCTTCTGGGCAAAGGGCAAATCCACTGAGATAGTAATGATTACCACATCCTCAAGCTTGGCTGCCTCCTCGTTGAATCTTATGGTCTGTGTCTCGCATACGCCTGTATCAAGAGATGTTACCACAGATATGACCTTTACCTTGTCTCCTGCATCACTAAGGCTGTATGGGCTCATGTCGCCCTTAAGAGCCATGAAATCCGGAGCCTTGTCCCCAATCTTTACCTCTGTACCGATCAATGTCATTGGCTTGCCACCCACTGTTAAGGTGTCTGTTCTTCTACTCATTGTATCTATCTCCTTTACAAAATCATCATTTTAGCCCCCAAAAGGAAGCTTGTTGGATAGATACCCGTAAATTTATCCATTATTCACATTTGGTCTCTTCCTCTATGCACTGTCTAACCTTCTCCATCAGGTGAAAATTTGTGAAATCATAGCTAAGAGGGGTCAATGTTGCAAAACCTTCACTAAGATGGTATCTATCCGTGTTTTTCTCCAGATGGGCATCTTTTCTGCCCATGACCTTTAATGTCCTCTCTCCATTCCCATTCTTCTCCGCCAGGTAGTAATCATATATGGGCCCACCTATCTTGCAGACCTTTATTGGCTTGGTCTCATCATGTAGGTTGTATGGGGTATTCAGATTGAGAACCACAGGTAATGTCATCTTCTCAGTATCAAGCTTTTTTAGCACCTGGAGTGCGTACTTGGCAGCAATGTCATAATTCATACCTTCACTTGTCCATTCGGTAGAAACCGCAACACTGGGAACTCCATATAGATTTGCCTCTATTGCAGCAGATACGGTGCCTGAGTAAAGGATGTCCATCCCTGAATTAAGACCCATGTTTATACCGGAAAATACAATATCAATCTTGTCATCCGCAAGCTCCTCCATTCCAACCCGGACACAATCAGCCGGAGTACCAGATATGCTGTAGGCAGGGGACTGGATTCCTTCAAGCTCCACTTCCTTGATTACTATGGGTTTGTGTAATGTTATAGCATGACTCTGTGCACTTCTTTGGGTCTCGGGTGCTACAATTATTACATCATGTTCCTTTTCAAGTGCCTTTGCCAGGGTATGTATTCCCTCGGCCATTATTCCATCATCGTTTGCAAGCAATATCTTCATCTTTTCCTCCTAAAATTCCCTAAATCTTACCATCACATTCATAGTTGTTCCGTCCCTGTTTATTGTAAGTTCGGCACTGTCACCGATTCTGTAGTTGTAAAGTATCTTTCTCAGGTTTGCCATGCTGGTGACCTGGGCCTCATCCACATATGTTATTACATCCAAAGGCCTTAAGCCTGCCTCATCAGCCGGGGACCCCGGTAGTATCTCTATTGCAACAACTCCATACTCAGCAGGTAGGTCAGTGTCCATTTGAACCTCGTATATTTCAACCTCGCTGCCTGTAAATCCTATATATACGTTGTTGAATGATCCCTCCTCAATTATCTCCTCCAGGACAGGCTTGACAAGGTTTATGGGTATTGAAAAGCCCAGCCCTTCTCCAGTCTGTATCTTGGCTGTATTGATTCCGATAACCTGGCCTGTGGAATTAAGCAGGGGACCCCCACTATTTCCTGGATTTATTGATGCATCAGTCTGGATTAGATCCTCCATTACGTTGTACTGGTTCACCTGGACAGATCTGTGGAGACCGCTTATTACTCCGGATGTGACGGTTCTTTGGAAGTCAAGACCCAGTGGATTTCCTATAGCAACAGCAAGCTCTCCAACCCTTATTGCATCTGAATCTCCAAGCTCTGCAACGTGAAGGTTCGATGCACTTACCTTCACTACAGCCAGGTCCAACGTGGCATCATACCAAAGAACCCTTCCCTGTATCTTGTCTCCATTTTCAAATAGAACCTGAATCTCCTGGGCATTCCCATCTCCGATTACATGAGAATTGGTCAGGATGTATCCGTCACTGTTGACAACTACTCCCGAGCCCACACCTTCAACAGGTCTGGACCAGAAGAAGTCCCTCTCAATGGATACGGTTGTTATCCCAACAACTGAGCTTACTGCCTTGGTGGCCACCGCCGCAACCACATTGATCTCCTCAACGGGATTGATTGTAACGGTGTTCATCATGGATGGCTGACCCTCAGTGTATATTTCAGGCATGGGGATTATCCTGCCATAAAGATATGTGGGAGCTATATATGCCGTAACAAGACCCCCAATAAGCCCCGCTATCAGTGCTACAAGTACATATGAAAATATCCCTCTTCTTTTGGGCGGTTTGTAATAGCTTCCGTAATTGAAGTCATTCATCCTCTTTCCTCCTCATCAAAGGCTGTATATTCCACTTATTCCATCTCTGTTGGTCATATTTAGTCGAATGTCATTATCTACGTCAAACCCTTGACGTGAAAGTCCCTCTCTTACAGTGGAGTAGGCCAGTTCGGGTTTGTTGTTGTCCTGACTTAAATGTGCAAGAAGGACTATTTCATTCTCTCCCCTGAGAACCTCGGACAGCACATCCGCTGCATCATCATTGGACAGATGCCCCTTTAGGCTCATGATTCTCTTCTTGAGCATCATTGGATAGCTCCCCTCCATAAGCATTCTGACATCATGATTTGACTCCATGAAGTAGAAATGGGAATTGCTTATCTTCCTCCTTATACCCTCGTTTATCCAACCTGTATCTGTTACAAAGCTTAACTTGGTCTTGTTGTTGAATATAATATAGCCCACCGGCTCGCTGGCATCGTGTGAAACATTGAAGGGGTGGATCAGGACATCCTTTAGCTCGATATTCTTGTTTGTTGAAAAGACCTTTGTGTTGTGGGTCTTAACATTCTTGATTATTGACTCCATACCCTTCCATGTATTTTCATTGGCATAGACTGGGATGTCATAGCGCCTTGAAAGTACCCCGACTCCCTTGGAATGGTCAATGTGTTCATGTGTAACCAATATACCGTCCAGGGTTCTTGGGTCCACCTGGATTTCATTAAGCAGCTGCTCTATTCTCTTTCCTGAAAAGCCCGCATCTATTATTAGTTTTGTATTCTCTGTTTCAATATATTGGCAGTTTCCGCTGCTTCCACTTGAAAGGGAGCAAACCTTTACAGTCATTTGGAAAACCTCCTCCTTTTGCTTCTTTAATTATATAGTAACATGCAAAAAAAAAGAAGGCTAACCCTTCTTAATTTTTCCTTCTATTCAAGGTCAAGTATGACATCGTATCCGTCCTGGAACTGGACTCTCCATGCAGGAACCGCCCTACCTTCCATGGCCTGCTGGTAGTCGTCCAGATAGTCCTGCTTTTCCGGATCGAAATAATAGCTTAGAGATATGTCTGTTATGGTCTTGTTGCTTGCATCCTCCATGCTCAAGAGCTCCAGGATGGCCTTTGGTGCAGGTACGATCTTATAGTCGGTCTCTTCAATTTCCTTTGTGTTGAGCCAGGTCCTTTCCATCCTTATAATCCTGCCATCCTCTATTATGACCACTGTGTAGCTCAATTCAATATATGAGTCCTGAAAAATCTTGGTAAAGTCCAGATAGTACCCATTCTCAGTCTCCCTCCAGTAGGAAAGTCCCATGTCATCTGTTTCATATCCTCTTTCCTTAAGAAATTGCTTCGCCAGTTCCATGGCCTGTTCAAGATTATCAATTGGATTGCCAGCTTCGGCTGTTGGATTTTCATATATCATCAGTTTTTCATTTATTAAAGTGATTACCTCATCTCCATAATCAATTTCAATTACTGCTCCTTCGTTTCTGTTGATGACTCCCTCTGATGCGAAAAACCTATCATTTATAGTCCCTGGCAACATATCTTCATATTCAACAGTAAGGTTGTAGAGTTGGCCAGTTTCTGTGGGTATATCAGACTGGAGAACTATTCCATTTCTTCCCAGAAGCTCCTCTGTTTCCTCTATGAATTCAGGATTGAGAACAGCATTTCCAACTTCCTGCTCTCCATGTAAAAAATATGCCAGGAATATGTTGGTGATCAGGAGTGCAACTATCAGTATTGTTTTAGCCTTTGACCAATCCATGCCTCATTCTCCTATCTCTGATACACAAGCTTTCCACTATATGCATTGAAGGCATATACACTTTCATGAGCCCTTATGAGCCATACACCTATCAACCTCTCCTCCTGATCCTTAAGGCCCGGATCGTAGTAGGATATCGTTATGTCCTCAACTGATGACAGAACCCTTTGAACCACCTGATCACCCAGATCTTCCTTTGTTTCACCTGTGTGCTGCAGGTACTCACTTTCCAGAAAAACGTAATTTTGATCAATTACATCAAAGGATGACATGATCTGCCTACTGTCCTGAAGACTTGCAATGTTTAGATCCATCTCACCTCTGAAAAGCTGTTTGTAGCTTCTTACCTGATTGTTGAAAACTTCAATCTGGACGTATTCCTCCACTTCCCTATTCCCAAGAAGCACTGGTATCCCCCTTACCCTGTATCTGAAGGTGAGGCTGTATCCAAGGCTACCCTCAGCTTCAATCTCCTGAATTCCAGCAAGATACATCCCCTTGGCTGAGTAGGCCTTCTGGGATATGAACTCCGCTGCAGTGGATAGGCTCAGATAAAGATTCCTTTCCTGAATTGTGTCTTCCAGTGAATGGAAGTATTCAACAGTTCCATTCATATTGAACTTCAATACCTTGTTGTTGTAGATATAGATAGTGGACCCGTTGCTCTCCACAATCTGTCTGATGTAATCTATCTCCCTCTCAAGAAACCTTTCTGCAAGGATTCCCATTTCCTCTGTGGTCATCTGGGCGATGTCGTTGCTCACATAGACAACAGGCAGGCTGTTCCTTATTTCATATGGCACATATATGTCCCCCACCTCTGTGGGGAATATCTCAGACAGGGAATAATAGTAGTCGAACTCGGCACTATCCTCAAAATCAATGATCTCTGAGAGCACCTTGTCCACACTGATCCCAGACCCATAGATCAATACATCTCTTCCATTCCCTGAAAAAACAAAAAAAGGATCCCCACTACCTTTTACTATGGCAATACTATCCACATAAGGTATGGTATCCACAATATCATTTGGTTCGTTTACATCCCAAGCCTTGGCCAGTATATAGGTGCTGATGCTCTCAGGGAAGTAAAAGACAACTGCCATTTCACCAGTCTGTCCGGGTCTGTAACCTGATTCTGGTTCCTCTGTCCTAATGGTATCTGCGCTTAGCAGCCCCGCGAGCGACTCCTTGGAAGTATCCCATATTCCGTACTTGTTTGCATCATAAACCATTGTATAGTTGCTCCCACCAAAGCCCACAAGGTATTTGTTGGGGGCAATCATATCCGAAAGCAGGTATGAAGACGAATAGGATGCTTCAGGCTCGAAAAAACCAGTCACTCTCTCTGGAAACTGCATCCACAGTTGCTGTGTCATCGCGAGACTTGTTCCCACCAAAAGAAAAAGGAGAATGGTCTTAAATTTTTCCTTCATTCAAACCTCTCCTCTTTATTATTCTATCTAATTAGCGGAATCCTGATTCCGCCTGACTCCCTGTCGTATGGAAGTCTAATCTCCGTTGTTCTTACGTCGTATTTGTAAACTATGAATTCCCTGTCTTCAACTTCCTCAACTCCAAAGTCTATAACAAGCCTGTTGATTCCTCTTACAAGATCCATCTGCTTCTGGAAGAAACCTAGGTTTCCGGAAGTTACGCTTTCGCTACTTATCAATATATAATCTTCTGGGGATGGTAGTCTGTCCAGGTTGAAGCTTCTTCTGGTCAAATCCGTTGTGCCGTAAAGCTTTACTGTTATCTCGGTTCCAGATGGTGCCCTTCCATTAATAAGAACAACTCTTTCACTTGAGGAATAGACAGATCTCTCCGGCTTTATAATTTCGTAATCAGTTCTGGTTGTGATTGCATTGCCTGTAATAACGGTTGATGCATTCGCAAAGCTTGCAAAACCAAGAACTGCCATCATTATCATCAAACTGGCCAACGTTCTTTTAAACATACCCTAACCCCCTTTATCTGCATATTCTTTCAAGTGAATTATACCCCTACAATGTTACAAACATGTTACAGCAGGGTTAAAATAGTATTACATCACCGGCAATGTAATCCTGACCACTGTGCCCTGATTCTTTTTGCTAGTGATTTCTATGGTTCCATCGTGGGCCTCGATTATCTCCTTGGCTATTGAAAGACCAAGACCTGTACCGCCCATATCCCTGCTTCTTCCCTTCTCTACACGGTAGAATCTCTCAAATATCCTGCCCACATCCTCCTCGGGAATTCCAATTCCATTGTCGGATATGCTGATGTCAATGAAGCTATCACGATTTTTTGCCATGGCCTTAATTGTACCATTGGTCTCAGTATATTTTATGGCATTTGAGAGAATATTGAGCATGACCTGCTCCATTCCATCCCTGTCAGCCTTAATCTGAGGCAGATCAGGCTGGATGTAGGTCTCAATTCTCTGATTCTTTTCATGGGCAAGAAGCTGAAGCTTTCCAATTGAATCAAGGAGCATGTCTCCTATGGAGATATTTTCCCTATTCCATTTTGTCTTCTGGTAATCTATGTTTGAAAGCTGAAGAAGATCCCTTACAAGCCTTCCCATCCTGTCACACTCCCTGTCTATTACGGACAGGAATCTCTGCTGGGTATCCTGATCAACCTCATTTGTCATCAAAGTCTCTGCATAGCTCTTGATTGTTGTGATTGGAGTCTTCAATTCATGGGACACATTGGCCACAAACTCCTTTCTCATATTGTCCAGTCTATGCTCCTGGGTGATGTCCTGAAGGACCATTATAAGGCCCGCTATGTGATCCCTCTCATTCTTATATGGGGCATATTTTACCTTGTAGACACCCTCATCCTTCTGGAAGGTGGTTTCTCCGCTCAAGGTTTCAGGATCAGTGTAGTCAATGTTTTCCATACCTAGCTTATCAAGTGCAAAGCTCTCTGAACTGTCAAGATGTGAATCATCTATCTCCATAAGATTCTGACCTATTGGATTTGCATGGATTATGCTGCCGTTTTTGTCCACAGCTATAACACCCTCAGCCATATAGCTGAATATTGTATCAAGCTTGCTTCTTTCAAGGTCCATCTCCTCAATAGTATCCTTCAGCTTAAGGGTTAGATGGTTGAACATACCAGCCAGCTGACCGATTTCATCGTCTGATTTAACCTCAACAAACTGATCGAAATCTCCCAGGGCCATCTCCTCTGCTTTTTTTGTAACATCCCGTATTGGGCCTGTTATGCTGCTGGCAATAAAGAAGCCCAGAACAATGGTTATGCCCAATGCTATCAATGTCGCATTTGTAAGTATGGCCCTTGAGTCCTCAATAGTCCTCTGGACGTTTGAGAGGTCAGATGTCATGTAAAGGATGCCGTTTATCTTTCCCACACTGGAAAATACAGGGGCTGAATAATGCATGAATTCATTTCCTGCAACATCATCCATTATTACGGATTGAGCCCTTTCACCATAGAATGCCTGCCCGATTATAGTAGGGTCGGTGTATCTGTATGATAGGGCATTGTTTCCAATTATGGACTCATATTGCTTATTGGTGGTGGCCAGTATTTTGGGCACCTCCTCATCATAAATCACATACAGGGTTTCGCCGGTTCCCAGTCTCCAGTCATTAAGTGTGTTCTGAATACCTTCCCTGTTTTCAGTCCAGTTACCTGTAGCGATGTAGCTTGAAGTGGACATTATGGTTTCAATCTGCTGCTCCATTGAGGATCTTGCTGTTTCCAGCTGCTGGTTCTCCATTCTGTTCACTATGAATATTCCAATTATAACCATGGCAATAAAAACCAGAAGGAAATATACCACGATAAATTTCCACCTGATGCTGGAGAACATATCAGACCCTCCTGAAATAATATCCAACGCCTCGTTTGGTGAGTATATACTTGAACTCACCTGAATTGTCTTCAATCTTTTCTCTTAATCTTCGTACTGTGACATCCACGGTTCTAATATCACCGTAGTATTCATAGCCCCAAACCTTCTCCAGAAGCTGTTCCCTTGTAAAAACCTGCTCCGCACTCAAGGCCAAAAACTTAAGGAGCTCGAACTCCCTCAATGTAAGGTCAACTACCGCACCCCTTTTTCTGACTTCATACTTTGTAAAGTCTATCTCCAGTTCCTCAGAGGTTATCTCAGCGGTTCCATTCCCAGCTGACAAGTCGTAATCGAGCCTTCTGATGTTGGCCTTAACCCTTGCCACAAGTTCCCGCATGCTAAATGGCTTTACCATGTAATCATCCGCTCCAAGCTCCAGACCAAGAACCTTGTCCACCTCTTCCTCCTTGGCAGTAAGAACTATTACCGGGAATCTGAAGGTTGGTCTTATTTCCTTGAGCACCTGGAAGCCGTCCTTTTTGGGCATCATTATATCCAGTATCAGCAGGTCGGGTTGAGTCAGCTTTATCTTCTCAAGACCCTCTTCTCCATCATATGCAACCGTAACCTGGAATCCTTCCTTCTCAAGGTTGAACTTAATTATATCTCCAATGGCTTTTTCATCATCGACCACAAGTATCTTGTTGTTCATGTGAATCACTCCGTTTTTTGTATTATTTAAGTAAATTATCTCCTAATAGGCCAAATAAGTCAATCGATTTGAGTTTTTGTCTCTTTCAAAAGATTTTTCTTGATAAATGTCTTTATCAGTATTTGCAAAAGGGAGTAGCTAATCTGTGGTAATCGTCATTTCGGCCTTGCACGGTTATCACCTTTATTGAAGAATCAAGACTTTTGTTCATTTTCCAATGGACGAAAGTCTTTATGATTTTTGGGGTATATATTTATTGTGAGTAAAAATGAAAGAGGGGATAGAATGGAATGGTACCGAAAGAATACTCAGGAGATAGCTGATGAGCTTACTGTAAAACCATCGGCAGGACTCTCCACAGTGGAAGCTAAGAAAAGGCTGGATGAATATGGTCCAAATGAACTTAAGGAAGAAAAGGGAAAGAGCCTGATGTCAAAAATCATCGCTCAGTTTTCCGATTTTTTGATACTTATACTTATGTCAGCAGCACTTATATCCGTTTTTGTTGGAGAAACAAAGGATGCAATAGTAATAATGTCAATAGTCCTGGTAAACGCAATGCTTGGTCTCTATCAGGAGGGCAAGGCTGAGAAGGCCCTGGAGTCCCTTAAGAAGATGGCCTCACCCTCGGCAAAGGTGCTGAGGGATGGCAAAACTCAGGAAATTCCTGCGTCACAGCTTGTACCAGGTGATGTTGTTGTTCTAGAGACCGGGGACATTATCCCTGCAGACCTTAGGCTTGTTGAAAGCTCAAATCTGAAAATTGAGGAGGCTTCTCTGACTGGGGAGTCAGTTCCTTCCGAAAAGAAGGCTTCCATAGAGCTCAATAATGAAACCCCGCTTGGAGACAGGCGAAACATGGCATATATGAGTACCATTGTCACCTACGGACGTGGAAACGGAGTGGTGGTTGAAACAGGAGCATCCACTGAAATCGGCAAGATAGCAACAATGATTCAGTCCATAGATGATGAAAGTACGCCGCTTCAGAAGAAGCTTAACCAACTTGGAAAGATTCTGGGAATAACCGTCATTATAGTATGTATAGCAGTATTTGGAATTGGTATGATTCAGGGCAGGGATCTACTTGAGATGTTCATGATTGCAATAAGCCTTGCTGTTGCAGCAATTCCAGAGGGTCTGCCTGCAATTGTTACAATCGTCCTCGCCATCGGAATGAACAAGATGGTTGAAAGAAACGCAATCGTGAAGAAGCTTCTCGCAGTTGAAACACTAGGTGCCACCTCAGTCATTTGTACTGACAAGACAGGTACCCTTACACAGAATGAGATGACTGTTGTGAAGCTCTTTACAAACAATAGAATTGTTGATGTTGAGGGAAGGGGCTATGAGCCTGAAGGGAAGTTCCTGGTTGAAGACCATGAAATAAAGATTGAGGAGCTTAAGGGCTTGAATCTTCTTCTGACAATCTCAGCTCTTGTAAATGATGCAAAGCTTGAGGAAAAGGATGATCAGTTCAAGATTCTCGGAGACCCTACAGAGGGTGCCCTATTGACACTTGCCGAAAAGGGAGGCATTGACTCCAAGACCATAAATGGCAAGTACCCAAGAGTGAAGGAGCTTCCATTTGACTCTGAAAGAAAGATGATGACCACCTTCCATGAAATGGCTGGAAAGGATGAGATTGTATCCTTTACCAAGGGAGCTCCCGACATAATCATAAACAGATGTAACAAAATCCTTCTTGATGGAGACATAATCAAGCTCACTGATGACATCAGAGAGAAGCTTCTGGATCAGAACACTACTTTTTCAAGGGACGCACTCAGGGTTCTTGCCCTGGCCTTCAGGGAGTACAATAGGGTCCCAGAAGAGCCTTCCTCTGAAGATCATGAGAATGATATGATATTTGTTGGTCTTACAGGAATGATTGACCCGCCAAGATCTGAGGCAAGGGATGCAATCGCCAAGTGCAAGAACGCAGGAATCAATACCATCATGATAACGGGAGATTACAAGGATACGGCCTTTGCCATAGCCAAGGACCTTGGGCTTGCAGACAAGGAAGAGCAGGCAATGATGGGAAGCGCCATCGATACGATGTCTGATGATGAATTGAGGGATGTGGTCAGAAATACAAAGGTATTCGCCAGAGTATCTCCTGAGCATAAGGTGAGGATAGTGACCGCTTTGAGGGAGAATGGTGACATCGCTGCCATGACCGGTGATGGAGTAAACGATGCCATGGCCATCAAGAAGGCTGATATCGGTATAGCAATGGGTATAACAGGCACTGACGTAGCCAAGAACACTTCAGATATGATACTGACTGATGACAACTTTGCAAGCATAGTTGCAGCTGTTGAGGAGGGGAGAATAATATTCTCAAACATCAAGAAGTTCGTGTATTTCCTTCTGTCCTGCAACATCGGAGAAATTCTGCTGGTATTTGTAAGTATACTTTTGAATCTACCCGTACCCTTGCTGGCAATTCAGCTATTATGGCTGAACCTTGTTACAGACAGCTTCCCTGCTTTGGCTCTTGGTGTTGAAAAGGGAGAGCCCGATATCATGGACATCCCTCCAAGAGATCCCCAGGAAGCGATACTTGACAGGAGGATGCTAATGGGAGTTTCCTTCCAGAGCCTAGCTGTTGCAGGAGCTTCACTGGCAGCATACCTTACTGCACTTGGAGCTTATGGTGTTGAGAATATAGTTGAGGTACGGACAATCACCTTTACAACCTTGATATTATCAGAGCTGTTAAGGGCATATTCAAGCAGATCTCAGAAGTATACACTATTCAAGATAGGGTTCTTCTCAAACAAGAAGATGCTGCTTGCCACTGCAGGGGCCTTCCTGCTCTTGATGGCAGTTCTATATGTACCCTTTATGAACAACATATTCTATACCTTCCCACTTAATGGTGGAGATTGGAAAATTGTTCTAAGCTTTGCATTTATACCACTTGTTGTTGGGGAGCTTTCAAAGATAGTGTTTCCTTTGATCTTGAAGGAAGAATGATTAGGCATAGGTTAACCCGGATCGAATCGATCCGGGTTTGTTTTCTTTGTTACTGATATACATCAAGTGCTGCCTGAAGTGCTTCTCCTTTGTTGACCTTAACTCCTTTTCGAATTAGCATCGCCTCCATGGCAGAAAGAACTCTCAACACATTCTCTTTTCTGCAGCTGTAGCCCATTGTTCCTATTCTCCATATTTTGCCCGTCAATGGACCA
Organism: Gudongella sp.; assembly: GCA_024649995.1. GTDB lineage: Bacteria > Bacillota > Clostridia > Tissierellales > Tissierellaceae > Gudongella. Next base: position 13,226 of record JANKMX010000020.1, on the reverse strand, counting down.
AAGGCTGATGCAACCTCAACTCCAAAATGCTTGATCATGTCCAGCTTAACCTCTGACTCCACAACCCCTTCAGGTACTTCAACACAGGTTACAGTTGGAACCTTGTCAAACTCTTCCCCAAATATCTTAAGGCCCATGGCTTCTAGTCCAGCAACCAAAGCCTTTTCATGAAGCTTATGTCTTTCAATCCTTGCCTCCAGACCCTCTTCCATTACTATTCTTAAACCTTCCCTTATTGCATACAGCATGGAGGTTGCTTCTGTATGATGGTTAAGTCTCTTTGGTGACCAGTACTCCTGAATCTGACTCAAATCCAAATAGTTGGTTGAAATCATCCTGTCATTGTGAGCTTCCTTGTCCAGTCCCTGCTCAACCTTTCTTCTCTCTGCAAGGATCTTTTCAATCCTTTCATTATAGGTAAGCGGTGCCAAACCTGTTGGTACGGACAGACACTTTTGTGTTCCTGATATAACAGCGTCGATTTTCCACTCGTCTGTCTTGAACTCTGTTCCAGTCAGGGTCGCTACGGCATCAACCACGAGTAGTATGTCCTTTTCTCTACAGTAGTGTCCCAGCTCCTTCAAGGGCTGCATCCTGCCCGTTGATGTTTCTCCATGAACAATTGCAACTATCTTTGGTCCAAACTCATCAATTTCTTTCTTAAGCTCTTCAAAGGAATAGGTAGTACCCCACTCAATCTCTGTAGTGTGTACGTCGCCCCCAGCTCTTTTGGCAATCTCTGAAAGGAGATGGCCAAATCTGCCGAATATGGGAACGTAGACCTTGTCCCCCTTTTCAATTATTCCAGATAGCACTGCCTCTAGTCCTGCTCTTGCTGTTCCATCAACTACAAATGCCTGTTTGTTCTCAGTCTGGAAAGTGTATCTAAGCAGGTCTTGTACCTCATCCATTATATTAAGAAATGCCGGGTCATACTGCCCCAATATTGGAGAACTCATTGCTCTAAGTACCCTTGGCTCCGCCTCAACCGGACCTGGTGTCATTATTGTTCTTTGTGGTATTACTAGTTCCTTGTACATAAAATACCTCCTCTATAATTTAACTATCCTATATTACTATTTTCCTACATTTTCCCTTATATTTAACTATCAAATAGTGATAAAGAATAGGTGTTTTTATGGTATTTTATGATAATAACACCATCTTCCCCTTAATAATTTGAAAGATGGTGTTATCTGCAAGACTAGAAATTAGTACTGTATCTTATTCAATTAGCTTAGAGTTCACTATGATTTTCAAAAACAATTCTACCATCAAGTATGGTGCAACAAACCTCTATCTCTTTAATTTCTTCATTAT
>JANKMX010000020.1:2820-11896 GCA_024649995.1 Gudongella sp. | reverse complement strand
GTTCAAGATTGCAACATCAGCCAATTTACCTGATTCTAAGGAACCTTTTAAATCATGTTCTTCAGTCAAATAGGCTCCATTTATCGTCATCATCCTTAAAGCTTCTTCTACTGTAACACATTCCTTGGTCCCTAATTGATATCCCTTTATTCCCTTCCTTGTAACAATGGAATACAGGTTCACGAATGGATTGAGATCTGCACAAGGCATGTCCGTACTTAATGCCACAGTTACTCCAGAATCCAGATATGTTTTGGTAGGTGTAAAATCAATTATCTTGTCTTCAGGAAGCAATTCATCATAACCGTCAGCCTCTCCATAAATGAATGATCCTTGTATGCATGCTATTATCCCTGCCTCTTTCATTTTGTCAAGTGAATCCTCAGTTGGGTAATATGCATGGATTATTTGGTGTCTTCTAATTACGGGGTTTTGCTTATATGCCTTGTATATTGCATTCACAGCGGCCTCTACAGCAATATCACCCATTACATGGATTCCCACAGACCAGCCTGAATCATGGGCTTTCTTAACCCACTCATCCAGATAATCCAAGTCAAGTCTCAGGTTTACTTCCCTTGGGAATTCTTCATTCTTATACGGCCATGACTTTAATGCTGTTTTTGAAGTCAGTCCTCCATCAATTGCCATTTTTAGTCCGCTGAACCTCAACCATTCATTGCCGAATCCACTATAAACGCCTATATCATCAATATATCTTTCCATCTTATCCATTTTCTGATTAAGGGTGAAACCGTACCAGTTAGGCATCAGGCTAACCCTCATTCCCAACTCATCTCTACTTAATATATTCTGATATGCCCTACAAATCGTAGGGCTTACTCCAGGCTCCACGACCCCAGTTATGCCGAATTTTTGATATTCATTGACTGCATACCTTATTGACTTCTCCAATATACCGATTTGAGGTTCGCCTTTCCCGCTTCCAAAATCATCACTTCCAAATGGACCAGGCATAACTTCTCTCACCAGAAGAATTGCCTTTCCATGAAGTATTCCATTTGGTTCCTCGGTGATAGGGTCTATCTCAATTGTTCCACCTTCAGGTGCTCTAGTGTCTTTTGTTATTCCCGCAGCTTCCAAAGCAAGACTATTCACCACACATGTTCCGAAAATTCTTTCCAGGACCACAGGATTGGATTCAGAGACCTCATCGAGGTCATACCTGGTTGGCATCCTCTTTTCATCAAACTGAGTTTCTATCCAACTGCCACCTTGAAGCCATGCTCCTTTCTCCATGAAACTTAGCCTGTTCTTGACTTTCTCCTTTAGTTCAGCGATGCTACCTATGGAAAATGTTAACAATCCACTCATAAGAAGCCCCGACTCCCATATGTGATTATGAGAATCAATTATTCCAGGTATAACAGATTTTCCACCAGCGTCAATGACTTTTGTTCTGTCATCAACAAATGAATCAATATCATGATCATCCCCAGCTGCCATTATTATATTGTCCTTGATTGCAATAGCCTGAACAATTCTGTTATCTTTATCCACAGTATGAATAGTACCATTCTTAATAACTATGTCTGCCTTAAATATTCTGTTAGTCATTATACTCTCCTCTATACATTAACCGATTCTACTCTGCCAATTCTTCTTTCAGCTAATTTATGGAACAAGCTAAGTCCTAAGGCTATTGAGATTCCTGTAACCACAAACCCAATCCAAGGATTTATGAAGCCTGCAAAAATAAACCCTATTGCAGATGACCCCCCAACTAGTAGAGCATACGGTAACTGTGTCCTTACATGCTGTATATGGTCAGCACCAGCTGCCGTAGAAGCCAAAATCGTAGTATCTGATATTGGGGAAACGTGATCACCAAATACCCCACCACTTAACACTGCACCTATAACCAATCCTACTGGTAGATCAAATGCAACGGCAATTGGAATACCTATTGGCATCATTATTGACCAAACACCCCATGAGCTCCCAGTTGAAAATGCTACAAAAGCACCAATTATGAATATTATTCCAGGTATCAATGCAGGTGGGAATGAGTATGATTCAATAATACTTACAACAAATCCCTTTAAGTCCATGGTCCCGGTGATAGAACCTATGGACCAAGCTAAAACAAGAATTATTGGTATCTCTGCATTCAAGACTACACCCTTAATAAATTTTCCTATGATATCTGAATACTTGAAAAGTCCTGATTTGGCTCCCATTACTCCTGCTGCAATACCACCTGTAACAAAGGCAGTGGTTATACCCAATGTAATGTTAGATTCTCTGAAGGAACCAAGTAGACCATTCTCAGCAATATTTCCAGTCCAGAACACTATGCTGAATAAGGTAATAAATAGTGTTAGCATTGGAACCAAGAAGTTTAAGAAGCTAATGTTCATGTCGTCCAGGTTAGCTGAGTCGCCTCCATCATATCTTTCCATGGGATTATCGTTTTCACCAATGAGGTGACCTGTTTCTATTGCACGCTTCTCAGCATCATACATCGGTCCGATGTCAAGTTTTGTAACGATTACATATAGAAGTGCTATCATTCCGAAAATTGCATAGAAGTTGAAAGGTATGGCTGAAACGAATGTATTCCAGGGATTATCAGTTATGTTTAAAAGAGCAAATTGAGCTGCTATAAGTCCTGTAGCATATGCAGAATAGGATGTTATAGGTGATAAGGTTGCAAAGGGACAGCCCATTACATCACATATGTATGCCAATTTAACTCTCGAAACCTTAAACCTCTCTGTAATAGGCCTCATAATTGTTCCTAGAGTGAGGGTAGGCTCAGTATAAACAAATGCAAATGCTGAAAGGTAGGTCACAAGTTGTGCCTGCTTTCTATTCTCAATTTTTCTCGTTGCCAAATCCCCCAGGGCCTTGCCTGCTCCAGATATCTTAATCAGATAGACAAATCCTCCACATGCGGTTATTAGCATAATCATCCCTGCATTCCACTCATTACCAATTTGTGGTATGAAGTAGTCGCTGATCATCTTAGGCACTGCAATGAATGGGTTCCAACCGTTTATTATTGTAACTCCCGTGAAAACCCCCAATAATAATGATAAAATAGTTTGTTTAGTAATCAAAGCCATACCAATAGCAACTAATGGTGGTACAATTGACAAAATTCCGAAAGCGTTTTCCATACTAGTCATCCTTTCTGTACAATAAAATTGTTTGATATTTAATTAACTATCCTCCCTTCTCTTATTAATCTTATGTTAATAGCTTACAAAATTAAAGTATTGGTGTGGTTAGTAACTCTTGCTAGATGTGAATCCATTATTTTGGCCTAAGTTGATAACGAAAAAATCATTAATAGATAAACTTCGGTCAGCTGAATAATATTCAGCTGACCGAATTAGAGGGGTATCGAAAAGATACTAGTTATTGAACCTTTTTATATGAAAAACTATCCAGATTAAGATTCTTGTTTCTGCTTCTGTAGGCATATCCTTCTTTCATCTTATTAAAATACTCCTGAGCTCTATTTTTCATTTCCTCATAATCAATTCCCGCTATTTTGTAGTCTTCCATAACGATTTTGCCATTTATTATTGAAGTCTTTACGTCCCTGCCACTACCTGATAAGAATAGTGTTCTCAGTGGATCATCAATTGTCCCTATATGAAATCCTGACAGGTCGATTACGATTATGTCAGCTTTTGCACCAACACAGAGTCTTCCCAGATCATGTCTGCCAAGTGCTTTTGATCCTCCCAAAGTTGCTGCATTAAAGAACTCGGCAAAATTGTTCTCTGGGTTACCACCATCTTGATGCAGCCCCAAGGTACTACCAATATTTATATTCCTTATCATATCCGGCGGGAATGTATCAGTGCCCATGGCCATGTTTACCCCTATTCTCCTGTATCTTCCAAATGAGTTAAGTGCATGACCACTTCTTGCATACACCAGTGGGCAATGAATTACACTGGAACCTCTTTTTTTCAATACCTCTTGGTCTTCGTTTGAGTTGTCCTCAAGGTATTTGCTTCCGGACGAGTAAATTGTGTGAGGTATCAAAGTCCTCTTATCAAGAAACCCTATACTGTCAAGGTATTTTATTGTTGACATTCCTGTTCTTCCATATATTGTATTATATTCAAATTCTCCCTGAGCAGCGTGCAATCTGATTGGACACTTGTATCTATCACTTATTTCCTTGGATTTCAATAGAATTTCCTCAGTTTGAAGTTCTATTCTCTCAGGAACCATAACCCCATTAATTAGGCCATCATACATCCCATGGTATTTCTTTATGAACTCCTCAGCCCTTAGAAGTCCGTCCCTTCCTTCTTCGACCATCCACTTTACCTTCACGTTGCCTTCGCTGTCAACAACATGCATACCTGAGACATAGCTTGGACCTAGGTAGACTCTTATACCCAGTCTTCCAGCATGATGGACTGCAGCCTCAATTTCTTCAAATGTCTCGCCCGCCTTCTTATAGTTGACTGATGTAATTGGCATGGCTGTGGTGATTCCGTTTGAAATCAATTGAGAATATGCATATAGAGATTTAAAGCTCTCTTCCTCTTCAGTCATATACTCATCCCTATAATTGTCGAAGTACTCTTCCGACCAGTATAGGTCTTTGCGTTTGTCTGCATCAATTTCATTGAAAATCAGTGCATGATCTATATCGCCAAGAGCATCCAAATCTATGAATCCTGGACTTATAATGCTATCCTTTTCCTCTATAAGTTTATCATAACTCCCTGAGTAGTTTTCTCCCACATAAACTACTGTATTGCCTTCATATACCACTTCTCCGTCTTCAATAATTACGTGAGAGTGGCCATCAAATCCTATGACATACTTTCCCTTAATCTTTGTAATCATATTACCTCTCCCCTATTCAATGGCTTCATATCTATTGCTATTCAGATACATTCTCGTGTTATTCCAAAAAGTATCACAAGGCTCCATATACTTCTCAACCTTGGCTCTTTTTATTGTCTCCATCGATTCCCTATTTGCATCTTCAATTATCCTGGATTCATCAACGTTTAAAACCTCTCTGTTTCTCATCCTCAATTTACCATCCACCATGACATCACTGACATCGTTTCCATTTGCATACAATATCAACTTGTGAACAGGCATGAAACTAGGTGTCAAATGTGGTTGGTTCATATTGATTGTAATTATATCGGCCTTCTTACCAACTTCCAATGACCCTATCTCATCATCCCAACCTATTGCCCGAGCTGCATCAATGGTAATCATCTCCAGAAGCTTGCCTGGAGGCAGATAGAATCTGTCTCTAAGAGCTCCTTGATGCACCAATTGTGTCTTGCGTGCAGCATTTATCATATCAAAAGATACGGCTGGTGACGTCCCATCCGTAGATATAGCAACATTTGCCCCAAATTCCATCAACTCAATTACAGGACATCTATTTATAAGCTGACCTGCACTTGGAGAACTGCTTACACTTGTTTTGGTTTCGGCCAATATTCTTGCCTCATCCATGGAAATACCTGTGCAATGCTGGATATGGACATCCGGTCCCAGTAATGCATTCTCATCCTTTACGGCTAACCTGATCATTCCTCCAAAAGCCTCAGTATGTATCCTGGTCTTATACTTTTTGGCCAAATCCCTGACAGACTTCATCATATACCTGTCATGAGATGAGAGATTTGTTGCAACATCAGGATCCGTAAGGCTGGATTGATTTGTTGATGTCAAAAGCACAAATGGAGCCACAAAGGTTCTTATCATATCATTGTAGGAATGATTGGTGGCTTTTATGGATTCCTCTGTACCAATCATAAGGTCATCAAAATCCAAATATGATTCTTTCCAATCCCCGTCCAGAAATCTGGTAAACTTCCTTGGGTAGGGTGGATTTGATGGTCCAACAGCAATAATTTGTCTTACACCTACCTCAGAGTAACCCCTTGCGTTATTGATGCTTATGATGGAGCTATCACTCCTTTGGGAGTTGCTCAATACACTCAATCCACATGTAACACCGAATTTCAGTCTCTCAAGAGCGGCTAGCTTAGCTTCCACATACCAAAATTCATCAGTGGTATTGTTATGATAAACATCTGTCATGATCTTCATCCAGTAGCTGACGGAATCATATGCCAAGGATTTAAACAAACCGTGTCCAGCATGGGCATGCACATCTATGAAACCTGGTAGGATAAGCTTATTATTACAATCAATAGTCTTGTCGATATTCTTATATTTTTCTAAAAGTTCATGCGAGTCTCCAATGTCTTCTATTCTATCATCATTTATAATCACCGCCCCATTCTCGATGATTCTTCTTTCTTCATCCATTGTGATAACCGTACCATTGATCATCATCGTTCTTGGCATAATTAACCTCCTTAAAAGGGATGATAGCTTGCTGTAAACCAACAAGCTATCATTTTTCATTACTCGACTATTACTGAGTTATAGACTTGATGAGATGTTGGCATCGCAACAAATCCCTTGATATATTTTTGTGTTCCTATTATATTTATTGGATTATCGAATGTAATATAAGGAGCGTTTTCTCTAATATGTTTTTGGATATCCTTAACCAACTCTTCTCTTTCAGGTCCATCTGACATTTCTCTGCTTAGATCCAGCATTGCATCCAATTCTGGATCTGAATAGAATACGTTATTGTTTGCAGGAATCTGGTTGGAGTGCAATGGTCCATAAATATTGTTGTCTGGTTCAGGGAATCCAACTGCTCCCCATCCACTAATAAACATTTCCTGATCACCAGATGCAATGAAATCCCAATATGCTGCAGTTTCCATTACCTTTATCTCTATGTTTACTCCCACTTCACTTAGTTGGCTCTGAAGAATTGTTGCAATGTCTATTCTTGGCTGACTTTCATTTACATATATTGTGTAGGTTTTGCTCAAGTCAACTCCAGACTCCTCAAGCAGTTTTCTTGCCTTCTCAACATCGTATCTATCATTAGGCTCACTGTCATCATAGTACTTTTGCTTAGGTGTAACAGGACCTGGTGTATATACTGCTGAACCCCTGTAGACAGCCTGAACAATTCCTTCTGCATCTGTTGCCCAATCAATCGCCTGTCTGAACTTAGCGTTATTGTAAGGTTCAATGCTACAATTGAAACCCAACATAGTGAATATTGTTGTTGGAGATGTATGAAGATCAAGGTTTGAATTGCTTTCAATTTTTGGTTGATCGTTCACAGTCATTGTAATTGCAATATCAGCTGACCCAGTTTCAAGCTCTATAAGTCTACTGTTTGCTTCTGGAATTGCTTTGATTACCAGTCTCTCATAATCAGCCTGCTCACCCCAATAATCATTAAACCTCTCATATGAAAGAGTATCTCCTTTTTTCCACTCAACAAACTTGAATGGGCCTGTTCCAACTGGATTCAGGTCTGCACCTGGCTCTTCATATGCCTTCTCACTTATTATGGCAGCTCCTATATATGGTAGGTACCCCACAAAAGGTGAGAATGGTTGTGTTGTTCTAACTATAACAGTATAGTCATCAACTATTTCCAATCCATCTGGATCCACCATTTTCATTATATACTGGACTCTAGCACCTAGGGGAGAAGTGGCCCTTTTAAATGAATATACAACATCTGAAGCTTTCATTTCTTCTCCATTATGGAATAGAACCCCTTCTCTAAGCTTAAATTTCCAAGTCTGTGAATCAATTTCTTCCCAACTTTCCGCCAGGTGAGGCTTTATCTCACCATTTTCATCGTAAACAACCAAAGTTTCCACAACCGGCATCAATGCATTAACACTTGTATTATCCCCTGCTCCGTGTGGATCAATTGATCTTGCATCCGCTGCACTAGCTACTACAAGAGTTGAAGGGTCTGCCTTACCAACACTTCCACTACCACCTGATTCGTTTGAACCATTTGTTACTTCACTTCCTCCGCCACAGCCGCTTAGCAAAAGTGACAATACCAATACCAACAACACAACTCCTCTGATATTCTTTTTCATTTTGACACCTCTTCCTTGTTATTTTCCTAGTTCACTGTCCTTGAAAGGTTCTTTGCGAAATGGCACGCCACAAATCTTTCAGGTTCGACTTCTCTTAACTCAGGAGTCTCTTTACTGCATAGTTCCTTTGCATAGATGCATCTAGTGTAGAACCTACATCCTTGTGGGGGATTTACAGGACTTGGAACGTCTCCTTTTAGGATAATCCTCTCAGCATTTCCATCCAACTTGGGAACAGGAATTGCTGATAACAAGGCCTGGGTATAGGGATGTAGCGGGTCCTTGAATATAGCATTGTGATCGGATAGCTCTACAATCTTCCCTAGATACATAACAGCTATTCTATCACTTATATATTTAACTACACTAAGATCATGAGAAATAAATAAATAGGTTAAATCCAACTCATTTTGAAGTCTCTTTAAAAGGTTCAATATTTGAGCTTGTATACATACATCAAGGGAGGATACTGGCTCATCCAATACAATAAACTTTGGATTTATTGCCAGTGCTCTTGCTATACCGACTCTTTGCCTCATTCCACCATCGAGTTCATGAGGATATGAATTAATCAGTCTATCTTCGATTCCGACTATACTCATCAACTCCCTAACTCTTTCCTGCCTTGCTTTTCTATTTTTGTAGACCTTGTTCACTTCCAGCGGTTCTGCGATTGTATTCCCTATTGATAGTCTAGGATTCAGGCAAGAGTATGGATCTTGGAATACCATTTGTACACTTTGTCTGAAATCAGACATTTCTTTTCTACCTTTTTTAAGTACATCATCCCCATTGAAAATTATCTCTCCATTGTCAGCCTCCAAAAGGCGAACCAATGCTCGACCTGTTGTTGATTTCCCACATCCAGATTCTCCAACCAAGCCCAAGGTCTCACCCGTGTTTATGTAGAAGTTAATATCGTCAACTGCATGAAGATTACCATTCTTGACTTTGAAATATTTTCTTAGATTATTGACTTCAAGTAATCTGTTACTCATGGCTACTCAACCTCCTTACTTGCATTGTCCTCATAAAGGAAACAACTGACACTATGAGAATCTGAAAGCAAGTATTCCTTGGGCTTCTCAACCCTGCATTTTTCCATTGCATAC
>JANKMX010000020.1:0-2810 GCA_024649995.1 Gudongella sp. | reverse complement strand
AAAATTGCACCCTACAAGAAGATTAGTTGGATCAGGCGGATGCCCCTTTATCTCCTTCAGTTCTTCAATGTTGTCGTTTTCAATATCTGGTATTGAGTTAAACAGCCCTTTTGTATATGGATGACTTGGATTAGTGTAAAGGGACTTCTTGTCCGCATACTCAACTACTGAACCTGCATACATTATTGCAACCTTATCACATATTTCTGCAACAATTCCCAAATCATGGGTTATCATTATCATGGACGTCCCAAACTCCGTTTTCAGCCTCTTCATCAAATCCAGAACCTGCGCCTGTATGGTTACATCAAGAGCAGTTGTTGGTTCGTCTGCTATTAGAAGTTTTGGATCGCATGAAAGGGCTATCGCAATTACAACTCTCTGTTTCATGCCACCACTGAACTGATGAGGGTAATCAAATGCCCTATCTCTCTTAATTCCTACTTTCTCCAAAATCTCATATGCAGATTCCCTAATTTCCTTCTTTGAAGCCTTCTTGTGGAGTGATAGCATTTCTTCAATTTGCTCTATTACGGTCATTACAGGATTCAAGGAGGTCATTGGATCCTGAAAAATCATGGCTATGTCCCTACCTCTAATCTTTCTTAACTCCTTTTCACTCTTATCCAATAGTTGCTCGCCTTCAAAGAAAATTTCTCCGCTTTCAATTTTGGACTGAGGACTTGGCAGTAATCCCATTATGGAATACGCTGTTGTGGTCTTCCCTGCACCGGTTTCACCAACAAATCCCAATGTTTCCTCGTGATTCAATTTCAGATTCAAATTCTCTACGGCATGGACAAGCCCATTGTCTGACTTGTAAGTAACTCTCAAATTTTTTATTTCCAACAAATGATTTGATTTATCCATATTAACCCCCTAATTCTTTAGTTTTGGGTCCAATGCATCCCTTAGTCCATCCCCCAACAGATTCAGTGCTAATATAGTTATCATAATTGCGATACCTGGAAATACTGTCATATATGAATAGTCTCTAATATATGCTCTCCCACCCGATAGCATTGCTCCCCATTCGGGATTGGGAGGTTGAATTCCAAGGCCTATAAAGCTCATTCCTGCTGCGGTAAGTATGGCACTTGCAACACCAAGTGTAGCCTGAACTATAACAGGCGCCAAGCTGTTAGGTAATATATGCTTAAAGATTATTCTAATGTCTCTTGAGCCGGATACCTTGGATGCTTCAATGTACTCCATGCCTTTAATACTCATTACAGCTGCCCGTACGGTCCTGGCATAAGTTGGTATAGAAGATATCCCAACTGCAATCATAAGATTGGTTAACCCAGGTCCCAATGCTGCAACTATTGCAATCGCCAACAGCATTGATGGAATGGCAAGTAATACATCCATTATTCTCATTATGAAATTATCAACCCTACCTCCATAGTAACCTGAGATCGCTCCTAGAAAGCCCCCTGTAACCAATGCTATCCCAACAGCTATGAAGCCTACAACAAGCGATACTCTCGACCCGTATATTACCCTACTCAAAATATCTCTTCCAAACTCATCTGTGCCAAACAGATGGTCTGAATTAGGGCTCTGGAAAGTGTTCATAAGATTCTGCTCATCAAAGGGGTATGGGGCTATGTAGTCTGCGAATATTGCCATACCAATCAAAAGTATTATTATGACCAATCCAAATATTGCCATCTTACTTCTTTTAAGGCGTTTCCATACTTCAATCCACGGACCCGTAGATTTTTTTACTTTTGGAACTGTGGGATTCTTTATTTTCTTGACTGTTATTGTACTCTGCTTCATGTTAAAACCTCCCTATCGCGTTTTAGTTTCTTATTCTTGGGTCAACATATGAATACAGCAGGTCGACTACAAGGTTAACCAAACTAAAAGCAACCGCCATAAACAAAACAACTCCTTGCACTACGGGAAAATCTCTAGTTTTAATTGAGTCAATCATAAGTCTTCCAAGTCCTGGTATAGAGAAGACCGATTCAGTTATAATAGCTCCTCCCAACAAGAATCCAAATTGTAATCCAATAACCGTGATTATTGGTATCAAGGCATTTTTGAATGCATGTTTGAATATCACTACTCTTTCTTCCTGGCCTTTTGATTTAGCCATCCTAATATAATCCTGTCTTATTACTTCCAACATGCTTGATCTTGTCATCCTGGTAATTACAGCCACACTCTGAGCTCCAAGTGCTATGGCAGGCATAATAAGTGATTTCATTGAGTCCAATCCCGAAGGCGGAAGCCATCCAAGTTTTACCGAGAAAAGAAGAATCATGAGCAAGCCCACCCAAAACATAGGCATTGATATTCCAATTAGGGCAAATACCGTAATAATCGAATCAATTATTGAATACTGCTTTACAGCGGATATGATTCCAAACAGAATACCAAGCAAAATGGCAAACGATGTTGCAGCTACTGCTAACTTAACAGTGTTTGGAAACACTTCGAAAATTTCCGTAAGAACCGGTCTGCTGGTAGAGTATGATGTGCCGATATCACCCTCTAAAACTATCTTCTTAATGTAATTCCCATATTGGACCAAAAAGGGATCATTCAGTCCAAGGTCTTCTCTAAGTTCCTCAAGTGCCTGTGCATCAGCTTGTTCTCCAAGCATCATCTTAGCAGGATCACCGGGTGTTATGTACAGCAGTGTGAAAACTATGAATGATACACCTAGTAATACTGGCAAAAGGTATAATAATCTCTTTGATATGTATTTAAGCATAATTACCTCCTTATATGGTTGGCTTGCAGCCATTTTTATTTCCAGTAGACCTTGCTTTATAATCAACATGGTTTCCTTGGTC
>JANKMX010000001.1 GCA_024649995.1 Gudongella sp. | reverse complement strand
CTGACAGCTCAAATGGAGACCTCTCCTTAAGCTCTTCAAATTCCAAACCCACAAGCTCCATAGCATCCCTTACTCTCCTATCTACCTCTTCTTCAGATAGTCCAAGATTCCTGGGACCAAAGGCAATGTCCTTGTAGATGGTCTCCTCAAACAGCTGATGTTCAGGGTACTGAAACACAAGACCCACCTTCTGTCTTACGGACTTCATCTTTGTCTCCTTGCTTGAAAGATCCTCCCCATCGATTATGATGGTTCCAGATGTAGGCTTCATAAGTCCATTGAGGTGCTGAACAAGGGTTGATTTACCGGATCCGGTATGGCCAATAAGTCCAATAAATTCTCCCTCTTCCACCTGAAGGTTTATCTTGTCCAGGGCCTTTTTCTCAAATGGTGTTCCCGGATTGTAAATATAGTCAACATCCTTCAGTTCGATAATCATAGTGTATCCACCAGCTCCTCAACAGATAATATATCGTCCTTGATATTATACCCTTCCTTGTTCAACTCATACACAAGCTCTGTTACCTGTGGAACGTCAAGTCCCAATGATTTAAGCTTATCAACCTGCTTGAATATCTCCTTTGGAGTCCCCAGCATCACTGCTTCTCCTTCATTTAGCACCATCACCCTATCAGCTTCAACTGCTTCATCCATGTAGTGGGTTATAAGAATAATAGTCTTGTTCTTATCCTCGTTAAGCTTCTTTATGGTCTCCATTACTTCCAGCCTGCCCGAAGGGTCTAGCATGGCTGTTGGTTCGTCAAAAATTATGCAGTCCGGTTCCATGGCCAGTATACCAGCTATCGCAACCCTTTGTTTTTGTCCTCCTGACAGGAGATGAGGGGCATGACTCTTGTATTCAGTCATTTCAACCACTTCAAGGGCAGCATCGACCCGCTTTCTTATCTCCGCGGGAGGCACTCCAAGGTTTTCCGGTCCAAAGGCAACATCCTCCTCAACAATCGTAGCTACAATCTGATTGTCGGGATTCTGGAATACCATGCCCGCTGTTGATCTGATGTCCCAGATCTTTTCTTCATCCCTTGTGTTCATGCCATTTACAAGAACTTCACCCTTTGATGGTAGAATCAATCCGTTGATCATCTTTGCCAGGGTGGATTTTCCAGATCCATTATGTCCAAGAACCACAAAAAATTCCCCTCTTTCGATTTGGAGGCTCAAGTCCTTCACGGCCAATTGGATGCTTTCATCAATGTAGGAGCTATATTCATAGCTCACATTCTGTATATCGATCATTATATTGTTGTTTTTTTCATTCATATTATACCTCTGTTAGAATTTACTATTACCAGTTAAATATAACATAAGCAAAATGTTATTTCAATTGACCATTTCTGGCAACCAAATGGAACGTACAAAACTAAAGGGACTAAGTGTCAACTTAATCCCCCTCCCTATTAAACAAGTTCCAATATAGCTATTTCTGCGCCATCTCCGCGACGAGGACCAACCTTTAATACCCTTGTATAACCACCATTTCTGTCGGCATACTTAGGACCTATTTCATCGAATAATTTCCTCACCACATCTTCATCATATATGAATGCAAGTGCTTGTCTTCTTGCGTGAAGATCGCCTTTCTTTGCCAAAGTTATCATTTTCTCTGCCATTCTCTTTGTCTCTTTGGCTCTGGTTACTGTGGTTTCAATTCTTTCTTCCCTTAGTAATGATGTAACTTGATTTCTCAACATTGCTTTTCTATGAGCAGTAGGGCGACCAAGTTTTCTTAGTGTTGTCACATTTATCCCTCCTTCTTGCTTAGGTTATTCATCACTTGATTTAAGGCTCAATCCCAATTCAGCAAGTTTTTTCTGTACCTCTTCAAGGGATTTCTTTCCTAGATTTCTAACCTTCATCATGTCTTCCTCAGTTTTTTCGGTCAATTCCTCAACAGTATTGATTGCTGCCCTCTTAAGACAGTTATAGCTTCTAACTGAAAGGTCCAGCTCCTCAACTGTCATTTCAAGTACCTTCTCCTTCTTGTCCTCTTCCTTTTCAACCATGATTTCAACCTCGTTGACATGGTCTGTAAGTCCAATGAAAAGGTTCAGGTGCTCAGTAAGGATTTTGGCTCCCAATGAGGTGGCTTCGTCAGCACTCATGGTACCATTTGTCCAGACGTCAAGCACAAGCTTGTCAAAGTCAGTTATCTGTCCGACTCTTGTGTTTCCAACCTGGTAGTTGACCTTGCTTACAGGAGTAAAGGATGAGTCTACGGGAATCACTCCCACAGGCTGACCTTCCTTCTTGTTCTTCTCGGCAACTGAGTAGCCTCTTCCTCTGATAAGCTCAAGCTCAATATACAGCTTTCCATCTTCATTGACGGTTGCTATATGCTGATCCTTGTTTACAATTTCGACTTCCATTCCCGTTGCTATGTCACCGGCAGTTACCACCTGGGGTCCCTCTACGTCGATGATCATGGTTACAGGCTCTTCAGTGTACATTTTTGCTGCTATTTCCTTGATATTGAGTATAATTTCTGGCACATCTTCCAAAACACCGGGGATAGTTGCAAATTCATGCAGCACTCCCTGGATTTTTATTGATGATATAGCCGCTCCGGGCAATGATGAAAGCAGGACTCTTCTAAGGGAGTTTCCCAGAGTTGTTCCGTAGCCTCTTTCAAGGGGCTCCACAACAAATTTACCATAGCTTCCATCTTCACTTAATTCCATGATCTCAATTCTAGGCTTTTCAATTTCTATCATTAAGCATAACCCTCCTTGATATTTTTATTTTTAACGGACGAGGGCAACTGATACTATTATATCGATTATTTAGAATATAGCTCGACGATTAGATGTTCTTCAACTGGAAGATCAATGTCCTCTCTGGTTGATTCAGCTACGATTGTTCCTCTTAGTTTTTCAAGATCTATGTTTATCCATGGCGCTGTATTTCCGCTGTGGTTTTCAACCAAAGTCTTGAATTTCTCGCTACCACGGCTTTTTTCCTTAACCTCGATAACATCACCTACTGCAGTCATAAGTGAAGGTATTGTCGCCTTATTTCCGTTCAGCAGGAAGTGTCCATGTGTCACTAGTTGTCTTGCTTCTGCTCTAGAAGCAGCCAGACCCATTCTGTAAACTACATTGTCAAGTCTTGACTCAAGAATCTTGAACAGATTCTCACCGGTTACACCCTTCATTTTATCAGCCATCATGAAGTACTTGCTCATTTGTGACTCTGAAAGTCCATAGAATCTACGTACCTTTTGCTTTTCTCTTAGCTGCATTCCATACTCAGTTACTTTCTTTCTAGATTGTCCGTGTTGTCCTGGTGCAAAGTTTCTCTTGTTAAGAGCACATCTGTCTGTATAGCATCTGTCTCCCTTCAGGAAAAGCTTTATACCTTCTCTTCGGCACAATCTGCAAACTGGCCCTGTATATCTTGCCATCTCTATTTACACCTCCTATTAAACTCTTCTTCTCTTCGGTGGTCTACATCCATTGTGTGGAATTGGAGTAACATCCTTGATCATGCTTACTTCAAGTCCGGATGCCTGTAGTGACCTTATTGCTGCTTCTCTTCCTGATCCAGGTCCCTTTACAAATACCTCAACAACCTTAAGACCATGATCCATGGCTTTTCTTGCAGCTTCCTCAGCACATTGTTGCGCGGCATAAGGAGTGGATTTCCTTGACCCTCTGAATCCAAGCTGTCCTGCGCTTGCCCATGATATTACATTACCCTGGGTATCTGTAAGTGTTACCATTGTATTGTTGAAGGATGAAGAAATATGAGCCTGACCTCTCTCAATGTTCTTACGTTCTCTTCTTCTTACACGTGTTGCTTTACCTTTTTTAGGTGCCATTAAGTTCCCCTCCTTTACCTATTTCTTCTTGGATACTAATCTTCTAGGACCTTTTCTTGTCCTTGCATTTGTCTTTGTTCTCTGACCTCTTACTGGAAGACCTCTCTTGTGTCTAAGTCCCCTGTAGCAGTTGATCTCCTTAAGTCTCTTTATGTTTAGAGCGATGTCTCTTCTAAGATCTCCCTCAACATGGTAGGTATCAATTACTGCCCTAAGGTTTGAAACCTCAGCCTCTGTAAGGTCCTTTACCCTAGTGTCCTTGTCAACTCCAGCTTTTTTTAGAATTTCATTTGAGCTGGTTTTACCGATACCAAATATATATGTCAAACCAATTTCAACTCTTTTATCTCTTGGTAAGTCTACGCCTGCAATTCTTGCCATTAACGTCTACACCTCCTATTTTTCAAACTCGTTATTAACCTTGTTTTTGTTTATGTTTAGGATTTTCACAGATGACCATTACTCTTCCTTTTCTTTTGATGACTTTGCACTTTTCACACATCTTTTTTACAGATGGTCTGACTTTCATAATAATCCCTCCTATGCTACTTGTTTCGCCAGGTTATCCTGCCTCTTGTTAAATCGTAGGGCGATAGTTCTACTGTTACGGTATCTCCGGGTAATATTCTGATGTAGTGCATCCTCAACTTACCGGAAATATGGGCTAAAATTTCGTGTCCGTTCTCAAGCCTTACTTTAAATATGGCATTAGGTAATGCATCGATAACCGTACCTTCAACCTCTATTACATCTTTTTTAGCCATGGATTTCGAACCTCCTGTTCAACTCTCATTTAGAAACTCTTATTGAAAGGTTCCAGAATTTTTCTAATATATGAGTTATTTATCTTTACGCTATTCTCTATCTTATCCTTGAATTCAGGCATAACAGTGTTGAATACAATCAAGTGCTTGATTTTCTTCTTCTTTGGTCTGTCAAGCTTTCTAAGATCTCCGTCAACTACATATACATATTGATCATCCGCTATGTCGTATATCAAGAATATTCTTCCTTTATCACGGCCAGCTCTTGACTTCACCACCTGTCCGATGGATATGTCACTAGTGGAATCCATTATATTCACCTCTTTGTTATGCTGGTAAGGGCTTTATCCCCTCTATTTGTCAAGTCCGCTTGTAATATCAACGAAAACCTCATCTATTGCCTTGGTTCCGTCAACATCCATCAGCAGTCCCTGATTCTTGTAGTAATCTATCAATGGCTCCGTTTGTTCCATGTATACGTTAATCCTGGTAGTTACCGTCTCTTCTGTGTCATCATCTCTTTGATAGAGCTCTCCTCCATCCTTATCGCATACGCCTTCAACCTCAGGTGGGTTGTATTTGACATGGTAGGTCGCGCCGCATTCTCTGCAGATACGTCTTCCCACAGCACGCTCAATAAGAATTTCAGGATCAGCATTAATATTAATAACCCTGTCTAACTTTATACCCATTTTAGCCAGTTCGGAATCCAATGCCTCAGCCTGCCCAACAGTTCTTGGGAAACCATCCAGAAGGAATCCTTCCTTACAGTCGTCTTTAAGCAGTCTGTCCTTTACTATAGATACCACTAATTCGTCCGGTACCAGGAGACCCTTGTCCATATAGGCTTTAGCCTCCTGTCCCAATGCTGTACCTTCTTTTATATTGGCTCTGAAAATATCCCCCGTAGATATATGTGGAATATTATACTTTTCTACTATAGCTGATGCCTGAGTTCCTTTACCTGCTCCTGGAGGACCTAGTAATACCAATCTCATTATAATCATCTCCTATAGTCTAGTTCAAGAATCCCTTGTAATGTCTCATCAACATTTGTGATTCTATTTGTTTTACAGTCTCCAACGCAACACCTACTACAATTATTATGGCAGTTCCACCAAAGTTTACATTCATGGCGAACACCTTTGATAGCACTATTGGCAGTGATGCAAGTAGTGCAAGGGATATACCACCAACGAATACTATTCTGTTGACTACCTTGTTCAAATAGTCTGATGTGGGTCTTCCAGGTCTAATTCCCGGAATAAAGCCTCCGTTTTGCTGAAGGTTCTTTGAATATTCTACTGTATTGAATTGTACTGCCGTATAGAAATATGTGAAGAATACAATCAACAATATGTTGAGAATTGAGTAAACCCAGATTCCGACGCTTCCTGCCGGTGTAAGGTATTTCTCCACCCATTGTGTAATTCCTCCCTGTGAGAACAGAGCGAATGTCTGTGGCAGTGCCAGCAGTGAGGATGCGAATATTACAGGGATTACTCCTGCCATCAATACCTTGATGGGGATATGAGTACTTTGTCCACCGTACATTTTTCTTCCCACGACTCTCTTTGCATACTGCACAGGAATCCTACGCTGTCCTTCCTGAAGAGCTACTACAAAAGCAATGATAACAAGCATTACTATTCCAAACAACAATACCTTAATCAAGCTCAATTGTCCTATGCTCACCAGCTTAAAAGTACTGATCAGGTCGGATGGTAGCTTTGATATTATTCCTATGAATATCAGAAGTGATATACCATTTCCAATTCCCTTTTCAGTAATTAGCTCACCAATCCACATAAGAAATGCCGTTCCAGCAACCATAGACAATATTACGATAACTGTCTGCATACTATTTTGAGTTTCCAAAGCATTTCGGAACAGACCAAATGTATAACCAATTGCCTGAACCGCTGCCAGTACAACCGCACCATATCTGGTGTAACGATTGATTTTCTTTTTTCCTTCTTCTCCCTGCTTAGCCAGCTCTTCCAGTTTTGGGATTGCTATTGTCAAAAGCTGAAGAATAATGGAAGCAGTGATGTATGGGTAGATATTTGTGGCAAATATACTGAAGTCACTGAATGTTCCTCCGGCCATCATATCAAGGAATTGTAATATTCCACCCTGACTGGCATTGAATATACCTTCGATTATGTCCTTGTTCATGAAGGGTACGGGCACTGCCGCTCCCAATCTCACAACCAGCAACATAAGGATCGTGAAGGTCATCTTCTTTCTAATGTCTGGAATTCTCCAAGCATTCCTTAAGGTTGAAAGCATATTAAATCACCTCAACCTTTCCGCCTGCTGCTTCGATCTTCTCAGCGGCAGATTTGCTAAATTTATGCGCTTGTACTGTCAATTTCACGTTCAATTCACCGTCTCCAAGTATCTTTACTCCATCCTTGGCTTTACCCTTTTTAACAACGCCTTCTTCGAAAAGAAGTTCAGGAGTAACAACGGTGTTTTCTTCGAATCTATTCAAATCTTCAAGATTTACTATTGCATATACTGTCTGGAAGATGTTGGTGAATCCTCTCTTTGGCATCCTTCTGAACAATGGCATCTGGCCACCCTCGAATCCAGGTCTTACTCCTCCACCTGATCTCGCGTTCTGACCCTTATGTCCCTTACCTGATGTCTTGCCAGTTCCTGAACCGATTCCTCTACCAAGTCTTTTTCTGGCTTTGGATCCTCCTCCAGCATTTGGTCTTAAATCATTAAGTTTCAATCCGTACACCTCCTTTATTAGTCTATTACCTCAACCATGTAGTCTATGTGATGAATCATACCTCTGATTTGAGGGGTATCATTTTTTTCAACTACTTGTCCGATTTTCCTTAATCCAAGGGCTTTGACTGTTTTTTTGTGGGCTTCAGGTCTCCCGATGGGACTCTTAACCAACTTGATTTTAAGCATAGTCATTGTTCTCCCCCCTAACCTAGTATTTCTTCTACTGTCTTACCTCTTAACTTGGCAACATCTTCTGCACGCTTAAGGCCTTTAAGAGCTTCCATTGTAGCATTTACAACATTTCTTGGGTTATTTGTTCCAAGTGATTTGGTTCTGATATCCCTGATTCCAACAAGCTCGCATACGGCACGAACAGCTCCGCCTGCAATTACTCCGGTACCTTCGTTTGATGGCTTCATCAATACTCGACCTGCTCCATAAACTCCAGTGATCTCATGAGGGATAGTAGTTCCTTCCAATGGTACTGCTATGATATGCTTCTTGGCATCCTGAACCGCTTTTCTGATTGCCTCAGGTACTTCAAGAGCCTTTGCCATTCCAACTCCAACGTGACCATTGCCGTCTCCAACAACAACCAATGCGCTGAATCTGAAGTTTCTACCGCCTTTTACTACTTTTGTTACACGATTTATATTAACAACTCTCTCTTGTAAATCTAACTCGCTTGCATCAATATATGAGCGTTCCATTAATTCCCCTCCTTCTATTAAAATTTAAGTCCAGCTTCTCTGGCTCCGTCAGCAAGTTCCTTGATCCTTCCGTGATACAGGTAGCCGCCTCTGTCGAAAACAACTTCCTCGATACCCTTGTCAATAGCCTTCTTGCCGATTGCCATCCCCACTGCTTTAGCTGCTTCCTTATTCTTAGTTGAAGTAAGGCTTAGGTCCTTATCCAGAGTAGAAGCTGCTGCCAATGTGTTACCAGCGACATCATCAATGATCTGAGCGTAAATATGGCTTCCGCTTCTGTAGATGTTCAACCTTGGTTTGGCAGGAGTGCCACTAACTTTTTGCCTTACTCTTGAGTGTCTAACTTTTCTGGTTTTATTCTTATCTATTTTCTTTAGCACGTTTGTTCACTCCCTTCTACTTACCGGTTTTACCAACCTTACGTCTAACGTATTCGTCAGTATATCTGATTCCCTTGCCCTTATATGGCTCAGGCTTTCTAAAGTCTCTTATCTTTGCAGCAAAGTTTCCAACCTGTTGTTTGTCGATTCCCTTAACAATTATCTTGTTCTGTGCAGGAACCTCCACCTCAAGACCCTTTGGATCCTCAAGCTCGATTGGATGTGAATATCCAAGCGTCAATACAAGCTTGTTTCCTTGCTTAGCAGCTCTGTATCCTGTGCCCACAATATCCAGTGACTTCTGGTAGCCTTCAGTAACTCCCTCTACCATGTTCCAAATCAAAGTCCTGGACAATCCGTGCACGGACTTGTGTCTCTTTTGCTCTGATGGTCTTTCTACGTTTAGAACCCCATCCTCTATTTTAATAATCATTTCAGGATCAATTTGTTGACTTAGTTGTCCCTTTGGTCCCTTTACCTCTACCAGGTTGTTGTCACTTACTTTGATTTCAACGCCTGCTGGTAGATTGATTGGCTTTAATCCTATTCTTGACATGAGTGCACCTCCTGTTCCAATAATCTAGTAATTTATTACCAAACGTAACAAATTACTTCTCCACCCACATTTTCATTTCTTGCAGATTTATCTGTCATGATTCCTTTTGATGTGGATAGTACAGCAATTCCTAATCCACCAAGTACCTTAGGTATCTCGTTGTTCTTTACGTAAACCTTAAGACCAGGCTTTGATATCCTTTTGATACCACTAATAACCTTCTCATTGTTTTGTCCGTATTTTAGATCTATTCTTATGATTCCTTGCTTTCCGTCCTCTATAACATCAAATCCCTTGATAAAACCTTCGTTAAGAAGAATCTGAGCGATTTCTTTCTTTATGTTTGACGCAGGAACATCAACTGAATCGTGTTTAGCGTTGTTACCATTTCTAATTCTGGTTAACATATCCGCGATTGGGTCTGTCATCATGTTTGTTACCTCCTTTCATAATCCTGGGATTACCAGCTAGCCTTTTTAACTCCGGGTATTTGACCCTTATAAGCCAATTCTCTGAAGCAGATACGGCAAATGCCATATTTTCTCAGATAGCCGTGAGGTCTACCACATAATTTACATCTATTATATTCCTGTGAGCTAAACTTTTTCTTTCTTTTCTGTTTAGCGATCATTGATTTCTTTGCCAAGATTTCCCCCTCCTTTGTCTACTTTTTAAAGGGCATTCCCATTTTTTCCAAGAACACTTTTGCTTCCTCATCTGTTTGTGCAGTGGTTACTATTACTATGTCCATACCTCTCATTGCATCAACTTGATCGTATTCTATCTCAGGGAAAATTAACTGTTCCTTCAATCCCATGGCATAGTTTCCTCTTCCGTCGAAGGAAGTGGCGCTAACACCTCTAAAGTCTCTTACTCTAGGTAGGGCGATGTTCATTAATTTATCTAAAAAGTCGTACATTCTCTCTCCCCTAAGGGTAACCTTTGCTCCGACTTTCATGCCTTCTCTAAGCTTAAAGTTAGCTATGGATTTTTTTGCCTGAGTAACAAGTGGCTTCTGGCCAGTGATTATTTCAAGCTCCTTTATTGCTGACTCAAGAGCCTTTGGATTGTCTCTCGCTTCTCCGATTCCCATGTTCACAACAACTTTTTCAAGTTTGGGAACTTCCATAAC
This sequence comes from Gudongella sp., assembly GCA_024649995.1. GTDB lineage: Bacteria > Bacillota > Clostridia > Tissierellales > Tissierellaceae > Gudongella. The sequence goes on along the minus strand of JANKMX010000001.1, from coordinate 82,315 downwards.
ACTGCTGTATTCGAATTTTTCCATTAAAGCATTTACAACTTCTTCATTATACTTTACCTTTAATCTGGAAGTCATTCCATTACCTCCTCTCTAATGTGATTATTTATCTAGAACTTCTCCGCATTTCTTACAGACTCTAACCTTGCTGCCGTCACTTTTCACCTGATAGCCCACTCTTACTCCCTGCTTGTCCTTAGGGCAGTAAACCATTACCTTTGAACTGTTAAGAGGTCCTTCAAGCTGAACGATTCCGCCTGGTCTTCCAGGTCCTGCAGGTTTCTTGTGCTTTGTCAACATGTTTACGCCTTCAACGATTACTCTATTTTCTTTAGGCATAACCTTCATGACTTTTCCAGTCTTGCCTTTGTCTTTTCCTGAAATTACAACTACTGTATCTCCATTTTTAACATTCATACTATACACCTCCTCTTATAGTACTTCCGGTGCCAAGGATATAATCTTCATGTAGTTACCTCTTCTCAGTTCCCTTGTTACAGGTCCAAAGATACGAGTTCCTACTGGATTCTTATCATCTTTTATAATAACAGCCGCGTTGTCGTCGAATTTGATGTATGATCCATCTTGTCTTCTTACGCCTTTTTTGCTTCTAACAACAACCGCCTTAACAACTTGTCCTTTTTTAACAACCCCACCAGGTGTTGCACTTTTAACCGTACAAACAACAACATCGCCGATGCTGGCATACTTCTTGTTGGTTCCTCCGAGCACTCTGATAACCAATACTTCCTTTGCTCCGGAATTATCAGCTACTCTCATGCGGGTTTCCGTTTGAATCATTCAGAATACCTCCCTTCGCCTAATATATCCTATTTTGCTTTTTCTATAATACTGACAACTCTCCAGTTCTTGTCCTTGCTTAGTGGTCTAGTCTCCATGATTTCAACCTTGTCGCCAACTCCGCACTCATTGTTTTCGTCGTGAGCCTTGAACTTTGAAGTTCTCTTCAATTGCTTCTTGTATAATGGATGAGTTACAAATGTCTCTATTGAAACAACAACTGTCTTATCCATCTTATCACTTACAACAGTACCTATTTTAACCTTACGATTTCCTCTTTCCATTAGAGATTAAACCTCCTTCCCTATATTTAATTCTCTTTCTCGAACGATAGTTTTTACACGAGCGATATCTTTTCTTACGGAACTTATTTTTATAGGGTTATCTAACTGACCTGTAGCCAATTGAAATCTCAAGTTAAATAGCTCTGCTTTAAGATCCAGTAATTCCTTATTCAATTCCTTGTCTGACATTTGGCGAATTTCTTTAGCTTTCATTAGCTTCACCACCCTTATCTTGCGTTTCTTCACGTGTAACAAATTTAGTTTTGATAGGTAGCTTGTGAGCTGCAAGTCTCATCGCTTCTCTTGCATCTTCTTCTGATACACCACCCATTTCAAATAATATTCTGCCTGGTTTAACAACCGCTACCCAGTACTCAGGTGAACCTTTACCTGAACCCATACGAGTCTCAGCTGGTTTTTCTGTTACTGGCTTATCTGGGAATACCTTGATCCAGATATTTCCGCCCCTCTTTACGTATCTAGTCATAGCACGTCTTGCGGACTCTATTTGATTTGAAGTAATCCATACAGGCTCAAGGGCTTGCAAGCCGAACTCTCCGTATGTTATTGAATTTCCACGGAGTGCCTTACCCTTCATTCTACCTCTATGAACTCTTCTATATTTCACTCTTTTAGGCATTAACATATTAACTTTCCTCCTTCCTACGACGTTAATCTATTTTGCTGATCCTTCTCTTTTATTGCTTTTATCCACTTTCTTGGTAGGAAGTACTTCTCCTTTGTATAGCCATACCTTAACGCCAATTTTACCGTAAGTTGTCATAGCTTCAGCAAAACCGTAGTCAATGTCTGCCCTTAGTGTCTGTAGAGGAATTGTTCCCTCACTATAGCCTTCAGTTCTGGCCATGTCAGCTCCACCAAGTCTTCCTGCCACCTGTGTTTTGATACCTTTTGCTCCAAATCTCATAGTTCTCTGAATCGCCTGCTTCATCGCTCTTCTGAAGGTAACCCTTCTCTCAAGCTGTGATGCAATGTTCTCAGCAACCAACTGTGCGTCAAGCTCAGCAACCTTGATTTCCTCAACGTTGATAACCACGCTCTTCTTAGTCATTTTCTCGATAGCAAGTCTAAGCTCCTCAACTCCTGATCCGCCTCTACCGATTACCATTCCTGGCTTTGCAGTGAAGATGGATACCTTGATCTTGCTGGCAGCACGCTCAATCTCGATTTTTGATATTCCTGATATATATAATTTCTCTTTCAGATATTCTCTTATTTTGAAATCTTCCACCAAGTACTCATTGAAGGTCTTCTTGTCAGCATACCATTTTGAATCCCAATCCTTTATGATTCCGACCCTAAGACCATGTGGGTTAACTTTTTGACCCATTAACTATCCCTCCTTTTCTAGTCTAGTTCTTTTACAACTACTCCTATATGACTGCTTCTCTTTATTATCGGATATGCCATACCTCTTGCCTTAGGTCTGTATCTCTTCATCCTTGGACCTTCGTTTGCGTATGCCTCTGATACATAAAGATTCTCTCTATCCATATTAAAGTTGTTCTCTGCATTTGCAACTGCGGAGTTTAGCACCTTCTCAAGAGCCTTTGCACCTTTTTTTGGTGTAAATTTCAATATTGAAAGAGCTTCATCCACTTGCTTGCCTCTGATTTCAGCACATATGAAGTTTACCTTCAATGGTGAAATCCTAACATATTTAGCTATAGCCTTAGCTTCCACGAATTCTACCTCCTTCACCTTATCTTCTTACACCAGATGATTTCTCATTCTTGTTAATGTGACTTCTGAATGTTCTGGTTGATACAAATTCTCCTAATTTATGTCCTACCATATCCTCGGTAACATATACCGGCACGTGTTTCCTGCCATCGTATACCGCAATTGTATGCCCTACCATTTGAGGGAAAATAGTTGAACGACGTGACCAGGTTTTTATGACTTTCTTATCATTGTTCTTATTTAGCTCCTCTACTTTCTTAAGTAGATGATCATCGATAAATGGTCCTTTCTTAAGGGATCTACCCATACTTATTTCCTCCTTTCAGAAGTACTATTTTGTTCTTCTTCTTACGATATATTTGTCAGATTTCTTGTTTTTCTTTCTAGTCTTGTATCCAAGCGCAGGCTTGCCCCATGGAGTTGAAGGTGCTGGCATACCGATTGGCGCTCTACCTTCTCCACCACCGTGTGGGTGATCTACAGGGTTCATGGCACTACCTCTAACAGTAGGTCTGATTCCCATGTGTCTTGAACGTCCAGCCTTCCCTATGGTTATAAGCTCGTGGTCAAGGTTTCCAACCTGTCCGATTGTAGCTCTACATTCCACTGAAACCAGTCTGAATTCACCTGATGGCAGTTTAAGCTGAGCGTATTTGCCCTCTTTCGCCATTAGCTGAGCCTCTGCTCCGGCTGATCTTACTAGCTGAGCTCCCTTTCCAGGCTTCAGTTCAATGTTGTGTATAGTTGTACCAACTGGGATATGCTTCAACTGAAGTGCGTTTCCTATCTTGATGTCTGCATTCTCTCCTGATTCGATAACATCACCCACCTTGATCTTGTATGGTGCAAGGATGTATCTCTTCTCACCATCCACGTAATGGATCAGGGCTATGTTTGCAGATCTGTTTGGATCGTATTCTATTGCAGCAACCTTTCCTGGTATTCCGTCCTTGTTTCTCTTGAAGTCTATTATTCTGTACTTCTTCTTTGCTCCACCGCCTCTGTGACGGATGGTTATTCTACCTTGTGAGTTTCTTCCGCTGTTTTTATTTAAACTAACCACTAGTGATTTTTCTGGTTCCTTTTTAGTGATTTCTTCGAATGTTGAAACACTCATTTGTCTTCTAGCAGGGGAAGTAGGTTTGAATTTCCTGATACTCATTGGTTTTCCCTCCTTTTATCTTCCTATTATTCCATCCCTTCGAAGAATTCTATCTTCTTGGAGTCATCTGTTAATTTAACAATTGCTTTTTTCCAGCTTGGTCTTCTACCACTGTGCATACCTTGTCTCTTCATCTTTCCAAGATAGTTCATGGTATTGACTTTTTCTACCTTCACTCCGAATATACTTTCAACAGCCTTCTTAACCTCTGTCTTGTTTGCTCTCTTGTCTACAGCAAAAGTATATTTCCCAAATGCCATGTCTTCCATACTCTTTTCAGTAATTATCGGCTTTACGATAATGTCATGTGGATTACGCATTATGCATACACCTCCTCCACTTTTTTAACAGCTTCCTTGGTAATTATAAATGAATTGTATTTCAATATGTCATAAACATTCAAAGTATTAACAAGAGTAGTCGCTACGTTTGGAATGTTTCCAGCTGATCTGATCACGTTTACGTTTTTCTCATCCATTACGATAAGAGCCTTTTTGTCAGCCTTCAGATTGTTCAGCATGTTTACCATTTCCTTGGTCTTTGGAGCGTCAAAGTTCATTCCATCAACCACGATAATCTCGTTGTTTTGAAGCTTGTCAGTCAGGGCTGATTTCATAGCCAGTCTTCTTACCTTCTTAGGTACGCTGTAGCTATAATCTCTTGGCTTCGGTGCAAATACAACTCCTCCACCTTTCCATTGTGGTGACCTGATGCTTCCCTGTCTTGCTCTACCAGTACCCTTCTGTCTCCAGGGTTTCCTTCCCCCTCCTCTGACCTCAGCTCTTGTTTTAGCTGACTGAGTACCTTGTCTCTTGTTTGCAAGCTGGTTCTTAACGACTTCATATACTACGTGCTCATTCACTTCCACTCCGAATACAGCATCGCTTAGTTCCATTTCTTCAACTAGTTCACCTAGCATATTATATACATTAACTTTAGGCATTACGCTTCCTCCTTTCCGCCTGGATTATTACTTCTTTACAGTTTCTTTTATTGTGATAAGTCCTTTTTTGGGTCCAGGTACCGCTCCCTTTATAAGGATTAGATTCTTTTCTGCATCAATTCTTACAACTTCAAGGTTTTGAACCGTAACTCTTTCGTTACCCATTCTACCCATCATTCTGTGGCCTTTGAAAACTCTTCCCGGATAAGTACCCGCTGACATACCACCTGGCATTCTGTGGTGCTTGGATCCGTGAGTCTCTCTACCTCTTGAGAAATTGTGTCTCTTGATTACGCCGGCAGTTCCCTTACCCTTGGAAGTCCCGGTTACATCAACCATGTCTCCCTCGGCGAATACGTCCGCCTTGATTTCCTGTCCTATTTCAAATTCATCCGGATTCTCAACGTGGAATTCCCTAAGGAATTTTCTGTAAGCTACATTGGCTTTTTCAAAGTGTCCCTTCAAAGGCTTTGTAACCCTTCTTTCCTTAACCTCTCCGAATCCAACCTGAATTGCGTTATATCCGTCTTTTTCAACTGTTTTTTTCTGAACTACGAAAAGTGGTCCTGCCTCAATTACTGTAACAGGTACTACCTCGCCATCTTCCTTGAAGATTTGAGTCATGCCAACTTTTCTACCTAACATGTTTTTCATTGTTACACCTCCGTTTTATAGCGGATTGCCTGGGCAATCATATAAATTATTATAATTTGATCTCTATGTCTACTCCTGCTGGCAGATTCAGCTTCATTAGTGAATCAACCGTCTTTTGATTAGGGTTGAGGATGTCGATAAGTCTCTTGTGAGTTCTTTGCTCGAACTGCTCTCTGGAATCCTTGTACTTGTGAACCGCTCTAAGGATAGTGACGATTTCCTTTTCTGTCGGCAAGGGCACTGGACCTGATACAGTCGCTCCTGTCCTCTTTGCAGTCTCAACTATTCTTTGAGCTGAAGAGTCCAATAACTCATGATCATACGCTTTCAACCTAATTCTAATTTTTTGCTTGTTTGACATGTAATTTCCCTCCTTCTATCGCATGTTAACACCATACATGCGACTCGAGACACCGATACACCCTCCCGGGTGTTCATTGTTTTTTTTAAAATATTCTCAGCATCCCAGCCGCCCGATTTAAAACCGGACATTCTCAGCAAAAATTCCCTGCCCTAAGCAGCAACCTTTTGCATCATCGCAATGTCATAAATTTAAACACTAGTATAGTTTACACCATATATAACCAAAATACAAGTTTTTTTTACCATATTCATAAGATTTCCCCATATTGTTCACAAGGTTTATTACGACACTAAAAGAAGGAGAAAACTCCTTCTTTAAAGTGCCGTACCTTATGTCAGCTGAATCTTATTCGTAAACCTTTGTTACAACGCCTGCTCCTACTGTTCTTCCACCTTCTCTGATGGCGAATCTTAGTCCCTCTTCCATCGCGATTGGTGTGATCAGTTCAATTGAGAATCTTGCATTGTCCCCTGGCATTACCATTTCGATGCCTTCCTCAAGCTGGATGTCTCCTGTTACGTCTGTTGTCCTGAAGTAGAACTGTGGTCTGTAGCCGTTGAAGAATGGTGTGTGTCTTCCTCCCTCTTCCTTGCTCAGTACGTATACCTCTGAATCAAACTTTGTATGTGGCTTGATTGATCCTGGCTTTGCAAGTACCTGACCTCTTTCGATTTCAGTTCTCTGTACTCCCCTTAGCAGTACTCCGATGTTGTCTCCTGCCTGCGCCTCGTCAAGAAGCTTTCTGAACATCTCTACTCCTGTTACTACTACTGTTCTCGCTTCTTCTGTAAGTCCAACTATCTCTACGTTGTCTCCAGTCTTTACGATTCCTCTTTCTACTCTTCCTGTTGCTACTGTTCCTCTACCTGTGATTGAGAATACGTCCTCAACCGGCATTAGGAATGGCTTCTCTATGTCTCTCTCTGGCTGTGGGATGTACTCGTCTACTTCTTTCATTAGAGCAACTATCTTGTCTCCCCATGGGCCGTCTGGATCTTCAAGTGCCTTAAGGGCTGATCCCACTACTATTGGAGTGTTGTCTCCGTCGAATTCATATTCGCTTAGAAGCTCTCTTACTTCCATCTCTACAAGCTCGATCAGTTCTGGATCGTCTACCATGTCCTCTTTGTTTAGGAATACTACTATCTTAGGTACCCCTACCTGCCTTGAAAGCAGAATGTGCTCTCTTGTCTGTGGCATTGGACCGTCTGCTGCACTTACTACTAGGATTGCTCCGTCCATCTGTGCTGCTCCTGTGATCATGTTCTTTACATAGTCAGCATGGCCTGGGCAGTCTACGTGTGCGTAGTGTCTTGCATCTGTTTCGTACTCAACGTGTGCTGTTGAGATTGTGATTCCTCTTTCTCTCTCCTCTGGTGCCTTGTCTATGTTGTCATAGCTTACGAATTCTCCTGAACCGAATCTCTTGTTCAGTACAAATGTTATCGCTGCCGTTAGAGTTGTCTTACCGTGGTCTACGTGACCGATTGTTCCTACGTTAACATGTGGTTTCGTTCTTTCAAACTTAGCTTTTCCCATTTCTCGATTCCTCCTAATTTAAAGATTATTTTCCGCCCAATACCTTCTCTGATATACTGTTAGGCACTGGTTCGTAATGGTCAAACTCCATTGCATAGTTGCCCCTTCCCTGAGTGTTTGATCTCAGGTCAGTTGCATAACCGAACATTTCGGCCAATGGCACGTATGCTCGGATTATCTGAGCTCCACTTAAAAGCTCCATGCCTTCCATTCTACCTCTTCTTGAATTTATGTCTCCGATTACATCTCCCATGTACTCCTCGGGAACTGTAACTTCAACCTTCATCATTGGCTCCAGAAGTGTCGGTCCAGCTTTTCTCAAAGCTTCCCTGACTCCCATTGAACCAGCAATTTTATACGCCATCTCCGAAGAGTCAACATCATGGTATGATCCGTCATAAAGGGTTACCTTGATGTCAAGCACCGGATAGCCTCCAAGTATTCCTGACTCCAATGCTTCCTGGATACCGTTGTTTATTGAGTTTATATACTCCTTCGGAATTGCTCCTCCGACGATTGCATTTACAAACTCATATCCTTTACCCGGCTCCTGTGGTTCAACCTTTAGCTTTACATGACCATACTGCCCTCTACCACCAGACTGCTTGACGTATTTCCCTTCAGCGTCAGCTGGCTTTTGGATTGATTCCTTGTAAGCAACCTGTGGGTTACCAACATTTGCCTCAACCTTGAACTCCCTAAGAAGTCTGTCTACGATGATTTCAAGGTGAAGCTCTCCCATTCCGGCAATGATTGTCTGTCCAGTTTCCTCATCAGTATATGTTCTGAATGTTGGGTCTTCCTCTGCAAGCTTAGCAAGGGCTACAGACATTTTCTCCTGGCTGGCCTTGGTTTTTGGCTCGATAGCTACTCGTATTACAGGCTCTGGGAACACCATCTTCTCAAGGATAACAGGATTTGACTCATCACATATTGTATCTCCAGTTGAAGTATCCTTAAAGCCTACAGCAGCAGCTATGTCTCCAGCAAAAACCTCGTCTATTTCTTCCCTTTTGTTGGCGTGCATCTGAAGAATCCTTCCGATTCTCTCCTTCTTGCCCTTGGTTGAGTTATATACATAACTTCCAGCCTTGGCACTTCCTGAGTAAACTCTGAAATATGCAAGCTTACCAACATATGGGTCTGTTACTATCTTAAACGCAAGCGCTGAAAATGGCTCGCTGTCGTCAGCATGTCTTTCAACAACCTCTTCTGAATCTGGCAGGATTCCCTTTATGGCAGGTACATCCAATGGTGATGGAAGGTATGCCAGTATTGCATCCAGAAGAATCTGAACTCCCTTGTTCTTGTATGATGATCCACAAAGAACCGGGGTCATATTCACAGCAAGAGTTGCTTTTCTGATACCGCTCATGATCTCTTCAGTGGTCAGCTCTTCACCTTCAAGATACTTCATCATAAGCTCTTCATCTGATTCTGAAACGGACTCAATCAAAAGCTCTCTGTATTCATTGGCTACGTCAATCATGTCAGCAGGTATCTCTGTAACTTCGATTTCCTGTCCAAGGTCATCCTTGTATATTCTGGCATTCATTTCAACAAGGTCAACAATTCCTACAAATGTTTCTTCCTTACCTATTGGCAACTGAATCGGAACGGCATTTGCCTTAAGTCTGTCCTTCATCATATCCACTGCCCTGAAGTAATCTGCACCCATTATATCCATTTTATTAACAAAAGCCAATCGTGGTACACGATATTTGTCTGCTTGTCTCCAAACGGTCTCAGATTGAGGCTCTACTCCACCCTTTGCACAGAACAATGCAACAGCTCCATCAAGTACACGCAGTGATCTCTCAACCTCAACGGTGAAATCCACGTGCCCTGGTGTGTCTATAACGTTGACTCTGTGATCTTTCCAGAAAGCTGTTGTCGCAGCGGAGGTGATAGTGATTCCTCTCTCTTGCTCTTGTTCCATCCAGTCCATTTGAGCTCCACCCTCGTGGGTTTCGCCTATCTTGTGTATTTTACCGGTATAAAATAATATTCTTTCTGTGGTGGTTGTTTTTCCTGCATCAATATGAGCCATTATGCCGATGTTTCTAGTTTTTTCTAGTGATACTAATCTTGGCACAATTTTTCCTCCTTACACACTAATTAATAAATCCCATCCACACATTTTAAACGTCCTACTAGAATCTGTAGTGTGCGAAAGCTTTATTAGCTTCTGCCATTTTATGTGTTTCTTCTCTCTTCTTAACACTTGCTCCAAGACCATTCGCTGCATCCATAAGCTCTTTTGCAAGCTTCTCAACCATAGTCTTTTCTCCTCTTTTTCTGGAGAAGGATACTAGCCATCTCAAACCAAGAGTTTCTCTTCTATCTGGTCTTACCTCTATTGGCACCTGATAGTTTGCTCCACCTATTCTTCTTGCCTTTACCTCAAGAACAGGCATGATGTTGTTCATAGCCTTGTAGAATACCTCCAATGGGTCTTCACCTGTCTTCTCAGCGATTTGATCGAAAGCCCCATAAACAATATTCTGTGCTATTCCTTTTTTCCCATCCAGCATAATGCCGTTGATTAACTTTGTTACTACCACATCATTGTAAATTGGATCTGGCATGATTTCTCTTTTTGGTATATGTCCTTTTCTAGGCACTTTTCTTCCCTCCTTAACTATATAGAGTAGATTCATTGGTACTCGGCGTTTGCCGTTGTGCCTTAAAATGCATCTATATTAAAGTATTATTAGCATCTTAAGCACTTCATGTCGTTTACTTCTTAACCTTAGGTTTCTTAGCACCATACTTTGATCTTGACTGTAGTCTGTTTTCAACTCCAGCAGTATCCAAAGTACCCCTAACTATGTGATATCTTACACCTGGAAGGTCTTTTACTCTTCCACCTCTGATAAGAACGACACTGTGCTCTTGCAGATTGTGACCGATACCTGGAATATAGGCGGCTACTTCCATTCCGTTTGTAAGTCTTACTCTGGCAACTTTTCTAAGCGCTGAGTTAGGCTTCTTTGGTGTTATTGTTCTAACAGCAACACAAACTCCTCTTTTTTGAGGTGAATTGGATTCAGTCTCCTTTTTCTTCAAGGTATTAAGATTCATACCAAGAGCTGGCGACTTTGATTTGTAAACAACCTTTTCTCTTCCTTTTCTAACAAGTTGGTTAATTGTTGGCATTAAGGCACCTCCTTCTAATTTTTATTTAATAACGCAGCGACAGCTGCATTAATATCGATTCCACAGGCCTCTCCAAGCTCCTCCATGGTGTCAACATACATGACATTGACATCCTTGGACCTGCACAGGTCTTCAATCTCCCCGGTTACCTTCTTCTCGGCATCCCGGGCTATGAAAACCGTCTGGACCTCTGATCTGGACAGGGATCGCTTGACCTGTTTGGCCCCTACCACCTTGTCCTGTGTCTTTAAATCTGTAAACATTCTCTATCCTCCTTTAAACATATCAAAGATTATGTGGCCAAAAGACCACATAATCTTTATGTCATCAAGAGTCTTCTAAAGTTTGCACACTATAGTATTCTATCACTGTAGAATATCTGTGTCAACTAAATTTTCCTCCTCCTGGGGGATTATCTCGTCATCTATAACCTCAACATTCTTGTACCTTCTCATTCCGGTACCAGCTGGGATAAGCTTACCGATGATTACATTCTCCTTAAGACCCAATAGGAAATCCTCTTTACCTTTGATTGCTGCTTCGGTCAGTACTCGGGTTGTTTCCTGGAAGGATGCCGCTGAAAGGAATGAATCCGTAGCAAGTGACGCCTTGGTTATTCCAAGCAGTGTCATTCTTGCCACTGCAGGCTCTCCGCCTTTCTCTACAACCTTCTTGTTTGTGTTTTCAAATTCCATTACATTTACAAGGCTACCTGGCAACAGGTCTGTGTCTCCGGCTGATTCAATCTTAACCTTTGAAAGCATCTGTCGTACGATGATCTCAATATGCTTGTCGTTTATATCTACACCCTGTAGTCTATATACCCTTTGTACTTCCTTTACAATATAATTTTGTACTCCTTTTACGCCTTTTATCTTAAGAATGTCATGAGGATTGACAGATCCTTCCGTCAACTCATCTCCGGCTTCAATTACGTCTCCTTCTCTGACCTTGAGTCTTGATCCGAATACGATGTTGTATCTAGCCTCTTCTCCATCCTCGTTTGTTACCACAACTTCTTTTCTCTTCTTGTTGTCATTTATGCTTACGGTACCGTCAATCTCCGATATCACTGCAAGTCCCTTGGGCTTTCTGGCCTCGAAAAGCTCCTCAACCCTTGGAAGACCCTGGGTGATGTCAGCTGCAGCAGCAACCCCTCCCGTATGGAAGGTTCTCATTGTAAGCTGTGTTCCCGGCTCTCCGATTGACTGTGCTGCTATGATACCAACGGCTTCACCGATGTTCACTTCCTTGCCTGTTGCAAGGTTTCTTCCGTAGCAGTGGGCACAAACCCCAAACTTTGCCTTACAGCCCAGTACGGATCTTACCTTTACTTCCTCTATGCCAATTTCCTGGATAAAGGCAGCCTGCTCTTCGGTGACCATTTCATTTTTCTTGACGATAACCTCTCCAGTCTCAGGATGAACAATATCATCAAAGGTATATCTTCCATCGATTCTGTCCTTCAACTCCTCCAGGATCTCCTTGCCGTCCTTGTAGGCCTTGACTAGGAAATACTGGTCGGTACCGCAGTCGTCTTCCCTTACGATTACATCCTGGCTGACATCTACAAGTCTTCTTGTAAGATATCCCGAGTCTGCCGTTCTAAGTGCAGTATCCGCAAGTCCCTTTCTGGAACCGTGTGTGGATATAAAGAACTCAAGAACTGACAGTCCCTCACGGAAGTTGGACTTGATTGGGACCTCTACAGTCCTACCTGATGCACTGGCCATAAGACCACGCATACCAGCAAGCTGTCTGATCTGGTTCTTGCTACCTCTCGCTCCGGAGATAGCCATTACATATATGTTGTTCATTGGGTCAAGACCATCCATAAGGATTTCAGTTACATCCTCAGTTGTCTGGTTCCAGGTCTCAATAACCCTTTCGTATCTTTCTTCGTCTGAGATAAGTCCTCTTCTGTAGGATTTCTCGAACTTGTCAACTATAACCTCTGCCTTTTTAATCATTTCATATTTCTCTTCAGGGATAACAACGTCACCCATGGAGATTGAAATGGCTCCGATTGTAGAGTACTTGAAGCCCATTGTCTTTATATGGTCAAGTATTTCAGCAGTAACAGAGTTTCCGTGTTTTCTGAAGCACTTGTCGATTATAACTCCAAGCTGCTTCTTGTCGACTACCCTGTCAATCTCAAGTCCGTACTTGTCCTTGCTTCTGTCAACAAATCCAAGATCCTGTGGAAGGTTCTCATTGAATATGAATCTACCCACTGTACTTTCAACAAGCTGCCCACGGTCATTCGCATCAAGCTTCATTCTTACCTTGACCTTGGCATGCATACCAACATCTCCATTTGCGTATGCGTGTAGAAGCTCGTCGTAATCCTTGAATATCTTTCCTTCTCCATGCTCCCCTTCCCTGTATACGGTCAGGTAGTAGGCACCAAGGACCATGTCCTGTGAAGGAGTGGTTATTGGCTTTCCATCCTTAGGTGCAAGAATGTTGTTTGTTGACAGCATAAGAAGTCTTGCCTCTGCCTGTGCCTCTGAAGATAGGGGTACGTGGACCGCCATCTGGTCACCGTCAAAGTCCGCATTATATGCAGTACACACCAATGGGTGAAGCTTAATGGCCTTTCCTTCTACCAGAACCGGCTCAAATGCCTGGATCCCAAGTCTATGAAGGGTTGGTGCACGGTTCAGAAGAACCGGATGGTCCTTGATTACGGTTTCAAGGACATCCCAAACCTGTGGCTTGATCCTCTCAACCATTCTCTTGGCACTCTTTATATTGTGTGCATGTCCGTCTGAGACAAGCTTTTTCATTACAAATGGCTTAAATAGCTCCAATGCCATCTTCTTTGGAAGACCACATTGGTAGAACTTAAGCTCCGGACCGACAACGATAACTGAACGTCCAGAGTAGTCAACCCTTTTACCTAGAAGGTTCTGTCTGAAACGACCCTGCTTACCCTTAAGCATGTCTGAAAGTGATTTCAGAGGTCTGTTTCCAGGACCTGTCACAGGTCTTCCCCTTCTGCCGTTGTCTATCAGGGCGTCCACTGCCTCCTGAAGCATTCTCTTCTCATTTCTTACAATGATATCCGGTGCTCCAAGGTCAAGCAGCCTCTTTAGTCTGTTGTTTCTATTTATGACCCTTCTGTAAAGGTCATTGAGATCTGAAGTTGCAAACCTTCCTCCATCCAACTGAACCATTGGTCGCAGGTCAGGTGGAATAACAGGGATCACATCAAGGATCATCCACTCAGGTCTGTTCCCGGAGTTTCTGAATGCTTCAACAACCTCAAGCCTTCTTGTTATCCTTACCTTCTTCTGTCCTGTTGCATCCTTAAGCTGTGCCCTCAGGTCCTTTGATTCCGCTTCCAGGTCTATCTTCTCAAGCAGTGACCTAACCGCCTCGGCGCCCATCATTGCCCTGAAGCTGTTGTGGTACTTGTCCACTGCATCCCTGTATTCTGTCTCAGTCAGAAGCTGCTTTTCATACATTGGTGTGTCTCCGGGTTCAATCACCACGTAGGATGCAAAGTATAGGATCTTTTCAAGAGCCCTTGGGCTCATGTCAAGTATCAGTCCCATCCTGCTTGGGATTCCCTTGAAGTACCAAATGTGTGATACGGGAGCTGCAAGCTCAATGTGTCCAAGCCTCTCTCTTCTTACCTTTGCCTTTGTGACCTCTACTCCACACCTGTCACAAACTACTCCCTTGTATCTAACTCTCTTATATTTTCCGCAATGACATTCCCAGTCCTTTGTAGGTCCGAATATCTTTTCGCAGAACAAACCCTCTTTTTCAGGTTTAAGTGTACGATAATTTATTGTTTCCGGTTTTTTTACTTCTCCCTTTGACCATTGTCTGATCTTCTCTGGGGAAGCTAGCCCAATTTTAATTGAATCAAATGTGTTTAATTCAAACAAGGAGCGTTCTCTCCTTTCATAATAAAGTTTGTTAATAGCCTAATCCATATCCTCATCACTGTATGAGTCAGAGTCATCATCTTCTTCTTCAATTATAAATCCTGCGGGAATCTCCTCAGCTGAGCTTTTCTCTCTGTCATCTCCCGGCTCTTCCTGGTCGTCCTCTTCGTCCTCTTCGCCTCTGTCATCCACAAATAGCTTTTCCCTAGGTGTACTCTCACCCATCAGGTCAAGATCTGTAAGGTCATCATCAACTGATTCCTTCAGCTCAATTTCGCCGATTTCCTCTCCGATAACCTTGACATCAAGTGCAAGTGACTGAAGCTCCTTAATAAGAACCTTGAAGGATTCAGGTATTCCAGGTTCAGGAATATTCTCACCCTTGACAATTGCCTCGTAGGTCTTTACTCTTCCCACGATATCGTCAGATTTAACAGTAAGAATTTCTTGAAGTGTATGTGATGCACCGTAAGCCTCAAGTGCCCATACCTCCATCTCTCCGAATCTCTGACCACCAAACTGGGCTTTTCCTCCCAGAGGCTGCTGTGTTACCAAGGAATATGGTCCGGTTGACCTTGCATGTATCTTGTCATCAACCAGATGGTGAAGCTTAAGCATATACATGTAGCCGACAGTTACAGGGTTGGCAAAGGAATCTCCCGTACGTCCGTCCCTAAGTTCAATCTTGCCGTTTTCAGGATAGCCAGCCTCATTAAGCTTGACCATTATGTCTTCCTCGTTGGCTCCGTCAAATACTGGGGTTGCAACATACATTCCCAATTTTTTGGCTGCAAGTCCAAGATGGACCTCAAGCACCTGTCCAAGGTTCATCCTTGAAGGTACTCCCAGTGGGTTAAGAACAACATCCACCGGTGTTCCGTCTGGCATGTAGGGCATGTCCTCTTCAGGAAGGATCCTTGAGATAACGCCCTTGTTACCATGTCTACCACACATCTTGTCTCCAACGTTGATCTTTCTCTTGGTGGCAACGTATACTCTTACCATCTGATTGACTCCCGGGGGAAGCTCGTCTCCATTATCCCTTGAGTAAATCTTGACATCAACTATAATACCAGTTTCACCATGAGGCACCCTCAGTGAGGTATCCCTAACTTCCCTGGCCTTTTCACCGAATATGGCCCTTAGGAGTCTTTCCTCTGCCGTCAGTTCGGTCTCTCCCTTTGGAGTAACCTTGCCAACCAGGATGTCTCCGGCTTTAACCTCGGCTCCTATTCTGATGATTCCTCTTTCATTAAGGTCCTTAAGCATTTCCTCGCCAACGTTTGGAATATCTCTTGTAATTTCCTCCGGTCCCAGCTTGGTGTCTCTTGCCTCCGACTCGTATTCCTCAATATGGACTGAAGTCAGAACATCCTCTATTACAAGTCTTTCATTAAGGAGTATAGCATCCTCGTAGTTATATCCTTCCCAGGTCATAAATGCTATCAGAAGGTTCTTTCCAAGTGCAATTTCACCTTGGTCAGTACTTGGTCCGTCAGCAATTATCTGGTCTGCTGCAACCTTCTCACCCTGCTTTATCATAGGTCTTTGGTTGATTGTGGTACCCTGGTTGGATCTCTTGAATTTCAGCAATCTATATTTATCTATCTGGTTGTCCCTGTCTCTTCTGATGTGAATCTCATCAGCAGTAACCTTCTCAGCCACTCCCGAATCCCTTGCCACTATTACAACACCTGAGTCCTTGGCAGCCTTGTACTCAATTCCGGTTCCGATTATTGGAGCCTCTGTCTTGAGCAATGGAACAGCCTGTCTCTGCATGTTTGCACCCATAAGGGCTCTGTTGGCGTCGTCGTTCTCAAGGAAGGGTATCATCGCGGTACCTACAGAAACTATCTGTCTTGGGGATACATCCATGTATTCAATGTCCTCAGGGTTGAAAATGTCAACTATACCCAGTTTACCTCTGGCTATTATCCTGTTGTTGACAAATTTACTGTCCTTGTCCAGCTTCTCGTTTGACTGGGCAATGATCATCTCATATTCGATGTCTGCAGTCAGGTAATCTATTTCACCGGTAACCTGTCCGTTCTTCACCTTTCTGTAAGGAGCTTCAATGAATCCGTATTCATTGATTCTGGCATAGGTTGTAAGGGAGGTTATAAGTCCGATGTTTGGACCCTCAGGGGTTTCTATTGGACACATTCTTCCATAGTGGGAGTTGTGTACGTCCCTTACCTCAAAGCCTGCCCTGTCCCTGCTCAAACCACCAGGTCCAAGAGCGGACATTCTTCTCTTGTGGGTCAGCTCAGCCAGCGGATTTGTCTGGTCCATGAACTGTGACAGCTGACTGCTTCCGAAGAATTCCTTGATTGATGCAACAACGGGCCTGATATTGATCAGCGCCTGTGGAGTTGCCACCTCAATGTCCTGAATTGTCATTCTTTCCCTGACTACACGCTCCATCCTTGCAAGACCTATTCTGAACTGGTTCTGCAAAAGCTCTCCAACACTTCTAAGTCTTCTGTTTCCAAGATGGTCAATGTCGTCAGTTCCACCTATATTATAGAAAAGATTAAATTCATAATTAATGCTTGCTATGATATCATCAACAATGATGTGCTTAGGTGACAATTCCTTTATTCTGTCCTTTATTGCATCCTTAAGGTCTTCCTGGTCCGGGAATGCCTCCACAAGCTCCTTCATTAGAGGATAGTAGACTCTTTCTCTTAGTCCAAGCTCCTTCAGGGAGAATGGAAGGTTAAATGCTTCTGGGAATACAAAATTATTGGAAAGCACCTTAATTTCCTTGCCGTCATCCATCAACAGCTTCATTGAATTGATTCCACTGTTTTCAATCTCTATTGCCTTGTCCCTTGTTATTCTCTCTCCCATTTCTGCCAGGATTTCTCCCGTCTCAGGGTCGACTACGTCATGAGCGGCACGATTACCGGCAACTCTGTTATAAAGGGCTAATTTTTTATTGAATTTGTATCTCCCGACCTTGGCAAGATCATATCTTCTTGGATCAAAGAACAGATTGGTCAACAAGCTTCTGGCACTGTCCACAGTTGGTGGCTCCCCAGGTCTTAGACGCTTGTATATTTCCAGAAGTGCCTCCTCTTCAGTATTGGTTGCATCCTTTTCCAAGGTTGTCAGAAGCTGCTCAGTTTCACCCAATACGTCTATCACTTCACTGTCTGTTGCAATTCCAAGAGCTCTCATAAGAGTAGTGATCGGAACCTTTCTAGTCCTGTCAATTCTGACATAGACAATGTCATTGGAGTCAGTTTCATACTCCAGCCAAGCTCCACGATTTGGAATCAAGGTTGATGAAAACAGGCTCTTACCTGACTTATCAATTGATTCTACAAAATATACTCCTGGCGATCTTACCAGCTGACTTACAACTACCCTTTCTGCACCGTTTATGATAAATGTTCCCTTGTCTGTCATCAAAGGCATATCACCCATGAAGACTTCCTGTTCCTTTACCTCTCCGGTCTCCTTGTTTATAAGTCTAACCTTAACCTTCAAGGGTGCTGAATAGTTAGCGTCCCTCTCTCTTGCCTCGTGCTCATCGTACTTGACGGCTTCTCCTATGTGGTAATCCACAAATTCCAAAATCAGGTTACCCGTGTAATCCTGAATTGGGGAGATATCATCAAAAACCTCTCTCAATCCTTCTGACAGAAACCAATCGTAGGAGGATTTCTGCACCTCAATCAAATCAGGCAGATCAAGTACTTCATCGATGCGGGAATAACTCATCCTGACCCGCTTACCAAATGTTACAGGATGTACCATTAAAACTTCACCCCTCATTAAACTAAAATAGCCAAAAGCCCCAGCTTTTGGTGGTACCAACTCATCGGTCAACTGAAAATAACAGGTTCTAAATGTCAGTATAGTACGCCCATTATAATCATTATTATGCAATATATTATACTATCATACACCTGGAGTCATGTCAAATTTTTTAAGTCGTTTTTAGTGAAAAAAAGTGGCCTTCATGATGAAAGCCACTTTCTATTCTTCAATTACTTAACTTCTACAGATGCTCCTACTTCTTCAAGCTTAGCTTTTAGCTCTTCAGCTTCTTCTTTGCTTGCGCCTTCCTTAACTGGCTTTGGTGCATTGTCTACAAGCTCTTTTGCTTCTTTAAGTCCAAGACCTGTGATCTCTCTTACAGCCTTGATAACCTTGATTTTCTCTCCACCAGCTGATGAAAGGATTACATCGAACTCAGTCTGCTCTTCAGCTGCTGCTTCAGCTGCTGCTGCAGGAGCTGCTGCCACTGCCATTGGAGCTGCTGCGCTTACTCCGAACTCTTCCTCTAGAGCCTTTACTACTTCTGAAAGCTCCAATACTGTTAAGCTTTTTACTTCTTCAATTAGGTTTAATACTTTTTCACTTGCCATTTTTATTTATCCCTCCGAATTTTTTTATTTTATTTATGCTGCCTTCTCTTCAGCTATAGCATTTAGTACTATAGCAAGACTTCTTACTGTACCTTGAAGTACGTTTGCGAATCCTTGAACTGGCGCGTTCATACCAGCAAGTACCTGTGCAACAAGTACCTCTTTTGATGGTAGGTCTGCCAGACTCTTGACTCCGTTGACATCAATTATCTTTCCATCAACGATTCCGGCTTTAATCTCAAGCTTGTCGTTTTTCTTGGCGAATTCTGATGTAACTTTTGCCGCAGCCACTGGATCATCCAATCCGAAAGCCACAGCTGAAGGTCCTTTAAGGAATTCATTGAATTCTTCCAGGCCCAAGTCCTTGAATGCAAATCTCATCATTGTGTTCTTATATACCTTGTAGTCAACTCCAGCCTCTCTGTATTGCTTTCTAAGCTCGGTCAACTCCGCTACGTCAAGTCCTCTGTAGTCAACCAAAATCATTGATTGTGATGATTCGATCTTTTCCTTAATCTCCTCAACTATCTTTGATTTGGCTTGAAGGGTATGTTCCTTCATATTATCTTCACCTCCTGTACGGGTATAAAATAAAGGTCTCATACGCAGACACGCAGAGACCCTAATTCCAGATTAGATATTTCTCACCTCGGTAGGGTATTAAGCCTATGGGCTCCTACTGTCTGCGGTTCTTTATTTAATTAACATTGATGATTATATCAGCAACAACTGCTCTTGTCAACTAGTCAGTCAGTTTTCCTGGATTTAATTTGATTCCAGGACCCATTGTGCTTGAGATTGTTACTGTTCTCATGTATCTACCCTTTGCAGCGGCTGGTCTTGCCTTGTTAAGGGCATCCATGATTGCCATGAAGTTTTCTCTAAGCTTCTCAGTACCAAATGACACCTTGCCTATTGGCACGTGTACGATACTAGCCTTGTCAACTCTGTACTCAACCTTACCTGCCTTGATCTCATTAACTGCCTTTTCAACCTCAAAAGTAACAGTTCCTGATTTAGGGTTAGGCATAAGACCCTTAGGTCCAAGGATTCTACCTATTCTACCTACAACACCCATCATGTCTGGAGTTGCAACTACAACGTCGAAATCCATCCAACCTTCATTCTGGATTCTTGCAACCATTTCATCGCCACCGACGAAATCAGCTCCAGCATCCTCTGCTTCCTTAACCTTTTCACCTTTTGCTATTACAAGAACCCTGCTTGTCTTACCAGTACCATGTGGCAAAACAACAGCGCCTCTTACCTGCTGGTCTGCATGTCTTGGGTCTACTCCAAGTCTTACTGCAAGCTCAATTGTTTCGTCGAACTTGGCTTTTGAAGTCTGCTGTACCAGCTCAATAGCATCCAATGTATCATAAAGCTTGCTTCTGTCAACAAGTTTTATGCTCTCTTGATAATTCTTACCTCTCTTTGGCATACTAAAAAACCTCCTTGTGGTATTAACGAAAAATTTCTCCCACTATTTATTATTCTTCTACTTCAACGCCCATGCTTCTTGCAGTTCCAGCTACCATGCTCATGGCTGCCTCAATTGAACCTGCATTAAGGTCTGGCATTTTAATCTTAGCTATCTCTTCAAGATCAGCCTTTGATATTTTAGCAACTTTCTTCTTGTTTGGTTCTCCTGAACCTGAGTCAATTCCAACAGCCTTCTTAATAAGAACTGGTGCTGGTGGTGTCTTTGTGATAAATGTAAATGATCTGTCTGCATATACAGTCAATACTACAGGTATGATCATTCCTGCCTGGTCTGCAGTCTTGGCGTTGAACTCTTTAGTAAACTGCATGATGTTTACTCCGTGAGGTCCCAACGCAGTACCTACAGGTGGAGCTGGTGTTGCCTTTCCAGCTGGAATTTGTAATTTAACTAGAGCTATGACTTTTTTTGCCATAATTCCACCTCCTCATTTCATTGTGGTTTAGCGGGATAATCCCTCCCACTGCACTTCTATTTATAAAGCATCATTGCTTATAAATCAATCCATCCCGGGACATTCCTCCCGGGCTACACTCTCTCTATCTGATCGAACTCAAGCTCAACCAATGTTTCCCTGCCGAACATGGAAACATATACCTTGACCTTGCGTTTTTCCATATTGATGCTGTCAATGGTTCCAATAAAGTTCTCGAAAGGACCTGCTACAACCTTTACAGGGTCCTTGACCTTGAAGTCAACAGCCGGCAATACCATCTTCTCCTGTACTCCCAGTGCTCTGACTTCCTTGTCAGAAAGAGGTACCGGTTTTGATGACGGCCCAACGAAGCCTGTTACGCCTCGGGTGTTTCGGACCAAATACCATGACTCATCATTGATAATCATTTTAACAAGAACATATCCAGGAAACATCTTTCGCTCCTTGAGCTTCTTTTTCCCGGATTTGTTGTCAATGTATTCTTCAGTTGGAACAGCGACTTCGAAGATATCATCCTTCATTCCCCTGTTCTCTACCATTTTCTCAAGGTTGGCCTTTACTTTATTTTCATGACCAGAATAAGTATGCACCACATACCACTTGGCATCCTTGGCTCTTTCTTCCCTACTCATATCCTTATCCGTCATAATTCAGGGACCACTTGGGCCCTTCCCTCCCTTGTATTACTAAATAATAAACGATAAAACTCCACCTAGAAACAGGTCAAGAATATAAACTATAACTGCAACCAGTACGCTGATGAATATTACAACTCCGGTATAGTTCATAAGCTCTTTCCTGTCAGGCCATATAACCTTCTTAAGCTCTGATCTAACTCCTCTAAAGTAAGTGGACATCTTATCCTTTGTACTCACAGATCCTGTGTTTGCTCCTGCCATCATTTCACATCCTTACTTTAACAGTTATTTTGTTTCCTTGTGATTCGTGTGCGCCTTGCAGAACTTACAGTATTTCTTAAGCTCGATTCTCTCAGTTGTGTTTTTCTTGTTCTTTTTGGTTACATAATTTCTCTGCTTGCACTCTGTACACGCCAATGTGACTCTGTCTCTCATCTATCACACCTCCTACTTTCACCCATGGTGTTATCTCTATATATGAAATCAACTAATTTGGGCACAATCTCCCATTATTAATGCACTACTAATATAACCTATCACAAATCATTATTTGTGTCAATAAATAATTCAACATACCCAAGCTCGGCCATGTCATAAAAAGACCGGGTCAAAAGACCCAGTCTTTCACTCTTATTCGTAAACCTTTGTTACAACGCCTGCTCCTACTGTTCTTCCACCTTCTCTGATGGCGAATCTTAGTCCCTCTTCCATCGCGATTGGTGTGATCAGTTCAATTGAGAATCTTGCATTGTCCCCTGGCATTACCATTTCGATGCCTTCCTCAAGCTGGATGTCTCCTGTTACGTCTGTTGTCCTGAAGTAGAACTGTGGTCTGTAGCCGTTGAAGAATGGTGTGTGTCTTCCTCCCTCTTCCTTGCTCAGTACGTATACCTCTGAATCAAACTTTGTATGTGGCTTGATTGATCCTGGCTTTGCAAGTACCTGACCTCTTTCGATTTCAGTTCTCTGTACTCCCCTTAGCAGTACTCCGATGTTGTCTCCTGCCTGCGCCTCGTCAAGAAGCTTTCTGAACATCTCTACTCCTGTTACTACTACTGTTCTCGCTTCTTCTGTAAGTCCAACTATCTCTACGTTGTCTCCAGTCTTTACGATTCCTCTTTCTACTCTTCCTGTTGCTACTGTTCCTCTACCTGTGATTGAGAATACGTCCTCAACCGGCATTAGGAATGGCTTCTCTATGTCTCTCTCTGGCTGTGGGATGTACTCGTCTACTTCTTTCATTAGAGCAACTATCTTGTCTCCCCATGGGCCGTCTGGATCTTCAAGTGCCTTAAGGGCTGATCCCACTACTATTGGAGTGTTGTCTCCGTCGAATTCATATTCGCTTAGAAGCTCTCTTACTTCCATCTCTACAAGCTCGATCAGTTCTGGATCGTCTACCATGTCCTCTTTGTTTAGGAATACTACTATCTTAGGTACCCCTACCTGCCTTGAAAGCAGAATGTGCTCTCTTGTCTGTGGCATTGGACCGTCTGCTGCACTTACTACTAGGATTGCTCCGTCCATCTGTGCTGCTCCTGTGATCATGTTCTTTACATAGTCAGCATGGCCTGGGCAGTCTACGTGTGCGTAGTGTCTTGCATCTGTTTCGTACTCAACGTGTGCTGTTGAGATTGTGATTCCTCTTTCTCTCTCCTCTGGTGCCTTGTCTATGTTGTCATAGCTTACGAATTCTCCTGAACCGAATCTCTTGTTCAGTACAAATGTTATCGCTGCCGTTAGAGTTGTCTTACCGTGGTCTACGTGACCGATTGTTCCTACGTTAACATGTGGTTTCGTTCTTTCAAACTTAGCTTTTCCCATTTCTCGATTCCTCCCTTGAATTATCCATGGCTTAAGAAAACTTGTCCGGGTGTTTCTAGTCTTATATGGAGCCCACGACCGGATTTGAACCGGTGACCTCTTGCTTACCATGCAAGTGCTCTACCTCCTGAGCTACGTGGGCTTACAATAAGATATTTTACTATTGATTAATACCCTTGTCAATACTCATTCTGCATTGCGTTGAGGAAATTTATACTTTTCACTCCTGCAGTTTCCATACTTGAGCATGGAAGAGCTTCCCCCTCCATCTTTAGGTGATTTTATTATTGATCAAATATCTTTCAATCTTCTTCTTGATTCGCTGAAGGGCATTGTCTATGCTTTTGACCCGTCTGTTGAGGTCAAGGGCTATTTCCTCGTAGCTTCTCCCCTCCACATAATAGGTGAGAACCTGCCGTTCAAGACTGCTTAGCATGCTGTTTATCTTCTCCTCTGTCTCATCAAGATCTTCCTTTCCGATGAACAGCTCCATTGGGTCTGTGGCTCCGTCGCTGCTTACGGTTTCAGCCATGGTTGATGTCCCGTCGCTGTAAATAGGCTTGTTCAGGGATATATAGCCATTCAGGGGCAAATGCTTCTGTCTCGTAGCGGTTTTGATGGCAGTGATCATCTGCCTGGTGACACAGATATCCGCAAAATTTCTAAAGGATGATGTTTTCTCATCCCTGAAATCCCTTATGGCCTTATAGAGTCCGATCATGCCCTCCTGGATAATGTCATCCCGGTCGGCTCCAACAATGTAGTAGACCTTGGCCTTTACCTTTATAAGGTCCTTATATTTGTATATAAGGTGTTCCAAGGCCAGCAGGTCCCCACCGTTGGCCAGCTTTACAATCTCCTCGTCCGACATCTTGTCATAAATTAGTCCGCTTACTGAATCTTGTCCCTTGAAGACCATTGTGAAACCTCCCTGATGATTATGACTATTTTCCCTTCCAGTCCTTAAGCTTGTGCATAACCTGATCCTCCAGCCTGCCGATTGATATGTCGTTTCTTGTATTGAGTCTTTTCCTTTTTCTGTTGACCATTCTCATTTCATCCTCTATTTCCGCCTGAAGCTCCCTGGCAGAAATCCTGATCCCACCTCTTGAAAGTATTATCTGCTGTTCAACCCAGTCAGAGGTTGCAACCCTTACCCGCATTTCACGGCCCATTTCATCAAGAGCCTTTTCAATGTAGTGGTCTGCCAGTTCATTTTCCTTTGTATATATTATCCTTATACCCTTGTACTCCTCTTCACTCCTGTTGTTACCCTTAACCATGTAGGCATCAAACACCACAAATATTTCAATCCCAGAGTAATGCTTGTATTCCGCCAGAATTTCAACAAGGGTCATCCTGGCCTGTTCTAGGTCCACCTTTGAAATTTCCTTAAGGTTTTCCCAGGAATTGATGATGTTGTAGCCATCCACGAAAAGGTACTCCTTGGGCTTTTTATTTCCCTTCATAGGACTGCCTCACAACCTCATAAATGAGAATCGATGCAGCATTGGAAGCATTCAGTGAGCCAACCTTCCCGGTCATTGGAATCTTTACAAGAACATCGCACTTTTCCTTTACAAGTCTGGAAAGACCCTTACCTTCATTTCCGATCACAAGGGCAATTGCCCCCTTTAGTTCAGTCCTGAAGTACTGGTTCTCTCCATCCATATCAGCACCATATACCCACAGGCCTTCCTTCTTTAGGTCTTCGATGGTTTGAGAGATGTTACCCACCTGTGCCACCATCATGTGCTCTACAGCCCCTGCAGAGCTCTTGTACACGGTCTGGTTCACCATTGCAGCCCGTCTCTTGGGTATGACCACTCCATGCACTCCCGCGCACTCTGCGGTCCTTATTATGGCTCCCAGGTTATGTGTGTCCTCTATGCCATCAAGTACTAGGATAAAGGGGGACTCATTCCTGCCCTTTGCAAGTTGAAGCATATCCTTCACCTCTGAATACTCATAGCCAGTTACAAGGGCAACAACCCCCTGATGGGCATTGCCATCCGCCATGGAATCAAGCTTGTTCTTGTCAACCTGCTGTATGACTATTCCCATGTCCTTGGCCTTTCCCATAATCTTGTTGATGGAGCCCTTCAGGTCTCCCTTGAGGACATACAGCTTATCCACCTGCTTATCCGATTTCAGAAGCTCCATAACGGGATTTCTCCCGGATACATACATTTCTTTCATATAAACTCTCCTCTATTCAACCGCAGCCTCAGCTGCTATTTTCTCATCAAGGTCCTTGAAAAACTCCCTGACCTCCACAATTCTTCCACAGGTCATCTCCCCTTCAGGGCAAGGACCGTTAACACAGCCTGGGCCTGCATGACTGAACAGGACAGGATAAACCTTCTTGACTTCCCTTAGCATCTGGATTGCCAGGTCTCTGATCTCCCACTGGGCCCTGTTGCAGGTTCTAAGTGCAAAGAAGTTCATCAGGCTTCTTGCATTCATGGTCACAACGATTTTCGTCTCACAGGCATTGGGGAACACGTATCTTGCATCCTCGATGGCTTCCTTCTCAGCTCTTTGCCTAGCATCCTTCTCTTTCCTGCCCTCATCAAGGTACCTCTTGTAATGCTTCTCAAACAAACGCTTTGAAATCTCGTCATATGCCTTTTGGTCAGCCTCCATGGCCTGGATGAAAATACTCCTTGACTCAGGGTCTGATTCGATGTGAGGAGGTATGACATACTCAAATTGGTTAAGCCTTACATATCTTTGCGACTGCTGTGAAAAGCTGGCTATCCTATGTCTCACCAGCTGGTGGGTCAAGGTCCTTGATACTCCCTCTATACCAAATGTAAAGCTGACATGTTCAATGGGACTTTCGTGTCCCAGATCCATAAGGAGCTTAAGAAATGAAGCAACCTTCTTGTCATCCTGCCCCTCCTCAATGTCACTTATTCCCACAGGGGAATAGCACAGCTTTGCAGCTGAGGCAACCAGTTTCTCACCCTCTGGAGTATATCTCAACAATTCAACCTTCATTTGTCATTTCCCCCTTCTGTATCATGCAGGTATATGTGCCTGAAAAGCTCCAACAGCCTTTCTTCATTTCCCGACAGGTATAAATAGCCCAAGAGGCATTCAAAGCCTGTGGCATACTTGTAATCCCTCAGATCAACATTCTTTGGAGAGGAGTTTATCCTTGCGTTTCTCCCTCTTCGTATGAAGGATTTTTCCTCATCAGTAAGCAGCTCATCCAGCTTTAGTACTGACTCTGCCTGGGCATTGGCCTTCACGTACTTTGTCGCCTCCTTGTGGAGCTTGTTAACATTCACATCCCTGGACATGATTGCAGTTCTAACAAGCAGTTCAAAAACAGCATCGCCAATATATGCCAGCTGCAGGGGAGACATCATCCTAAGGTCCTCACCCTTCAAGCCCTCATTGACGTCCCTGAAGGATTTGACAGCTATACTCTTTTCCATTTTACACCGTCTCTCGTGTCCTCAAGAACGATTCCCTGATCCAGCAGTTCATCCCTTATCTGGTCTGCCTTTGCAAAATCCTTGTTCCTTCTTGCCTCATTCCTGTCTTCAATCAGCCTTTGTATCTCCTCATCAAGGATCTCTTCCTTCCTTGTAAGAATTCCCAGAACCCTGGCCAGCTTCATAAGTGTATCATATGAGTGCTGAACTGTTTTTCTGGATGGTTCCTCCAAGAAATTTGAATTTGTGTACTTGACAAGGTCAAATATTGCCGCAACTGCATCCGCAGTGTTCAAGTCGTCATCCATGCTGTCCTCGAAGCTTCTTTTGAAGGCGTCGATTTCTGCCATGACTGAATCATCATCTCCCAGGCTCTCGGGAAGGTCCTTGCCCAAGAGGAATTCCAGATTCTTCTTGGCACTGTAGAGCCTTTCCAGACCGTTCCTGTTCTGGTCCATGATCTCCCTACTGAAGTTGATTGGCTTTCTGTAGTGGGCTGAAAGGAGAAAGAACCTCAGGACCTCCATTTCATATTCCTCCTGGATTTCCTTCAGAGTGAAGAAGTTTCCAAGGGATTTGGACATCTTCTGATTGTCAACAAACAG
This sequence comes from Gudongella sp., assembly GCA_024649995.1. Classification (GTDB taxonomy): domain Bacteria; phylum Bacillota; class Clostridia; order Tissierellales; family Tissierellaceae; genus Gudongella. The sequence continues at coordinate 54,980 of JANKMX010000001.1, read as the reverse complement.
CATGCCATTATGGAGCCAGTATTTTGCAAATGGCTTTCCTGAAAGGGTCTCAGATTGTGCAATCTCATTCTCGTGGTGTGGGAACTGAAGGTCCTCTCCTCCAGAGTGAATGTCTATGGTTTCACCCAGAAGTGCCTTTGCCATTACAGAGCACTCAATGTGCCAGCCGGGTCTTCCCTTTCCCCATGGGCTATCCCATGATGGTTCCCCAGGCTTCTCCTTTTTCCAAAGGACGAAATCCATTGGGTTCCTCTTGTCCTCGTTCACATCTATTCTGGCACCACTTACCAGCTCATCTATGTTCTTCTTGCTCAATTTCCCATAATCCTTGGCACTCTCGATGCTGAAGTAGACATTCCCGTCAACCTCGTAGGCCGCTCCCTTTTCCTCCAGGGCCTTTATGAAGTCAACCATCTGGGATATATAGTCGGTGGCCTTGGGATTGATGGTGTTGTACTGGTATATCCCCAGGGCCCCAGCATCCTCCTTGAAGGCTTCGATGTATCTGTCGGCAACCTCCTTGACTGTTATGTTCTCCTCCTTGGCCTTGTTTATAAGCTTGTCGTCGATATCCGTGAAATTCAGTACAAACCTTACGTCATAGCCCTTGTATATGAAGTATCTTCTGAGGGTGTCAAAGGTAACAAGCGGTCTTGCATTTCCGACGTGGATAAAGTTATAAACCGTGGGTCCGCAGTTGTACATGCTAACCTGCCCCTCCACCAGTGGAACAAAGTCTTCCTTTTTTCTTGTCAATGAATTAAATAGCTTCATATGAGTCCTCCTTAACATTACTAAACAAAAATCGCCCCTGATCTGAGCAGAGACGATCTTCAACCTGAATAATGGTCCAACGCAAGGGTCAAAACCAGTCTATGCTACTCTCATTCTATTATATGAAGCAGCCATCAGTCAATTATATCCAGTACCTTTTGAGCCCGTTCAGCTATCTTTTCGTTACCAAGGAGATAAAGCACATTCACAAGCTCAGGTCCATGTGCACTTCCAGTCAAGGCAACCCTTGTGGGCATGAAGAGATTCTTGCCCTTTATTCCGGTGTTCTTCTGAATCCTCTTCATGAAGTCCTTTGCATTCTCCAGGCTTATCTGGTCTGATTCCCCAGCTTCCTTTATGATTGCCTCCATAAGGGTTTTCCCGTTTTCGTTGTTCAAAAACTCATCATAGGCTTCAGCTTCATACACTGGATTCTCCTGGAATATGAACTCCACCTTCTCAACAACCTCATTTACGGTTGCAAGACCTTCCCTTACGGTCTCAATGAGGACATCCACCCAGTGGGAATTCTCCCTGGCAAAATCCTCATCCATGTAGCCCGCTTCAATCAGGTAAGGCAGGGTCATATCCTTTATCCTTTGAAGGCTTTCACTCCTTATATAGTGGCTGTTAACCCAGTCAAGCTTGTCCTTGTCAAAGATTCCACCTGTTTTCGAAACCCTGTCAAAGGAGAACTTGTCCACCATTTCCTCCATGGACAGTATTTCCTCATTACCCTCCGGGCTCCATCCTACAAGAGCAAGGTAGTTCACAAGACCCTCAGGAAGATATCCCTTGGTTCTGAAATCGTCAACGGATACGTCCCCATGTCTTTTGGAAAGCTTCTTCCTCTCCTTGTTAAGGACGGTTGGCAGGTGCACATAGGTTGGCTTCTCCCAACCAAAGGCCTCATACATGTACACATGCTTTGGAGTGGATGGAAGCCATTCCTCTCCCCTTACAATGTGGCTTATCCCCATAAGGTGGTCATCCACAACAACCGCCATATGGTAGGTGGGAAAGCCGTCAGACTTAAGCAATACCTGGTCGTCTATATCGTTGGTATTTATTGTTATGTCACCCCTGACAAGGTCATGGAAGTGGATGTCCCTGTTGTGGGGGAGCTTCAGTCTTACGACATGGTCTTCTCCAGCGGCAACCCTCTTCTTGGCATCCTCAAGGGATACGTTCCTGCAAAAGCCGTCATATTTGGGAACCATGCCCTTCATCTTCTGCTCTTCCCTTACTGCTTCCAGTCTTTCCTTTGAGCAGAAGCAGTAGTATGCGTGACCGTTTTCTATCAGCTCGTCAACATACCTTCTGTATATATCAAGCCTCTTTGACTGTACATAGGGCCCGAAATCCCCCTTCTCCACAATCTTGCCATCCTCAACGAACACGCCCTCGTCATACTGGACGCCAGCCCAGTGCAGGGAATCAATAAGGTTTTCTATGGCACCTTCAACGAATCTGGTCTGATCCGTATCCTCAATCCTCAGTACAAACTTACCGCCGTTCTTCTTGGCGAAAAGGTAATTGTACAAAGCAGTTCTCAAGCCTCCAATATGAAGATATCCCGTGGGACTGGGGGCAAATCTAACTCTTACATCACTCAATTCTCACACCTCCTGAATTTATATCAATCCTCTGTAAACTAATACCCTTTATGGAGGCGCTTAAAGAGAAAATCCTTCCTCTTCAAATGCCTCAAGAATCAGTCCCTCAATCTTGTCAGCAGTTATCTCCTGCTTGCCTTCCCTCTTTCTTAGGGAAAACTCAATGATTCCATCGCCAGCCAGCTTGCCAACTGTTATCTGTACCGGTATTCCGACAAGCTCCCTGTCGGTAAACTTGACCCCAGGTCTTTCATTACGGTCGTCAAGGAGAACCTCGACGCCCATCTTTTTAAGGTCTTGGTATATTTTTTCTCCCAGCTGGTTCTGCTCATCCTTCTTGGTGTTTACAATAGTAACAACAGCATGGTATGGAGCAACAACAAATGGCCAAATTATACCCTTCTCATCGTGGTATTGCTCAACCACTGCAGCCACACTTCTGGAAACTCCTATTCCGTAGCTTCCCATTACAAAGGGCTGCTCCTTGCCATTGACGTCAAGGTAGGTAGCTTTTAGGCTCTCGCTGTATTTGGTTCCAAGCTGGAATATGTTTCCCACCTCAATCCCCCTGTCAAGGGAAAGCTTTTCACCACAGGTCGGGCAGGTGTCGCCTTCCTGGACCATCAGAAGATCCTCAACAACCTCTCCCTGGAAGTCCCTTCCGTAATTGACGTTTATGAGGTGATAATCCGTCTCGTTTCCACCAACTACAATATTCTTAAGGGTTGTGACACGCTGGTCCACAAGGAGTCTTGTGCCTTCTGCAAGCCCAACGGGACCTGTAAAGCCCTTGTTTGCACCTGAAATCTTCTTGATTGTATCCTCATCCGCCATCTCAAGCTCATGTCCTGGAACCATCAGGTAGTTGGCAAGCTTTGTCTCATTTAGCTCACGGTCTCCCGGGATCACTACCACAACAGGCTCGCCCTGGGCAAGGAATACAAGGGCCTTGCCGAATCTGTATCTTTCAATGCTGAAGAAGTCAACAAGTCCGTCAATGGTCTTGACTTCAGGAGTCAGAACCTTCTCCACTGCCCTCTCCTCCTCATCCTTTTGAGGAATTGAATAAATAACCTGTGCCTTCTCATCCGTTGCGGCAAAGTCACAGCTATTACAGTAGGCTATGACGCCCTCTCCAACCTCACTCATGGCGGTGAACTCATGGGAAACCTTACCTCCCATAGCACCTGTATCTCCCTGTACCACCTTGTAATTAAGCTTAAGTCTGGTAAATACCCTGTCATAGGCATCCCACATTTTCTGGTAGGCCACCTTCATGGCTTCCTCATCGGTATCAAAGCTGTAGGCATCCTTCATGATAAACTCCCTGCATCTCATAAGGCCAAATCTTGGTCTCTTTTCATCCCTGTACTTGGTCTGGATCTGATAGATGCTAAGTGGAAGCTGCTTGTAGGACTTTATCTCATCCTTTATAAGGTCTGTGAAATACTCCTCGTGTGTCGGTCCAAGGCAGAATTCACGGTCGTTCCTGTCCTTTAGCCTCCACATTTCCGGACCGAAGTTGGCCCATCTTCCCGATGACTCCCAAAGCTCCCTTGGCTGTATTGCCGACATTAGAAGCTCCTGTGAACCTGCTGCATCCATCTCTTCCCTTACAACCTTCTCCACCTTCTTGATGGCCCTGTAGCCAAGTGGAAGATATGAATAGACTCCACTTACTAGCTTTCTGATCATCCCAGCCCTCAAAAGCAGCTGATGACTTGGTATCTCTGCCTCAGAGGGTGTTTCCCTCAAGGTAGGCATATACATTTTTGACATTCTCATACTTTTCACCCCAAATTTTATATTTAAATAACAAAAAAACCCTTCGTCTCTCCAAGAGACGAAAGGTATATTCCGCGGTACCACTCTTATAAACCCACAGGGTTCACTTTAAGGGCTTTAACGTAGCCAAACGTTCCGTTTTTGCGGAATGCTCCGGGACAGGTTCTCATATCAGAGGGACGGAAATCTTCCAGCCTTGGATCTCCTCTCTTGGACCGTGATACAATACTAGCTCCCATCGAAGCTGACACAAATAAGTTTACACAAAACCCTACCTATTGTCAATTGATTTTTCCAGCAGACATGTGCTATAGGAGGATATTCCCTCCTCTCGACCTTCAAAGCCGAGTCTCTCAGTTGTGGTTGCCTTGACTCCAATATCCTCTACAGGAACCTGGAGAACCCTGGCAATGTTCTCTCTCATCTGATCTATATAGGGGGCAAGCTTTGGCCTTTGTGCAGCTATTACATTGTCTGCATTGACAAGCCTGTAGCCCTTCTCCCTCATTACCTGGAATACCCTTTCAAGTAGGATCATGCTGGATATGTCCTTGTAGTCCATATCCGTATCGGGAAAGTGCTTCCCAATATCTCCTGCACTCATTGCGCCCAATATTGCATCCATAAGGCTGTGGACCAGGACATCCGCATCAGAGTGACCCAGTAGTCCCATTTCATGGGGAACCTGGACCCCTCCGATTATAAGCTTTCTTCCCTCCACCAGCTTGTGGACATCATATCCTATTCCAACTCTCATCAAGCTTCACTTCCTAGTCTCTGCCCGAGATGCTAAGAGTCTTCTCCTTGGCAATTGATTCTGCCACCACAAGATCCTCAGGCGTAGTTATTTTAATATTGTCATAGGTTCCCATGATCATCTTGACGGGATAACCCGTCTTCTCCACCAGTGAGCTGTCGTCAGTCCCGAGGATTCCCTCAGCGATTGCATATTCGTAGCCCTCCTTCAGAAGTTCGATCCTGAAGCACTGGGGAGTCTGTGCAGCCCACAAAAGCGCTCTGTTTGGTGTATGGTGAACCTGGTTGTTCTCCTCTATTACCTTTATGGTATCCTTAAGGGGAACCCCAATCACACACGCACCATGCTCAAGGGCGCCCTTTATTCCATTTATTATTGATTCCATCCTTACAAAGGGTCTTGCTCCATCGTGGGTAAGTACAATGTCTGTCCCCTCATTAAGTGCCATGATTCCATTGTATATGGAATCCTGCCTTTCCCTTCCACCCTTTATGATGTTGGTTACCTTTCTATAGCCGTACTTTCTCACAATTTCCTTGCGACAGTACTCAACCTCCTGCTCCTTTGACACGACAATAATCTCATCCACATATTTGCAGGCTTCGAATTTCTCGATCGTGTGGGCAAGTATCGGCTTATTGTCAATGACGATGAACTGCTTGTTAATTTTGCTTCCCATCCGGTTGCTCATACCAGCGGCAGCTATTATCACTGACACGAAATTTCCCTTATACATTAGACCACCTCAACAAACTTTTATTACCTATGCTCAACTTCTATACCGCCTTGTCATACAATGCCTTGGGCTTTGCAAATATCATTCTTCCAGCAGAGGTCTGGAGAACAGATGTGACTATCACATCTATGGTTTCTCCAATATATTTTCTACCTGATTCTACTACTATCATGGTCCCGTCGTCAAGATATGCAAGACCCTGGCCTGCTTCCTTACCATCCTTGACAACCTGCACAACCATCTCTTCCCCTGGTAAAACAACAGGCTTGACAGCATTTGCAAGCTCGTTGATGTTTAGGACCTCGATTCTGTGAACCTCGGCCACCTTGTTGAGGTTATAGTCGTTGGTGATGATTTTACCCTTCATATACTGGGTAAGCTTCAATAGCTTTGAATCAACCTCGCTTACCTCGTCGAATTCCTTCTCATGGATTATAATTTCAGTATCCAGCTCGTTCTGGATCCTATTCAGTATATCCAGACCGCGTCTACCCCTGTTTCTCTTCAGTCCGTCAGATGAGTCAGCAATATGCTGAAGCTCCTCCAGCACAAATACAGGAATTACCAATGGTCCCTCAATGAATCCCGTCTTCACAATATCAGCAATTCTACCGTCGATTATTACACTGGTATCGAGAATCTTTGGGCAGGCACCCCTCTCGCCATTCTTTTCCTTGTGGTTCTTCTTCCCCGTTCCGATATTTCCTGTGAAATTCCCAAGTGTGGTTGTTATATCCTCTATGTTCCTGTTGGGTATGGTCACTCCAAGATAACCCAACAATCCATAGAGTATTATGGATGCAACAACTCCAACATAAGGTATTTCCAGTCTGTAAAGTGGTTGGCTCAGCAGATAGGCAATTATTAGCCCTATGATAAGTCCAACCGCTCCCAGTGCAATATTCTGGATGGAGAATCTTTGCAGCTCCCCTTCAATTACTTTTGCAATGTTCTGGCCTTGCTTGATGATCTTAGAAGAAAAAATAAAAAATATAATTCCAAATACAGATATAAAAATAACGATCGCAACAAGCTCTGCCATGCCAGTGACATTGACCAACTCAAGGCCCTTGAACCCAGTGTATGCCAGATAACCCAGAAGCATACCAAAGAGTCCGATAAGAACCCTGGCTATTTTCTTAACCATAATTCCACCTCCTGTTTTTTCCCATAGTCTCCATTATAAACCTATTGGCAATGTAATGCCAGTATAAGTTTATTCTTCCGTCTCATCCCCATCCTCATCCTCATCGATACCCTCATTCTCCATGATTTCCTTGTCAACAAGCTTCTCAATATCTTCATAGGGATCCCCTGTAACCAAAACAAGCTCTGAAAGAAGCATCTGCTTTGCATTGCTCAGCATTTTTCTCTCTCCAGTGGACAGACCCTTCTCGTTGTCAAGTATGGTAAGATTTCTCACTACAGATGCAATCTCATGGATGTCTCCTGTCTTGATCCTATCCATGTTTATTCTGTATCTTCTGTTCCAGTTCTGAGGCATCTTCGTCTTGTGCCCCCTAAGGATGGACATGATGTCTTCTATTTCATCAGGGGAAATTATCTCCCTCACTCCTACCTCTTCAACATTTGATACTGGAACCATAACCTTCATATCCCCAATGGGCATCTTGATGATGAAGTACTCTCTCTTCTCACCTAATATTTCCTTTGTTTCAAGCTTTTCAATCACTCCAGCGCCATGCATAGGATAAACAATCTTATCGCCAATTTTGAACATATCAAAACCTCCCCATAGTATTCCCTCATTATATTATTATAGCGTAGAAAAGCCAATAAGTAAAGTTAATATATTACCATAGAAGTGTAAATCGTGTCAATAATATTTTAAATTAATGACCATAACTTAATATGTAGACAAATCGACCCCATTTCGGTTTGACAACCTGATGCATTAAACCGTATAATTAAGTTGAGAACTTAACAAGAGGAGGTTCATATGGTTAACGGGACAAATCAGGAAAATCTAATAGAAGAATTGCAGAATCAGGTATCTGGAACACTTGTAAGACACAAGAGCATCCTGGACATTATGACCAAGCTGGATGAGTACAACGCCAGAATCAACAGGGCTGTGGCAAAATCAGTTACATCCTGTGGCTGTATAGAAATAGACGCTCAAAGGCAGGATTTCAATTCCGAAACACTTACAGACGCACTTGCCAAGGTGGACTCACACGTAGTTGGTGACATCTGCCCCAACTGTAAGGAGGTCCTGGAGCAAGAGATAGGAGCCTACATCTATTTTCTGGCATCCCTTGCAAACACCCTGGACTTCAGATTAAAGGACACTGTAAAGAAGGAACTGGACAGAACCAAGACCCTGGGCGTATACGGCATGAAATAAAAAAAGCATCTGTAGCGTATTAAGGAAGCTTTTTATGATACTCATGCACGGAAATTTCATGATCTAAAAAAGTAGAAATTTCCTATTCGTATTAAAAAGAATACAAGACACTCTGAAAACAAGGAACAGTTTTCAGAGTGTCTTTTTTATTCTAAATTCAATCTAAAATACCTTTCCAAGAACATCCTTCAGGGTTCTGAGCCTTACAACCTTGAGATTCTCAAGCTTGGTTCCCCTTCCGTAGTCTGCGGATACAAAGGCAGTCCTAATTCCCATCCTGTCTGCCTCCCTAAGCCTGGCATCCAGGGAAGGAACCTTCTTGAGCTCCCCAGTCAAGCCAACATCAGCCAGGAATACCATATCACTACCCACCGCTCTGTCATGAACTGAGGAAACTATGCTGACAATAACGGCCAGGTTTGCCGAATGCTCCTTTAGCTTGATTCCTCCAGTTGTTTTTATTACAACATTCTTATCATATAGGGGCATTCCTCCCCTTTGCTCCAGTATTGACACAAGGGTGTTCATCTGCTCACGCTTCATGGATTCCCCAATCCTTGCCGGGTATGGGGTGAATGATGGGGATACAAGAGACTCCACCTCAAGGAGTATTGGTCTTGTTCCCTCCCTTACAACAGTCAGGGCGCTTCCTGAGACCTGGTTCTCCTCAGACCTTTTTGTCATGAAGTACTCAGATGGGTTGTCTATTGAAACCATTCCATCCTCTGTCATATTGAAAAAACCCATTTCGCCTGTAGACCCATACCTGTTCTTTGTTGAGACCAGGCTTCTCAGCTCCTCGCCACTTTCTCCCTCGATCACAAGAACAGTATCCACCAAATGCTCAAGAGCCCTAACACCTGCCAATTCGTCATCCTTTGTCATCTGACCGACTATGAAGACGATCCTGGGCTTTTCAGGTCTTTTTGCAATCTTTACAAGCTCGTATGCACATTCCATGGTCTGGGTGGGAGAGCCTGCCCTGGATGTTGGAAACTCATCCAATGTGAAGGTCTGGATGCTGTCAACAATGATGAATCTAGCATCTGTCTTCTCTATGATATCAAGAATGGAGTTCAGGCTGTTGTCCGAAACAACATGAAGATCGTCATGAATCTGCTTGAGGATTCTGTCAGCCCTTGACTTGATCTGGGAGGTTGACTCCTCTCCCGAGGCATAGAGGGTCTTGATTCCCTGTCTTGCCAGGTCGTTTGCAACCTGGAGAAGCAGGGTGGATTTTCCCGCACCTGGCTTGGCAGTTAGTATTGTGACGGAATCCTTTATGATTCCGCCACCCATAACCCTGTCAAACTCATTTATGGAGGTCTTTATCCTCATACTGTTTGTTGCCTGTATCCTGTTTAGTCTTTCTGCAGTGGTTGCGGTCTTTACCTTTCTACCGGAGGAGGTTTCAGCCCTTTCAACTTCCTGAAAGGATCCGAATGCGCCACATTCAGGACACCTTCCCATAAATCCAACCATTTCGTATCCACATTCACTGCATCTGTTTATCTTGCTTTTCTTAGCCAATAATTTCTCCTCCCGGGACCTTAGTGTATTCTTATGCCTTGTTGAAGGTCAGCTTCTCTCCGTCATACTCAACATTAATCCTTTCGTCCTTGGAAACCGTACCCTTAAGGATCTCCTCAGCAAGCTGATCCTCAATCATCTTTCTGATGGTCCTTTCAAGAGGTCTTGCCCCAAACACAGCGTCAAAGCCGTGCTTTGAAATATATTTCTTGGTTTCATCGGAAATCCTTATGTTGACACCAATCTTCTCCATTCTCTTCTCAAGATCCCTTACCATTATATCAACAATCTCCTCAACCTGGTCTTCCTTAAGGCCGTGGAATACAATAACCTCATCCAGCCTGTTGAGAAACTCCGGTCTGAAGGTCCTTTTAAGCTCCTCAGTTATGATATCCTTCATTCTGTCATATTCCTGGACGTCCTTGTCCTCTGCAGCTGCAAAGCCCAGTACATTCTGTTTCTTGATGGAGGTCGCTCCGGCATTGGAGGTCATGATTATGACTGTATTCTTGAAGTCAACTGTCCTCCCCTTGTTATCCGTGAGCCTGCCGTCATCAAGAATCTGGAGAAGCATGTTGAAGACATCCGGGTGTGCCTTTTCTATTTCATCGAAAAGAACAACTGAATATGGCTTTCTTCTAACCGCTTCCGTCAACTGACCACCCTCGTCATAGCCAACATATCCTGGAGGAGACCCCACAAGTCTTGACACGGAGTGCTTCTCCATATACTCACTCATGTCAATCCTTATCATTGCATCCTCCTCACCAAAGAGGGCTTCGGCAAGAGCCTTGGCAAGGTGGGTTTTTCCAACTCCCGTTGGTCCCACAAAGATAAAGCTTCCAATTGGCTTCCTTGGATCCTTGAGCCCTACCCTTGCCCTTCTAACCGCAGCTGAAACTGCCTTGACAGCCTGGTCCTGGCCTACCACCTTTCTGTGGAGAACCTCCTCAAGCTTCAAGAGCCTTTCACTTTCCTCAGTGGTCATTCTGCTTACAGGAACCCCGGTCCAATTGGATACGATCTCAGCTATCTCATCGTAGCCAACAACAAGGTTATTCTCCTGCTTTTGCTTCTGCCACTTAATCTTCCTGCTTTCAATCTGCTCCTTTATATCCTTTTCCTTGTCCCTTATATTGGCCGCCTTCTCGAAGTTTTGGGTGTTGATGGCCTCTTCCTTCTCATGCTCCAGCTCCTCCAGCCTTTCCTCAAGGTCCTTCAGGTCATCCGGGGCAACGTAGGTGTTAACCCTTATCTTCGACGCAGCCTCATCTATCAGGTCGATTGCCTTGTCAGGCAGGAACCTGTCTGCGATATACCTGTGGGAAAGCTCTGCTGCAGCCTCAAGGGCATCATCAAGTATCTTCACGCCATGGTGGGCTTCGTACCTATCCCTCAGACCCTCCAGGATCTTGATTGTATCCTGTATGTTGGGCTCCTCAACCATTATTGGCTGAAGCCTTCTTTCAAGGGCCGTATCCTTTTCAATATGCTTCCTGTACTCGTCTATTGTGGTGGCTCCAATTATCTGTAGCTCACCTCTTGCAAGAGTAGGCTTCAGTATGTTGGAGGCGTCGATTGCCCCCTCTGCAGCTCCGGCTCCGACTATTGTGTGCAGCTCGTCAATAAAGAGGATCACATCACCTGCATCCTTCAGCTCCTTCATCACGGACTTGAGTCTCTCCTCAAACTCACCCCTGTACTTAGCACCTGCAATCATGCCAGGCAGATCCAGGGTCACAATCCTCTTGTCCTTTATGATTTCAGGGACATCCCCTTCAACTATCTTCTGGGCAAGTCCCTCCGCTATGGCGGTCTTACCCACTCCAGGCTCCCCTATAAGGACAGGATTATTCTTGGTTCTTCTGCTCAGGACCTGTACAACCCTTTCGATTTCCTTCATCCGTCCTATTACTGGGTCGATTTCCCCATCCTGTGCCATCTTGTTAAGATCTATACTGTATTTTTCAAGGTTTGATTGACCCTTTTTCCCATTTTGCTGTTGCTGCTGAGCCTGCTGCTGCTTTGGTGTTGCCTGGGTAAGCTTCTTTGCAACGGACTCCGCCAGCTTGGCAGGGTCAACTCCCATCCTCCTTAGGATGGTTACAGCTATTCCCTCTCCTTCCCCAATAAGGCCAAGGATCAGGTGCTCCGTGCTAACGTAGTTGTGTCCCAGGTTTCTTGCCTCACTCACTGCAAGCTCAAATATCTTCTTGGTCCTTGGGGTAAATCCAACCAGCTCCACTGTCTCTTCACCCATTCCCACAATGTCATAAACCTGCTTTCTTGCATTGTCCAGGGTAACCCCCATCTCCTTGAGGCTCAAGGCTGCTATGCCCTGTTCCTCAGCAATAAGACCCAGCAGAAGATGCTCTGTTCCCACATAGTTGTGATTGAACTTCTTTGCCTCCTCCTGGGCAAGCAAAATTGATTTCTGTGCCCTTTCAGTGAATCTACCAAACATTCCCATAATATACCTCCATCACTTGAAATATTCTCTAGTCAGGTCCGCCCTGACCTTGTCTCTCTCCTTCTTGTCCATGGCCCTTTTTTCTGAAACCTGAACATTCCCGGGCTTGATCCATATCATCAGCCTGATAAGGTCGCTGCCCCTGAAATCCTTCAGTATTCCGATGTCAGAGCCAAGCTTAACCATTGATATATGCTTCATGGCCTCCTTTGAGGAAAGTATCCTTGCACTTCTGAGAATTCCCAGAGACCTGTAGACCTTGTCCTCAAGCTCCGTTTCCTTCTTTTCCATAAAGTATGTCCTTGTGCTCTTTTCCCTCTTGATCAGCTGCTGGACAACCCTGTTGAGCTTCTCGATTATCTCCTCCTCGGACTCGCCAAGGGTAAGCTGGTTTGATACCTGGTAAAGGTCCCCTACAGCCTCGGTACCTTCGCCATAGAGTCCCCTTATGGTAAGGCCTATCTTTCTTAGGGCGTTGATTATGCTACCAATGTGCCCGGTCATTGTCACACCTGGCAGATGAAGCATCACAGAAGCCCTGAGTCCCGTTCCCGTGTTTGTGGGACAGGCTGTCAGATAACCGTACTCTGCGTGATATGCAAAATCAAGCTTTTCCTCCAGAAGGTCATCAATCTGGGAGCACAGCTCCCAGCCACCCATTAGGTCCAAGCCTGGCAACAATGTCTGAAGCCTGATGTGATCCTCCTCATTGATCATGATGGTTACCCTCTCATCCTCACGCATGAAAAAGCAGCCCTTGTCTATATGCTCAAGAAGTCCCGGGCTTATGATGTGGTTCTCCATAAACCTGACCCTTTCACGGCTTTCCATTTCCCTTAATCGGTAAAGCCTGTAATCACCCTCGGGGAATTTCTCATCAACGGCATTTATAATCTCATCTGCAGTTTCCTGGGCCTGGTCTCTGGTAGAATAAAGAGGAAATACCTCTTCCCGGAGATTTCTCGCCACCCTTAGTCTAGTGCTTACAACCACTGGGTCGTATTCCTGCGGATCTAGCCAAATTGTCATCCTACTCACCTCTTTTGTCTGAATCCATTATGTTTCTGATCCTCTTTATTTCATCCCGTAGGACAGCAGCCCTCTCATACTCCTCCTGTTTTACGGCTTCCTGGAGCTCCTTGTCAAGGCTGTCTATATCCTCCTGGTGCCTTACCATCGAGTAGCCTCTCTTTGGAATCTTTCCGCTATGCTTTGTGTGCCCATGGATTCCACGGATGACATTTGACAGCTCCTTTCCAAATGCGTCATAGCATCTTGAGCATCCAAGCTTGCCTGTGGACCTGAACTTCTCGTAGCTCAATCCACAACTGGGGCATTTGGTATCAACCGTAACTCCCTCAAAGAGCTTGTGCAGGGGGAAATTCTCCTGGATGTCCTTCTGTATGCCCGCAGCACATATTTCACAGAGATGATGGTCTTCCATGACTCCGTTTATTATGCTGGTGTAGTGAATCTTGGCTTCCCTTTCATTGCAGGATTCGCATTTCATAGTCTGTCTCACTCCAATCTATTTTACAAGAACCAGCAGTATGTTCCTTAGGACAGATGCTCTAATTACATTTCTCTCTCCAGGGTCACAATTGAAGGCCCTGTCACTTACGGCAGCCTTTATGATCTCAGCCTCCCTCGGGGATATTACCTCTTCCTCCCCTAGGGCCGCAACAATCTCATATGCCTTGTTTTCTGTCAGTGATTCCCCAACTATATTCTGGATTATATTGTTAAGACTCAGATCCTCCTGGAGCTTCACTTTTACTATTTTAATATACCCACCGCCACCTCTTCTACTCTCGATATAGTAGCCTTTATATGGGGTAAATCTTGTGCTCAGGACATAGTTTATCTGAGAGGGTGCGCATTCAAATTGGCTTGCCAGCTCATTTCTCTGTATTTCAACCACACCGTCCATCTCATCGATCAGTTCCTTTATAAACTGTTCGATGAGGTTGCTCAATCCAGCCATGCTAATCCCTTCCTTCTGACTTTGACTTTCTTTGTCTTTTACCCAAAAAAATTAAGCCCTAACAGGCTTAATTTAATATTCTCGAACTTTTTGGTATTCCAATTGGCTCTTTGCCATCTTGACAGTCATGTCATTCTGGTAGTAAGCTGCATCAAATGTTGTGTCGATTATTATCCAGCTTCCGTTTACATATACCTCATTCCATGCGTGGTAAACGTCAACTCCAGCAGCGTATCCCTTTACCAGTTTGGTCGGGATCCCCTGGGATCTTAACAGACCTGCGAAAAGTGCCGAATAATCGTAGCAGATTCCCTGACCACTTGTTATGGTCTCATCGATTGACGGTATGTAGGAATCGCTTAGGTAGTTTATCTTCTCATAGTCATATTTAATGTTGTTAACCATGTACTTGTATGCCTTCAGCATCTTCTGGTAATCAGAATCCGTCTCAGCAAACAGGCTTGCTGCCAAGCCTTCCATGGCTGTCTGCTCGCTCCAGTATACAGGTTGGCTTGATGTCAGGTATACATTCTCATTCCACTGGGATATATTGGCTTCTGATTTTCCCAGAACCTGGTACTTGTTCCCCTCGATGTTCTTAAGAAGCTTCACGGTGTAGACTCCATCTCCTAGCTGAAGAGGAATGAATTCCTGGGTATTGTTCATGCTGTAGAAGTACTTCTCGGTACCCTTTTCCACCATGACTCTCATATTGTTTCCATATGCCACGCTGTTAATCATAAGCTGATTGTTATCTATGGTTGTAACGCCGAAGCTTTCAGCAGCGTTTGATGTCCCAACTATTCCAAATAAAAAAACAAATGCCATTAAAAGGCTCAATATTCTCCTTTTCACGTGTAAACTCTCCTTTCGGTAGCTGGCTGCCTTTTCAGGCCCTATAGCTTTGCGTCCCTACCTTTCGATAGGTTTGCCTTTGTCGTTTGACAGTACACAAAAAGGAATCACCTTCTTGCATTTGTCATACCAAACATTCTTGTACATATTGATTTATATAGTCATTATACCACAATATAATTCCATGTAAACCATTATTTTGCAATAGTTACATAAAATTTCAGCCCGGTTTAAAACCGGGCTGAACAATTGACTAATTATTCTCTTTTTCTGCCTTTGCCTCTGCAATGATTTTTTCCGCTATCATTTGAGGAACTTCTTCATATCTTACAAATTCCATTGTGAAGCTTCCTCTTGCCTGGGTCATAGCCCTAAGGTCAATTGCGTACTCAAACATCTCAGTATGGGGAGCTTCTGCTATGATCTTCTGGCTTCCGTCAGCCTGCTGCTCCATACCCAAAATCCTGCCTCTTCTTTTGTTCATGTCTCCCATTACATCGCCCATGTAGTCCTCAGGAATCTTCACCTCAACCTTTACGATGGGCTCAAGAAGAATTGGCTTTGCCTCCTCCATACCCTTCTTGAAGGCAACGGAGGCTGCAATCTTGAATGCCATCTCGTTTGAGTCAACGTCATGGTATGAACCATCAAATAGTGTAGCCTTGATGTTTACTACAGGATAGCCTGCCAGAACTCCGTGCTCAAGGGATTCCCTGACTCCCTTTTCAACAGCCGGCCAGAAATTTCTTGGAACGGATCCACCGAATATCTCCTCCTGGAAGACAAACTCCTCCTCGCATGGCTCAAATCTCATATGGACATCACCATACTGGCCTGCTCCACCTGACTGTTTCTTGTGCTTGCCCTGTACGGTTGCTGTGCCTTTTATGGTCTCCCTAAAGGCAATCTTTGGACTCTTGAGAACTACTTCAACCCCAAAGTTTGTCTTCAGCTTGTCAACAATAACAGTAAGCTGCATGTTGCCCTGTCCACCGATTAGCAGCTGCTTGGTCTCTGTGTTTCTCTCTATTACAAAGGTTGGATCCTCATCTATCATCTTGTTTAGGGATGTACCTATCTTTTCCTCGTCGCCCTTGTTCTTTGGCTCAACAGCCATGAACAGTGTTGGCTGAGGATACTTTATTGTCTCATAAAGTGTCTGGTTGTTCTTGTCGCAAAGGGTGTCACCGGTCTGGGTGTAGGCAAGCTTTGAAGTCGCCCCAATATCCCCTGCCATGATCTCCGATACATCAACCTGGTTCTTACCCCTAAGGATAAACAGGCCGCCCAGCTTCTCCGCCTTTTCCTTGGTTGAGTTGTAAACCTCGGTATCTCTTGTCAGCTTACCTGAAACAACCTTGAACAGGGTCAGCTTTCCTACGAAGGGGTCAACTACGGTCTTGAAGACAACAGCTGAGAATGGCTCGTTTACATCCACCTTTCTGATGATCTCCTCTCCGTCCTTGGTTCCCTCTACGCTTCCAACATCAGCTGGAGACGGAATGTATCTTTGAATAAGGTCAAGAAGGAAATCTGCTCCAATCGCCTTTTCAGCACAGCCTACAACAAGTGGTACCAGGGTTCCGTTTGAAACGCTTCCCCTTATTCCCCTTGTTATCTCTTCCTGGGTGAACTCCTCCCCCTCAAAATACTTCTCCATTAGAGCCTCTTCGGAAAGGGCAATCCTTTCCAGGAACAGCTCCCTGTATTCATCAATCTTTGCCTTTTGGGCATCGTTTAAGGGAACTTCCTTTCTGTTCTTTCCATCGTATTCATAAGCAACTTCATCTATAAGATTTGCAAAGCCGTTGAAACCCTCACCTGTTGCATTTGGGTATGCGAAAGGAACTATCTTGTCCCCAAACTGGCCTATCAGATCTTCAAGCAACTTATCAAAGTTGATATTTTCCTTGTCCATTTTATTTACGAATATGATTCTTGGTGTGTCATACTTCTCAAGGTTTTTCCATGCCTTCTCAGTTCCAACCTCAATTCCCGAAGAAGCGTCCACTAGAAGCACTGAGCCTTCACTTGCCCTCTTGGCCCCATACATTTCACCGATAAAGTCGAAATATCCTGGTGTGTCCAGTATATTGAATTTTGTATTGTTCCATTCCACCGGGATAACTGATGTTCCGATTGAGACGTGTCTGGCAATCTCCTGCTTGTCAAAGTCTGACATTGTATTTCCATCTGTTACCTTTCCCTGTCTTGTAGTTACACCTGTTGCAAATAGCATTGCTTCTGTTAAAGTGGTCTTTCCGTTACTGCTGTGCCCGAGAAGGGCTACGTTTCTGATCTTTTCCGTTGAATACGCTTTCAAGATACATTCCCCCTAACTAGAATTTTAAAAGATATTATAACCTTTTCAATTACTGCAATTTTCAAACAAGTCTTAATTCTACACCTATTCATTATAACATGAATCTTTTCTTTAATCAAAATATATTTGAATGTGAAAAAGCACCCCAAAGGGGCGCTTTTTAGCGTTTTTCAAGTTTAAAGTGTAATGATTTCATAGCCTTCCCTTATGTAGTCCTCCATGGCCGGATGACCCTCCAGATTTCCCTTCAAAGGTATTCCCACCGTCTGGTTGAACTCAAGTACCCCCAGCTTTGCAGAGCATGCCTTGCAGATGCAGTCAAACAATCCCAGCTCCTTTGCCTTGAGGTATGGTTTGTTCTCACCCTTCTCAAGCTTCTCTATAATGGTTACCGCTTCACCCTTCATGATAATCTTAACGGGATATCCCTTCTTGTGAAGGTCCAAAGCATTAAGGACCAGGTGCATAAAACACATATCATCCCCTCTGAATGCAAAAAATGCTATCTTTCTCATATGTTTCACTCCTTTCAAACATTCCTAGTTTGAGGCTTCCTCCCAAAGATAGAGGGATGCAACCGTTCCGTATGGACTGAAAAGGTCTCTGAAATGTGGATGCTGATCCTTACTGATCTCCTCCAGACCATAGGCCCTCATAAGCCCCCTTCTTATTCCAAGATCGTCAAAGCTCAAAACGTCCTTTCTTCCAAAGGAGAAAATAAGCATCATTTCTGCTGTCCATCTTCCAACTCCCTTAAGGCCCACTAGGCTCCTTACTATCTCTTCATCGGGAAGGCTCTTAAGGGCCTCAAAGTCCACAGCCCCGTCAATGGCAGCCTCAGCTATGCCCTTGATATACCCTGCTTTCCTGAAGGATAATCCACATTCCTGAATCTCCTCCAGACTGAGTCCATCCAGTTTTTTCGCCGACAGCTGCCCTGCCCGTTGAACCAGCCTACGCTCCACTGTCTCTGCTGCCTTGGTTGAAATCTGCTGACTGACTATGCTTCCCACAAGGGCAGAGAAGGGATCTGGATTTACCTCCCTTTCAATGTGACCGTACTTTTCTATCAAGCCCTTCATAATTGAATCCCTGGCTGCCAGATACTCCTTTTCCTCATTTCCGTACTTGAAATATTCCATTCCTTGCTCCTTCTATGTTCAATTTAGTCTGTTAAAATGCTATAATAATCATATATCCGTTACCCAGGAGGTGTTCTCATGGAAAACAAGTCCACAAACAAGAAGATCTCAAGAGAAAAGGAAATAGTATCACTTATGATTGACCTCTACCATAAAGGAGGGGAAAACACCCTGACCATGGAAGAGTACCTTGACATTAAGGAATACTCCATGGAAAGATTGGATTCCTGTCCCTTCGGTGAAGACAAGACCTTCTGCTCCTCCTGCCAGGTCCACTGCTACGATGGGGACCACCGGGAAAAGATTCGGCTAGTCATGAGGCATTCAGCCCCAAGGATGCTATTTTACCATCCAGTGATGATGCTAAGACACACCCTGGCATCCCTGAAAAGGTCCTAGAAGTACTCCCTGGTCTCTATTGGAAGACCCTTCTTTGCCAAACGTCTCTCCACATTGTCTTTTATAACCGAGTAGATGAACACAAAGAGAGGTACTCCTATTATCAGTCCCACAAAGCCCAGAAGCTTTCCTGCAACTAGAAGTGAGAAAAGTATCCAGAATGCCGATATCCCAAGGGAGTCCCCAAGAATCTTAGGACCAAGGATATTCCCGTCAAACTGCTGGATCAAGATTACTATAACTATAAACCAAAGTGCCTGAATTGGTGAAACAATTGCTATTATGAAAACTGCAGGCACCGCTCCAATAAATGGTCCAAAGAAAGGTATGATGTTTGTGACCCCTATAATAAAGGATACAAGGATCGGAAATGGCATGTGGAAAATCAACAGGATTATATAGGTCAGAATCCCAATAATAAATGAATCCAGGATTTTCCCGCTAAGAAACCTACCGAATATTGTATCAGCCCTTCTTGCCAGCTCCAGGGTCCTGTTTGCCCTGGGTCCATGGAAGATGGAATAGGTAACCTTTCTTCCGAGAGCCCTGAACCTGTCCTTGTCAAATAGCAGGTAGACGGATACCACAAGACCGATTGCAATATTCCAAATACTCTCAAGCACGACGCCAACTATACTTCCGATTACCGGAATCAGCCCTGTCACAAATCCCAAAGCATTGTCAAGCACTCCGTTCCACCAGTCTACGATATATTGGAGGTAGTCCTCCCTGATGTGCAGGCTTTGAATCTGGTCAGTCACCCACATTGATATGTTGTCAAAATTGTCTGTTACAAGGGTTACGAGCCTAGCAATTGATGCTATTAGCTGGGGCATCACAATTATTGCAAAAAGATAGCCCAGTGTTCCAATTATTGCATAGGTTATTATTATTCCCAATGCCCGTCCGAGCTTTTTCATCTTGCTCTTTTTCATGATTGGTCCTGTGATATGCCTTTCAATTATCTCAAGGATGAAATTGAAGAGGTATGCCATTACAGCACCGATTATTATTGGATGCAGTGAGCCCATAAAAGCCGACACCTTTTCACCGAACACGGTGATATCAGAAGCAATCAGATAAAAGACTATGCTAAGGCATATGACCACCAGTGAATAAGCAGCTATGGTAAGATATCTAATATTCCACTCTATCCTCATACTCTGCCTCTCCCCTCCCGTGTCCAACCAAAGATGCCCCCTGTGTGAATGAACAGTATGTTATCATACTTGTCCAGATTTCCCATTCTTATCTCCTGAACCAGACCATACATGGCCTTCCCGGTGTAGACAGGATCAAGGACAAGTCCCTCAAGCCTTGCAAGCCACTTGATGAACTCCAGCTCCTCGTCCCTGCTCATCGCATAGCCAAGACCAGGATAGCCGTCAATTATCTGTATGTCCTCTTCCTTAATCACAAATGGTATTTCAGTGTATTCCTTCATCTCATGGAGAAGATCACAAACCCTTTCCCTGAAATACTCTGCCGTTGAGGAGATGTTGATTCCAAGAACGTCCCTTTTATCTCCACTAAGCAGGTTTCCCGCATAAAGGCCTGCAAAGGTTCCACCTGAACCCACGGTCGCAACAATTGCATCAAAACTGAATCCCAGGTCTCTTTCCTGGTCTTCTATCTCCTGGTATGCATTAAGGTATCCAAATGAGCCTATTCCATTTGATGAACCTACGGGAAGTATGTAGCCCTTTTTCCCATCCCGGGCAAGGTCATCCCTTATTCCCTCCATTATCCCATCAAGAGACTCCTCAAACTCCTCTGGGGTTATAAAGACAACCTCTGCACCCATAAGGGTCTCAAGGAAAAGATTTCCTTCCCGGTCCTCCCCATCCTCGCCTCTTAGGACGAGGGTGCAGCCCATTCCAAGCTTTGCAGCAACCGCTGCAGTTGCCCTGGCGTGGTTTGATTGGATTCCCCCACAGGTGATTAGATGGTTGCAGTCCTGGTCAAGAGCTTCCCTAACTGCAAACTCAAGCTTTCTTACCTTGTTTCCAGATACCTCCATTCCAGTCTGGTCATCCCGTTTTATCCAGATGTTCTTGCCCAGATTCTGGCTAAGTCTTTCCAGCTTTTCAATTTTTGTCGGCAGATTTGCCAATCTTATTCTTTCAGGCATTTTCATAACGATACCCCCTGGATATTTTAATCTATTGAACCAATTTCGCTGAATGGAAATATTCTAAAGACAACCTTGCCCTTTACCTGCTGGGTGTCAATAAAACCAAGCACACGGCTGTCAAGGCTGTTTTCCCTGTTGTCCCCAAGAACAAACAGCTTGCCTTCAGGCACGTTCCAGCTTGTCTCTCCCCTTGAGTAGGTCATTGTATCAAGATATGGCTCCGCCAGCTTCTCTCCGTTTACAAAAACTTGACCTTCAACCAGCTCAACCTGGTTTCCACCAACTGCAATAACTCTCTTGATAAGCAGATTCTTCTCCGCGCTTCCAGTAAGCCTGAACTTCAGGCTGTTTCTGATGTCATCTATCTCGTTTAGCATATTCCTTATGATTCCCTTTTCTATTGGATTCTTGTCAAATATTACCACTTCACCCCTTTCAGGGTCTGTAAAGAAGTACCCCACCCTGTTTACAATAAGCCTGTCTCCCTGACTGAAGGTTGGCTCCATTGACTGCTCCATGACCATAGTCATGGAGACTATGTTTGATATTATAAACAAAGCCACTAAAAGCGCCACTCCAAGGGACAATATCCAGCTGAAAATCTCCCCCATTATGCTGTTTCCGTTTTTCATTACCTTCCATCCCTTCCGTTATAATCGCTATATCTGTCAAAGCTGTGAAAAATAATCCCTTGAAACACGAGGATACCTTCGTCACCTTCATACATCAGCTCATATTCCTCCCTGCTTACCCGAAACTCCAGCCTGTCTCCGCTGTCAAATTCAAAGGTTACAAAATATATGGATCGTCCTGTATCCAGCGGATGGCTTCTGTTTCCTTTGGAAAATCTTCTGTAGTCTTCCCTCTTACCTACCACCCTTGCATTTACGTTCAGGGTAGGCTGCCTTGTGCTTGTATTCAAATGGGAAAAACTCTTGATTATCCTAATAACCACTACCACAAAAAATACGAAAAAAAGGAAGGGAAACAGAAAGAAAACCATACTGATTATATTGAAAGCATCCATATTGTTACCCCCTTACATCAATTTCCGAAATGCGATGTGTCACCTTCAAGCTCCACTTCCCAGACCTCTCCGATCCTATGAAAGATGCTCAGTGATGTCCCAGGAAAGACTGGAAGCTTTGAGATTGAAGCCCTTGGCAATCCCTTAAGTACTGTAACCAAGGCCTTTATGGTTACACCGTGGGCTACAATCAGAGCATTTTCAAAACCTGAATCAACAACAATCTGAAGTCCCTTTTCTACCCTTTCAAAGAGCTGGTCAATGGATTCTCCGCCGTAGGATTTATACTCCATAGGCTTGTTCATGTAGTTGTCAAACTCCCTGGCATACTTCTTCTTGATGTCCACAAGCTTCATTCCTTCCCACTGTCCAAAGCCAATCTCCCTGAACTCCATGATCTTGTTTATCTCAATATCTCTATCTCCAGCTACAATCTCCGCGGTCTTAACCGCCCTGTACTGGTCGCTGGTGAAAATGGCGTCAAAATCAATGCCCTTCAATTCGTCCCTAAGCTGTTCTGCCCCCTTCAACCCTCTTGGTGTCAAGGGTGAATTCATCCAGCCCTGAAGCCTACCCTCGGTGTTCCACTGGGTCTGTCCGTGTCTTGTTATATATAGTCTCAATTCTTCTCCTCCCTGCTAAAATTCCTCTGCCAGGTCCTCAAGGGCCTTGTCGCAGACTCTGTATACCGTCCACTCGTCCATTGGAATGGCTCCGATGCTCTTGTAAAAGTCTATGGATGATTTGTTCCAGTCCAGGCACCACCACTCAAATCGGCCACAGCCCCTATCAAGGGCAAGCTTTGCAAGGTATGAAAGGAGTAGCTTTCCTATGCCTTTTCCCCTCATCTCAGGTCTGACGTATAAATCCTCAAGATAGAGTCCCGGTCTTCCAAGGAAGGTTGAGAAATTATGGAAAAAAAGGGCAAAGCCCACAGGCTCATCCTTGTATTCTGCAATGACAACCTCAGCAGCTTTCCTTACAAAAAGGCTCTCCCTCAATATCTCCTCAGTGGCAATAACCTCGTGAAGCAGCTTCTCGTAGTCAGCCAGCTCCTTAATGAACCTAAGTATCAAGGAAAGGTCCTCTTCCTTTGCCAATCTCAGTGTAACATCTTCTATTCTCGTTTCTATTCTATCCATCAAGCCATCTCCTCTCAATTATTACTCAATTAAGTAGATTATATCACAAGGGTGAGCCTAATTGGCAGAGTAAATGAACACTATTTCAATAATTCAGACCATTTCTGGGTAAGTATGGTTTAGAGGACAAAGGAGGTGTTCAGTTTGAGCGATCTTTCAAATAAAAAATGTACCCCCTGTGAAGTTGGAGCAATTCCCCTTCAGCCAGAGGAGATAAAGAACATGCTTAAGGACCTTGAGGAAGACTGGAGCAGCGAGGATGACAAGTCCATCCAGAAAACCTTCAAGTTCGACGACTTCATGGGAGCAATGAACTTTGCAAACAGGATTGCAGAGCTTGCAGAGGAGGAGGGCCATCACCCTACCCTTACTGTATCCTGGGGCAAGCTTAAGGTTAAGCTTATGACCCACAAGATCAAGGGACTTCACGAGAATGACTTTATCCTTGCAGCAAAAATAGACAAGCTTTAAAGAAAAACCGTACCTTCAACAGCTGGAAGGTACGGATTTTTTGTTCCTATGGAATTGTATAGTATATTCCCCCACCTGGTCCAAGTGGAATGTTGAATAGCATGAAAATGATCAAAAGTACGGTCCACATTACGAAAAACACCACAGAGTAAGGAAGCATGTTAGAAATCATGGTCCCCATTCCCACATTCTTGTCATACTTCTTGGCAAATGCAAGAAGGATTGGAAAGTATGGTAGCAGAGGTGTTAGTGGATTTGTTATTGAGTCACCTATCCTGTATGCCATCTGTGATAGTGCCGGATCAAACTCAAGAAGCATGAACATTGGCACAAATATTGGTGCCATGATGGCCCATTTAGCAGATGCACTTCCGACAAAAATGTTTATCAGGGACGAGATCACAATAAAACCAACGATAAGTCCGATTCCTGTAAGACCTGCTGCCTTAAGAGATTCCGCTCCCTTGACTGAAAGTACAATTCCCAGGTTGCTCCAGTTGAAGTAGGCAAGGAACTGAGATGCCACAAAGGCAAGGACTATGTATGGTCCCATGTCCCTCATTGATTCTCCCATCATCTTTGCAGCTTCCTTGTCATTCTTGATGGATCCGGTGATTTTTCCATATACAATGCCAGGAACAAAAAATATTACAGTAATCAATGGAACAATTCCCTGCATAAGGGGTGATGCATAGGCAAGTATGGAACCAGTTGTCGGATCTGCCATGAATGCATTCTCACCTATACTTAAAAGAACTATTGCAAGAAGCATTGCAAGAAATGATATCCCTGCCCATTTCAGACCCTTTGGCTCCTTTTCATTCTCCTCAACCTCCATCTCCATGGCAAGCTCCTCAGTGGGCTCATAG
Source organism: Gudongella sp. (assembly GCA_024649995.1). Lineage (GTDB taxonomy): Bacteria > Bacillota > Clostridia > Tissierellales > Tissierellaceae > Gudongella. The sequence goes on along the minus strand of JANKMX010000001.1, from coordinate 30,598 downwards.
GAAGGAAATCTTGGAGCAACAACCTTCTCAGTAACCAGGGCTCCCAAGACAACCAGCATTGGCACTGAGGCCATTATAAAGTATAGATTCATTGCAGGAGTTCCCTGATAGCTTGGGTCTATTACCTGTGCTGCTGGGATAGTAAAGCTTGCTGCCAGAACATCGGACATGTTAACCATGATATTGGCTGCAAAACCTCCTGCCACCCCCGCATAGGCTGCAAACATACCAATGAGTGGATGTCTCCCAATCATAAGGAACACAAGACCTGCAAGAGGAGGAAGAACGATAAGTCCGGCATCGCCAAATGCGTTTGCTATAACACCAATTGCTATTATTGCAACAGATACCATACTTGGCGGTATCTTCTTGATGGAGTGTCTCATGGCTGCGCCAATCAAGCCTGATTTTTCAGCAACTCCTGCACCAAGCATAACGACCAAAACAAGACCTAGTGGTGGATAGCCTTGGAAGTTTCCAACCACATTCATAAACACCCTCTGTAGTCCCTCTTTTGTAATAAGATTCACAACATGAACTGTTTCCTGGGTTGAAGGGTGTACAACAGAGACACCTGCACGGGATGCAATCCACGAAATAAGTAGTACTGCTACACTTATTATAAAGAATATTGTTACAGGGTCGGGAAGGGCGTTTCCAGCCTTCTCAATCTTATCCAGAACCCTTTCAATGAGACTGGTCTTTTTAATCTCTTTTTCCATTAATTAACCCCCTTAATTAATCCCTATTCAAATAATCAACCGCCACTTGAGCCAGGGCTTCCATGGATAGGATCATGTTCCTGTCATTCCACTGGAACTCCGGATGGTGGTGACTTACCGGCTCGTCTTCGCTCTTTGCTATTCCCACAAAGAAGTAGCAGGATGGCACTTCCTGTGCGAAGTATGCAAAATCCTCGCCTCCCATGTTGGGCTCCTTGGAAACCGTGATATTATCCCTGCCCACAATCTTTTCAGCGGAATCAATGGCTACATCAGTCATTTCATCATCATTTATAAGTGGCGGGAACCTCTTCTTGACTGAAAACTCATAGCTTCCTCCACCAGCCTCTGTAACCCCCTTGACCACAGCCTCCATGGCCTCTGGGATCCATTTTCTGGTCTGGTGGTCAATGGTCCTGATTGTACCGGCCAGCTTGACCTCATTGGGAATTACATTGTAGGCATCCCCGCCATGAACCATTGTAAAGGAAACAACAGCGGGAGCAAGGGGACTTTTCCTTCTTGAAACCACTGCCTGGGTCTGGTCGATAACCTGGGCAGCCATCACTACCGGGTCAATTGAGAGGTGGGGCATTGCTGCATGTCCTCCCTTGCCTATGATTGTAATGTCAAATGCATCAGGGGATGCCATAAGGGATCCCTTCTTGAACTGGAGCTTCCCCTCCAAAAGATTTCCCCAAAGGTGACATCCAAAGGCCGCGTCAACCTTGGGATTTTCCATAACGCCCTCCTCAATCATGGGAAGGGCTCCCCCATCCTCCTCTTCAGCAGGTTGAAAGACAAGCTTTACATTCCCGGGTAGTTCTTCCTTCATATCATTAAGTACCATTGCCGCGCCCAAGAGTCCGGCAGTATGCCCATCGTGTCCACAAGAGTGCATGACTCCGGGAACCTTTGACTTGTAGGGAACATCTGCTGTCTCCTGAACCTTCAAGGCATCCATATCTGCCCTAAGGAGCACTGTCTTGCCAGGCTTGCCGCCCCTTATAAGTCCGACGACACCTGTTTTCGCAACTCCTGTCTGGACTTCAATTCCAAGCCTCTCCAGTGTCTCAGCAACCTTGGCAGCAGTCTTGACCTCCTCAAATGCCAATTCAGGGTACATATGGAAATAATGCCTCAGTTCCACAACCTCAGGGTAATATTTTTCAGCAAGCTCCTTGATCTTTTCAGTACTCATCACATCTCCCCTTTCCTTTTTTAAATCAGTATGAGCTTTATCCATTTTTCCAATTACACCATAGTACTTTAAAAGGCAATAGATAATGAAATATTTTTCCTTTTTAACTGGTTTTATTGCAAAAAAATTCAGGCTGCAGAAATTATCATCCTGCAGCCTTCTCATTTGATTCTATTCCTTTTTCTCTATAAGCATTACAATCCTTGTCAGAAGCTGATCCTCTGGGAATCCTGGATCATTGTAATACTCCTCATACACTGGTCCCGCTGGTACAAATCCATTCTCCCCAATCCACCGGGACATCTCTCCGTAGGTTTCCTCCATCTTGTCATAGGCTCCCCTGTACATGCAGAATATCCTTAATCCGCCTGGAATGCTTCCAAGCTTCAGTTCATTCTTTTCAGGCAGTAGATCCTTCAGCGGAAATCCGATTTCAACCTCCAGATTCTGCATATCCATATTATGATAGGCAATGAAGGGAACACCCGAAGGTAAAACCCCCATCTCCTCCATATAAGCCTCCAGCTTTCCGTAGCTATCTCCAATCACCTTTGGGAGCCTGTCAATTGATGTCGTCTCTCGGATAACCAAGGCCGGCTGAGTGTTTGCATCAACCAGAATCATATCTGTCATCCTTGGCATTTAAGACACCTCCAACTCTTAACAAAGTACTATCCTGCAGTAATCTAATACCCTTATCAAACTAAAATTCTCAGAACTGATCATTTATTTGGAATTTATTTATCAGCAGCAAACTCAGTTATGATAACTGGGTCAGAAGCACTGGTTAGTCTGATGTCCGTTTCCAGATCGATGTCCAGAATATAGAGTGAGAATCCATCAATTTCACGCTTCTCCCTCTCCATTCCAAGCTCAACAACAAAATTCTCTGTGGAAAACAATGTTACCATGGTCGATGGTTTCAAGTCATATTTATCACCTTCACCAAGGATCTGTAGCTTGGCGGGATATCCACTCTTTACAATAAAGTTGTAGTCCCTGCAATCCAGTGAGTTTTTTGAGCTTGTCTCCCAGCCACCATCAAAGTATTCAACCTCATACTTTTTCAGTTCCCTGGAATATAACCCCTTGTGGGATACGAAAAGCTCTCCCTCAAGTGGAAGAAGGTATCTCTGATATCCACTGAAATCTGAAAAGGTTGATTCCCTACCTGTGAAGGTTGCCGATGAAATTCTCCATAGAAAATCCCTGTCTGCAAAATCTGCATCCTCCGTATAGATGGCCAACTGGGTTGTTTCTCCTTCAGCCCATTTTGTTGTTACAAAGTCTTCTTTAGTTATAATCTTTTCTTTCACTTTGATCACCTTGGTCCTATTAATGTAGTCTTATCTGTAGCTGATTATTCTATACCCAATTAATCAACCTTGAGATCCCTTATGGCATTGTTGAATTCCTTAATTTTAGCTTCATCCTTTACTAGCGGAAGATTAGCTTCAATGTTCATAACACAGCCATTGGCTCCATCCTTTGCCAGCTCGTAGCCGATAACCAGGTCCGAATGGCAGTTTGGATTAGTTTTCCCGTCCAGCTCAAGACCGATTTCATATACCCTTCTACAAAGCTTTGCATTTTTCATTGGAGCTGTTGCCCCAACAATTCCTGCATTTGCAATTGCCTGCTTTCTGGCTTCCTTTTCTTCATCGGTTCCCTTGGGCAACTTATAAGCATCAATTATTACACCATAGGCATTTGCATCCTCAACAATACCTGACAATAATTCATTTCTTATTTCTTCCAGCTCTTTAGCGATTTCCAATTGTCTCTCTGGGGCAATCCCATAATCCTTCTTTGTTGAAAGCTTGCATACCATACCTATTAATCCACAAGCTAAGGCACCTGATAAAGCAGATGCGCTTCCTCCACCCACTGTAACATCATCTGTATCCAGCATTAATTCCATTATATCCTTGTAATCCATTCCAAACCTCCTAATAGTATGTATTATTATCATTAAATCTAATCAAAAGGCCCGCATCAAGCGAGCCCCCAAGCCGTTAAGCCCTATTACTTCTATTGTTCATCCAACAATCTTTTTTCAAGAATTTGGTCAATTCCGAAATTCTCAATCTGTAGGTAGTACTCTGCTACATCAAGAAGAGATTTCATTGGAATTGTTCCAATAACCTCACTACCTACTACCTTAACACCATATCTTCTGGCTTCCATCTTTACCATTTCAAACGCCTGGTAGACCGATGTTTTTTCATAGTTTACAAGATTCATTGATACCTGTGTCTGATTTCTCTCCTCAAGCTTAAGACCAATTCCCTTAACAAATCTTAAGCCTCCGCCAATGTGTCTTACCTTCTTGGCAATTGCATTTGCAATCTCCACATCTGGAGTATCAAGGTTGATGTTAAAGGCAACTAGAGGAACCCTTGCGCCCACTGCAGTACATCCGCTTTTTTCGTTCATTTCCTGAGGCCCGAAATCTGGCTTCCACTCTTCTTCCTTAATCTTGTCAAAAAATCCTTCATATTGCCCTTTTCTTACCTTGGCTAGGTTTTGTCTTTCAGGTTTTGTAGCTGAATCCTCATACATGTAAACTGGAATTCCCCAACCACCAATCTCAGCAGCAACTTCATTTGCCACTTCCTTACACTCCTCAATTGTAACATTTGAAACAGGAGTAAATGGTATTACATCAGTAGCTCCCATTCTGGGGTGCGCTCCTTCATGCTTGGACATATCGATTAATTCAGCAGCTTTTTTTGCAGTGTTTATTGCAGCTTCCTTAATCTTTTCTGGTGAACCGATCATTGTAAGAACAGTTCTGTTATGATCCTTGTCTGACGAATAATCAAGAATGGTTATTCCTTCAATTTTTCTTACTTCGTCTATTATCTTTTCAACTATGTCTTGATCTCTACCTTCACTAAAATTTGGTACACATTCCATTAGTTTTCTCATAATTATCTCCTCCTATAAATTTTAAACTAGACTTTCAACAAATGTCTTGATGAACCATATTGTCTGAGGTTGGTAGATGACATCCACTAGAAAAGCTCCTACTATTGGAACAATCATCATTGCCTTTCTACTCATTCCATATTTTTCGTTTACTGCAGTCATGTTGACTATCGCTGAAGGAGTCGCTCCAAGACCGTGACCACAAAGACCTGCACACATAACAGCTGCATCATAGTTCTTACCAAGGATTCTAAAGACTACAAAGTATGCCAGAAGTGAAACCAACAGTACCTGTGACATAACTACAATAAACACTCCACCAATCAGTCCTGACAGCTCCCAAAGCTTCAATGTCATAAGAGCCAGTGACAAGTAGATGTTAAGGGTAACATTTCCGATTTCATCAACCAAACCAAAGTCAAATCTGTACATATGTAATTTTTCATTTATGTTTCTGACAATTACTGCTACGAACATCGCACCTACGTATGTAGGGAATCCCATATTGATCAGATTACCGATCCAGCCAGCTATTATTGTACCAAAAGCCATGCATATAAAAATCACAGATACATTTTTCATAATATCAAGTGAGCTTAGCTTTTCGCCTGTAGCAACGTTGATATCAGTAACCGATGCATCAAATATTGAATCTTCATCAGGGGTAAGATTGTTTTTTACAATCAACCTTCTACCCAGTGGTCCACCGATTAGAACTGCAGATATAAGACCGAATGTCGCTGCCGCAGCTCCAACAAGTGGTCCAGCCTCATAACCCATCTCTCCAAATGTAGTACCATAGGAAAGAGCTGCTCCGTGACCGCCTATCATGGAAATGGCACTTGCCAAAAGCGCATATGGTGCCTCCAAGTTCAATACCATGGAAAGTCCTATCCCCAAAGTATTCTGAAGTATTGATACAACACCGGCAATTAGCCAGTAAACAATAAGTAGTTTTCCTCCCTTTACAAGAAGCTTGTAGCTGGCTCCAAGACCAACAGTTGTAAAGAAGGCAAGCATAAATGTATTTTGGAATATGTTGTCAAAGCTAAATGCAAATGACCCAGTAAGGTGACCTACCCAAGTAATAAACATAAATATAAATCCCCCGATTACTGGTGCAGGAATACAATATTTGTCCAGAAGAGTTACCTTATTTTTAACAAAATAACCTAAAAGCAATAATGATGCAGCAAATGCCAAAGTTACAGCTGAATTGACATTGATTGTAGAAATTCCATCGATCAGTTCAAAATTCATGACATCCTCCTTGTTTGTGTTTTTTTAGTAATTATCCGCATACCTTATTCTTCCTAACGTTTCCCTCCCTTACCAAAATTCACGAAATATTTAATAATTTCAAGTCTATACATTTGCAAGACTTATGCCAAATTAAACAATATAAAAATATGTGTTTATTACTAGGTTTTAAAATTTCTCTTGATTTATAGTTTAAAAAAAGACATAAAACAACCCTGCATAATTTGCAGGGTGCAGATTTTGCAGGGTTGTTATCTAATTTTATAAATTGTACTCCTTTATTTTGTATCTCAGTGTTCTCTCACCAATACCAAGGCTTTCAGCGGTCCACTTTCTATTGCCGCCATTGTTCTTAAGCGCAAATTCAATTACCTTTCTTTCAATCTCCTTCATACTATCACCATTAAATATCTTCACAAATTTATCAGATTCTTGATCTTTAGTATGTGTGACCCTCTGAGGACTTAAATGCAGCGAGTCAGCATCAATTAAGTTTGATGTGCTTAAAAGCACAGCCCTCTGTATTATGTTCTCAAGCTCCCTAATATTGCCTTGAAATTGATATTTTGTGAGTATGGAGTATGCTTCGTCAGTTATACCTTCAACGTTCTTATCAAAGGAAATTCTATACTTGTCAATAAAATGTGGTACAAGATATTGTAAATCATCAATCCTCTCTCTAAGAAGTGGTGTAACAATATTGATTACATTGATCCTATAGTATAGATCCTCCCTAAAATTGCCTTTTTCAACTTCTTCTCTAAGATTTCTGTTGGTTATGCAGATAATTCTTACGTCAACCTTGTAGCTGGCAGCATCACCGATTGGTCTTACTTCTTTGTCCTGTAGAAACCTCAGGAGTTTTGATTGTAGCCTCAAATCCATTTCTCCAATTTCATCCAGGATTAAGGTTCCTCTGTCCGCTCTCCTTATAACTCCTATTTCATCCTTCTGAGCACCTGTGAAGGAACCTTTCTTGTAGCCAAATAGTTCACTCTCTAGAAGCTCTCCAGGCATTGCAGCACAGTTTATGGCTACATAGGGCTTATCTGACCTATTGCTGGTACCATGTATTTTCTGAGCAATCAGCTCCTTTCCAGTTCCACTCTCCCCCGTTATTAGTATTGTGGCATTTGTATCCTTGACCCTATTAATCACTTCATTTATTTCCCTTATTCTAGGTGAATTTCCAATTATATCCTTCTTTAAATGGCCCTGTAGACTCCTGATCTTATTTGCCATATCCAATTTCTCATTTGCAGTGTTTAACAACAGCTTTAACTGCTCATTATCAATGGGCTTGGTAATAAAGTAGTAGGCTCCAGACTTGATAGCCTTGATCGAGTTATCAAGGGTTGAGTATGCGGTCATTATTATTATAATGGCCTTTGACTCAATCTCAAGCAGTTGCCTCATTAAGTTTATTCCACTTACCTCCTTAAGTCTTAAATCCAGAAGAACAAGTCTAATTTCTTCCCTTCTGAAAATATCCAATGCATCACTTGAATTTTCACTTGTATACACCTTGAAGTCATCTTCCAAAAGAAACTTAAGAGACCTAAGTATTTTTGGCTCATCGTCAATAATCAATAGCTTGTTACTCAACCTTTTCACCTCTTCCCAGCTTCAGTGTAATGCACATACCCTTATTTTCCCCTTCGCTTTCAGCAACTATGCTGCCACCATTATCATCAATAATCTGTTTTACGACAAACATCCCAACACCATTCCCATATTCCTTTGTGGTGTAAAAAGGCTCGAAAATATATTGCAAATCATCCTTGCCCATGCCGTATCCGTTGTCCCTAAACACCAATTCAACTTCACTGACATGCTCTTGTGCAGATATTTCAATGTAAGGATCGTCAATATCCTTGACTGCATCATTGCTGTTTAAAAGTATGTTTATGATTATCTGTTTGAATTGGCTCAAATCAAATACAACATAGAGGGATTTATCAATATCAACATCAATCTTTATTTCATTGATATGAAACTTGACCAACTTGATGGAGTTCATCACCTCATCATGTAGATTAATATATGCTGCTACTGGCCTCCTGGGTGATGCGTACTCCATAAATTCCTTAATTAAGCCATCTATTCTATTTATTTCAACAGGGATATCCTCCGAAGCTGCAAGCAAAAACTCCCTGTTATCAAGCTTGTCCTTTATCTGGTCAGTATAAATCTTTATGGAAGTCAAAGGATTTCTTATCTCATGAGCTATTGAAGCTATAATCTGGTTCATGAATTGAAGCTTATCATAGTGCCTAAGTTCATACATAAGAGTCTTTTGTTCCTCCGTTTTAGTATCGATTATCTCCTTTAGCTTTTTGTTAGCGCTTTTTATTATAAAAACCAATGTGACAAAAGCTCCTAAAATTCCCAAAGTCATTTTCCACAAAAACTCGTAGTTTGTCTTGGTGTTTTTGATTGGTGTCCCAAACCATTTTCTGTACAGTGAGTCATACATTCCGTTTTCCTGTATTTCCTTTATTCCTTCATTCAGATTCACCATAAGTGGAGTGTTTGTCTTATGTACTGCAATAGAGTATTTTTGCTCATTAATTGCATCTCCAACTATTTTCACAAGCTCAATCGAATTCTTCTCCTTGCAGAGATAATTAACAGTGAGGGTATTACCCACTAATGCATCGACATCTCCATTTATCAAACTATCCAGTGCTTCCCCTAGTGTGTCGTATTCAACTATCTCTGCATCATTGATATTATTTATCTCCTCAATAACTGTGTCCTCCTTGTTAAGGGCCACCAGCTTACCTTCAAGATCCTTCTCATTCCTTATATCCTGATTATCATCCAGGACAAATATTGACTGAGAGTTAAGCAAAAGCGATTCCGAAAACAGAAACTTGTTTTTTCTTTCTTCAGATTCCTTCATCCCCTGAATGATGTCTGCCTTGCCTTGATGAACTGAAACATATGCATCTTCCCACTTCATAGGAATAAACTCAAATTCCATACCCGTAACAAGACTAATAGCCCTAAGCAGGTCAACGTTAAATCCCTTGAAATTTCCATCCTTATCGACATACTCATAAGGAGGAAAATCTCTGTCCCCAGCGACTTTGTAAACTGTAGCATCAGCATAGGCAGGTATAGTCATTGTAATCCCTATTATCATGCAAAACATCAAAACAAACTTTTTCATAGATTTCTCCCGTCTCCCAAAACTTGAAATACATACATCTTTTCAATTATATCGTTTTACTTAATGAATTGGAAATGATTCATTTGATTTTTTTACTAGCCTCACATCTATACACAAAAACAAGCAGACCAAAGTATCAGTCTGCCTGCTCTAACATTTACAGCTCAATCATTATAAAATCCTAAATGTTACTTCGCTTACTATCTCTCTTTTACTTTTGCCAACTTCTTGGCCAACTATTCCACCTTTACGCTATGGATGCATTGTATATCTGGGAAATTGAGTTACTGAGCATATCATTGAACTCTTCATCACTTTGGTCAACACTTAAACCCTCCACCAGGGCTCTTGAAAAGCTTGCAATCAGACCTGGGTTTTCATAAAGAAGCCTAACAGCATCCTCTCTACTGTAGCCACCAGACAATGCTACCACACGCATAACCCTTGGATGTTCTATCAATTCAGTGTAAAAGCCTGCCTCGCTAGGTATTGAAAGCTTCAGCATAACCTCTTGGCCTTCCTTAAGTGTGTTCAATTGCTCCAAGATTTCCTTCTTGAGTATTTCCTCGGATTCCCTTTTATCTGAGCTGTTGATGTCCACTTCAGGTTCTATAATTGGGACCAGGCTATTTGCCATTATTTGAATTCCAATCTCAAATTGCTGCTGAACGATTCTTTTAATGGATTCCGGATTGGCCTTTTTAATGACCGATCTCATTTTTGTGCCATAAATCCCTTTTTCAACCGCCCTGTCAAGGAGCTCCCGCAGCTCAGGAATTGGCTTCATGAGCTGGACACCATCCTCCTCATCGGCAAGACCCTTATCAACCTTAAGAATCGGAACTATTCCCTTTTCCTCCCATAAATAGTCAGAAGTAAACTTGCCCTCAATCTTTCGGTCCATGGTCTGCTCAAAAAGTATTGCTGCCAGTATATGGTCTGAATTAAACCCTGGACTAGTAATGATTCTGGTCCTCATTTCATGGACCAGATCAAACATCTCTTCATCATTCTTATACTTGTCCTCAGTTACACCATAGCCCAACAAGGCTTTAGGAGTGCTTCCACCACTCTGGTCCAATGCAGCCACAAAACCCTTGCCGTTTTTCATGATATCTCTTTGTTTATCGTTCATAGTAAACCCCCTATTTGTTAGTGTTCCAGTGTATTTATCTGTTCCCACATATTTATTTATACCCGTAATGTATAAATGTACACTTTGCACAATTGCAGTCGGATTTCACTTCCTTTTAGATCTTCTAATCCATACATTAATGAAATATGGGTTATTATGCTTTCTGAATGGATTCCTCATAATCCTTTAGGTTTCTCTTCAATAGGTTATGAGTATCAAGTCCGTATGGACAGTTATCTGAACAATGGTGGCATTCTATGCAGTCTTTGATCTTTTTCATCTTAATCTGCCAATCTTCGCTGAAAAAGACCTTTGTTGGGGCTCTTCTTATCAAGAGGGACATCCTTGCGGCATTTGGAATATCAATGTCAACCGGGCATGGCAAACAGTAGCCACAGCCTCTGCAAAAATCACCTGAAAGGATCATCTTGTCTTTCTCAATCAAATCAAGCATTTCAGGTGTCATCTCAGGAGGATTGGTCCCGTACTCAAGGAACTCATCAAGCTCTTCCAGCCTTTGTACTCCCCAAATCGGCAAAACATTTTCAAAAAGTGATTGATGGGCATAGGCTGCCCTCGAGTTGTTGATTAAACCACCGGCCAGTGATTTCATTGCAATGAAGCCAACCTCTCTCTCCCTGCATATCTCGACAAGGCCAAGCTCCTCCTCTGTTGCCAAGTAGCTGAAAGGGAACTGTATGGTCTCATATAATCCTGATTCCACAGCTTCCACTGCCACTTTCATCCTGTGATTCGTAATTCCAATGTGCCTTATCAGTCCCTTTTCCTTAGCCTCCAGCATGGCTTCATAAAGCCCTGTTCCATCCCCAGGCTTTGGACAAAAGGAAGGGTTATGAAACTGATATATGTCAATGTAATCTGTCTTTAATGCTTTAAGGGATTCTTTCAGATCCATCCAAAAATCATCTGCATTTTTGGCTTTGGTTTTTGTTGCAATATATATTTTCTCCCTCACATGGGACAGTGCCATTCCAATCTTCTCCTCACTGTCGCTATATGCTCGTGAGGTATCGAAAAAGTTTATGCCTCCTTCATATGCTCGTAATAATATTCTCTTGGCATCCTCACTTGAAATTCTTTGTATGGGCAGAGCCCCAAAGCCATTCTTGTTTGCGACTATGCTAGTTTTTCCCAGTCTTACCCTTTGCATGCTTGCCCTCCTTCTTGTTGTTTATGGATTCAAACTTCAGTATACACTTTATAACTATATTGTAATGTTTTTCATGCAACATTGTAAGCTAAATATACCTACTTAATTTGAAAACAACAGATGCCTTCATAGTTAACACCATTAATTATTTATCCGCAAAAAAAGCAAGCAGACTGAATTTCAGCCTGCCTGCACTATATTGCATTGCTATTTGATCCTATACTTCTATCTTCTTGAAATCCTCTACCTGTTCTCTGATTGCAACCTCGGTAGGTAGCCTTTCAATGCTTGATGCACCGAAGAAGCCGCATACTCCCTTAGTCCTTTCTAGGACATACTTTGCATCCTCAGGCATTGCAATTGGCCCTCCATGACAAATTACCATTATGTCCGGATTTACCTCCTTGGCAGCATCACATATCTCCTGGACCCTTACGACTGATTCATCCAGGGTCAAAGCAGTCTGTGCCCCGATTGACCCCTTTGTTGTCAAGCCCATATGTGCAACTACAACATCCGCTCCTGCCTCTGCCATCTTCTTGGCCTGGTCTGTGTCAAAAACGTAGGGAGTTGTCACAAGGCCAATCTCATGAGCCTTTCTGATCATCTCAACCTCAAGGTCATAGCCCATGCCAGTCTCCTCAAGATTCTGTCTGAAGACACCGTCAATCAGGCCAACCGTTGGGAAGTTCTGAACGCCTGCAAAGCCCTGAGCTTTCAATTGCTCAAGAAACTTGTCCATAACCCTGAAGGGGTCAGTTCCACAGACGCCAGCAAGTACAGGAGTGTTCTTTACAATTGGAAGAACCTCACTACCCATGTCAACAACAATCTGGTTTGCATCCCCATAAGGAAGTAATCCTGCCAAAGATCCACGTCCTGCCATTCTGTACCTTCCGGAGTTGTAGATGATAATAAGGTCAACTCCACCCTTTTCAGCACTCTTTGCAGAAATTCCTGTTCCGGCCCCTGCACCTATTATTGCCTTGCCGCTATCAACCTGTGCCTTAAGTCTCTTAAGTACCTCTTGTCTATCCATCATTCATCACTCCTCAATAAGTTCAACCAGCTTCTTGGCAGCTGCCAGGGCAAACTCCTCATCATTGATATTGTTGTCCATTTCAATCAGCTCAACCTTTGTCCTGTCAACATTCTCCCTTAGTATATCAAAGAGCATCTGATCCTCTGCAGGCCCGTGGAAAGGCTGGCCCTCTGCATCTATCATTGAAACTCCCTTTAGTGGAATCATCAGTGCTGTAGGCCCCTCCGTCATATTAAGCTTTTCTGCAATTATCTCACCAAGCTTCTTGTTATCTTCTACAGTTGTTCTCATAAGCGTAACTGTTGGGTTGTGCTTGTAGAGGTTCCTATCCTTGAATTCAACAGGAACTGTATCAATGGGACCAAAGTTGACCATATCAAGAGCCCCCACTGAAACAACCTGGGGAACCTTGGCCTTCCCAGCCGCCTCAAGTCTGGTCGGTCCTGCTGCTAGAACCCCACCAACCAGCTCGTCGCACCACTCGGTTGTGGTCAGGTCTAGAACTCCCACAAAGTATCCTTCCTCGATCAGCCTCTCCATTGTCTTTCCACCGGTTCCCGTAGCGTGGAAGACAAGCACCTCGTAGCCCTTCTCCTCAAGATACTCCCTTGCCATGTTGACACATGGAGTTGTGACGCCAAACATAGTAGCTGCAATAAGGGGCTTCTTAGCCAATGATTTCTCCTCATGCTCCATGTTAACCATACCTGCGACTGCCAAAGCAGCGTTTGTGAATATTCTTGTTGATATTGAATTAAGACCGGATACATCAACAATTGAAGGCATCATCATGATATCGCTCGTACCAACGTACTGGGATACATTTCCTGAAGCCACTGTTGAGACCATTACCTTTGGAACCCCAACGGGAAGAGCCCTCATTCCGGGAGTGACAAGAGAAGTTCCTCCAGATCCACCAAGGGATATTATTCCATCAAACTTGCCTTCAGAATACAGCCTTGGGATTGCCACCTCCATAGCTCTTGCCATAACCTCAGTTCCCAGAGCCCTGTCCTTCTTTCCTGCAATCTCCACAAGGTCCTCACCTATGTCAGCAGCGATATCAATGCTCTTGATATCTGTGTGAACCTCTGGTCTGAACACCCCACAGTTGATTGTCAGAGTATTGAGACCTACACCCTCAAGAACCTCCTTAACAAACATTAGCTCCTTTGCCTTGCTGTCGTATGTACCTGCAACGGCAACGGTTTTCATTAGCACCACTCTCCTTATCACATTATTACGCTAAACTAAAAAATACTCGCCATTACTCATATACCATAAACTTGTCACAATAAAACTCATTCTAAGGGCAATTAATTAAAATATGGGAATATAATTTGAAATAAGTGTTGTAGTTCCTGATTTGGAACTAAATCCTTTCCCTATCTACAGAAAATATTTAAATCCTGAATCCATACTGAATAAATATACCTAGTTGGGGTATGTATTCTTTAGACGAAATAATACTCAAAGGAGGATTTAGATGGATATCAAATATAAAGTAAAGACCGAGAAAAGCTATGAGGAAGCATTGGAAGCATTAAAGAAAAGTCTAAAGGAAAAAAGTTTTGGAGTTTTATGGGAGCTGGATTTCGAGGAGACGCTTAAGAGCAAAGGGTTGGAATTTGAAGGAAATTTCAAGATCCTTGAAGTCTGTAATCCAAAGCAGGCCAAGGAAATCCTAACGATAAACATGGAAGCAGGACTATTCCTTCCTTGCAAGATGGCGATATTTGAGGATAAGGGTCAAATGTTTATTGGCCTGGTAAGTCCAAAAGAACTTATGGGAGTATTTAAGGATGACAAGCTATCTGAGATTGGTTCAAGAATTGAGCATGAGTTGATGGCTGCAATGGAAGAGGCAAAATAGATTCCCCTTAATAAATAACTTAATATGATGTTTACTAGGCTGTCAGAACAAGATTTCTGGCAGCTTTTTTATAAGGATAGAAAGAGTCTATTTCAATAATTGATTCAATAATAATACACCCTAGAATAATTACTTCCAGGGTGTATAAGGGGGTAAATCTCTATAAACTATATTCTAAATTACTTAGAATAACCTGTAAATTCCTGCAATTTCAAAGCATTTTCTTCATCAACTTTGACTGCGCTTTCCCAGCCTTTTTCATATGCTAGTTTCAGATACTCCTCAGCTTCTGCGCCATCTAGAACAATTTCCTTCATTCCTTCACTCTTAAGGAACTCATTTTCTTCATTAATCTTTCCTTCATAATATGCTCTAGCTTCTGATTCAAGCTCCTCTCCAGCCTCAAGGATTGCGGCTCTTTGGCTTTCACTTAACTGACTCCAAGCTTCATCGCTCATTAGAATTGCAACATCAACAGTATAAAATTGTGGTTGGATGAGATACTCAGATACTTCCTGCCACCCAAAGTCTGTAACACCTACACTTGGCCATCCATATCCTTGAATAACATTTCTCTCTAGAGCCTGATATGCTTCACCTGGATCCATGTTTACAACACCAGCACCCAATGCTTCAACAAATGGTTGATATGCTGGGGTAGCTCTGATTGTCATGCCTTTAAAATCGTCTAGACTTGTAATTTCTTTTTTTGTATAGAGATTATATGTTAATCCATCAGTAGATGCGGATATATAATGACTATTTAATTTTTCATTATAAAGCTCATTTACAAACTCAAATCCTCCAGTCTCTCTCATAGTAGCAGCATCTGTTAACTTCATAGCTTCTAATACCGGTACATTGGATACATTGTAGGTATGAGCTGTCCAAGCTATATCAACAATCCCATTTTTCAATGCTTCAACTAGTTGATATGTAGGTATTGATTCAGGTCCTCCACCCCACTCAATTTTCACGGTTCCATTTGACTTTTCTTCTACTTTTTGAACAAAATCATCCATGTTCCAAAGCAAGCTGTTACCCTCTGCCCAAGCTGAGTTAACCTTTAATACAACTTCTTGCTCTTCTCCAGATTCAGATGGCTCTGAGGCTCCACCACCACATGCAATTAGGCTCATACTAATAACGAACACTAACATTAACATCATAATCTTTCTAATATTCATTGTCCTACCTCCCTTTATTTTATCTTACTTTAATTAAAGCCATTTGATTCATATAAAATTCATCACAGACTCGGCAACCAAGTTACCAAGGCAGGTATTAATGCTATAACAAATAATGCTAAAACATCCATTGCCAAGAAAGGTACTGCACCTCTATAAATATCTGTCATTTTAACTTCCGGAGGTGATACTCCCTTCATTGTAAACAGTGCAAGTCCAACAGGCGGTGTCAACTGTCCAATTTGTAAACAGATTAGATACATTACCGCAAACCAAATTGTATTCACTTCCATATTTATGATTACAGGCATCATAATCGGTAATGTTATCATCATAATCGCAGTCTGCTCCATAAAGAAGCCTAATATTATGATAATGAATAGCATCAAGCTTAAAATCAAGAAAGGTGAGACCGACAAACTCATGATTGCCATTACCGCCTCTCTACTTGCACCTGTCATTGCAAGTATTTGACTAAAGCCTGCAGACCCTGCAATGATTATTAGGACCATAGATGTTACCTTAAGGGAATCCACCAGTGTACTGGTAATTAATCTTAAAGACAATTTCCCATAAAATGCAGTCAATACATATGAAGCTAATGCTCCAATCGCAGCTGCTTCAGTAGGTGTTCCTACACCTGTAAATATAATTCCCATTACTGCTAAGAAAATGAACACTAATGGAACTAGATCTCTCAAAGCCGTCAATAGAGCCTCTTTTAATGGGGTCTTTTCAACTTCATATGATGGTGCATATTCTGGTTTTATTATGCAAACTGCCATTACATAAACTATATACATAAGCATTAGTAGAACCCCAGGTAGGATAGCTCCTATAAGGATTTTACCTACTGATATTCCTGAGATTGATCCAAGTAATACAGCTAATGCACTTGGTGGGATTACCATGGCCAAAGCTCCTGAAGCCATGATAGTACCAGCAATCAGTGATTTATTATAACCTCTTTTCATCATGTCAGGAAGCATTAGTGAACCAAACATTGCAGTATTAGCAACAACTGATCCTGATAAAGCTGCAAACACACCACCAGCAAGTAATGTTATTATGCTAAGACGTCCAGGAACTTTCTTAACAAATTTTGATAATGAATCCAAAGTCCTTGATACTAATCCAGATTGATAGAATACTTCGCCCATTATCATGAAAAAAGGAATCGGGGTCAGGGAGAACTTTGCAACTTGATCATACATCCCCAATATTAATTGTCTAATTCCAAACTCACCTTGCATGTAAAACATAACTACTGCTGATACAACCATAAAGCTAAATGCTATGGGGAGTCCCGTAAACATGATTGCCAGTAGTACAAAGAAGATGAGTAATAAAACTACATACCACTCCATACATTCCACCTCTCTCTCACTTTAAACGCCACTAGATTGTTATGCAATGCTGTTTTTCTCCTTATAATCCCCATAGAAGTTTCTGATAAATTGAATGGTCATAAAAAACATACCTATGGGTATCGTTGCTGTCAATAGGAACTGAGGAGTTCCCATCGAGTCCATAATCTTAATCTTGTTAACAAAATTATCTATTGCTACAAGAGCCCCGTAGTAAGTCATTACCGCAGAAATTGCTGCCCCAACAATGTTAACAACCATTGATAAAACTCTATTTGCCTTCTCTGGTATCATAGTAGTTATGATATCCAGATTAATGTGACCTTTTTTCTTAAGTATTTCTGGTGCACCAAAAAAGGTAACATATATAAGACTATAGGTAGAATATTCTACCAAGTTTGTGAGGGGCTTGTTAAATGCCACTCTTGATAAAGTCGAATAACAAATTCCAAGCAATAGAAATCCTAAAGCAAGAGCTGCAATAAGCGAAAGAATTTTCATACAAACATCAATCACGTTGTTAATTGTCTTCATATCTTCACCCTATTTCCCGTAAATTATTTTCATCCAATAACTTTCTGTAATTATTAACTCCGTAGTAAATTACATTGTTAGCCCATTACTTCACATAGGGTTTTAAGATTCTTCCATTTATCGTCTACATATTTTTGTAGCTCTTCAATTTGTTGCTCACTAAGATGTTTATACTTCTTCATTGATGACAAGTAATCCATTAGAGGTATTGGATCCTTAATATCAACATTTAACTTGAATTTTCCATGATCCACTTCGTATATTGGCATAAATCTAGATTTAACACCTTTTCTTACAATATCTATACTTTTCTCGGAAGGATAACCCCAACCTGTTGTACAGCTATTATATATGTGAATGTACACTAATCCATCCTTGATAGTCTTAGCCTTTTCAATTTTTCTAATTAGGTCAGGCATGTATGCTGGTGATGCAGTAGCCATATATGCGATATCATGCATCGCCATAATCATTGGCATATCTTTCTTATGAGAAGACTTACCGTGTGAGGCATCTCCAACTGGTGTAGTCGATGTCCAAGATCCCAATGATGTTGAACTACTTCTCTGAAAGCCTGTATTCATATATCCTTCATTGTCATAGCAAATGTAAATTATATTATCTCCTCTTTCGGCAGCTCCTGAAAGTGCTTGGAAACCTGCATCAACACTTGCGCCATCCCCTGCAAAAGCAACTACATTTACATCTCTACCTATTCTTTCATAATATTTCTTGATCCCGCTTAACATAGATGCAGTATTATCTAGCAGTGGAAAGAAAACAGGTATTTTCATCCCAGTTTTATCTGCCCACCCTACACTTTGAACTCCTCCCATACATCCAGGAGGAACAGCTACAATAGTATTTGGTCCAAGTATCTGAAGAGCGGTCCTCATTGAAAGCTCAACATTACATCCTGAACATGCTGTTATTCCAGGACCAACCATATCTTCATAAGATGACATTCTCTCAGCTAGTTTCATAGATTATCTCCCCTTTGTATTTATAAGCCAATATGCTTTATTCTCAATGCTTCCGTTATCGGCAACTTCCAAAACTTTTTCAATTGCCTCACTCATAAGATCAGTGGTCAAGTCCTCTCCACCAAGACCACCAACAAATGGAATAGTTGGGACAGCTTCAAGAGTGCTTGTAGCTGACTTTATTTCCTGATATACAATTCCTGTATGCCAACCAAAGCTTACATTTCTATCTATAACACCAATAGCTTTTCTGTCTCTTAATAGTTCTACAATTTCGTCTTTAGGGAACGGTCTTAAACATCTAATTTTTACTAATCCTACCTTTACGCCCTTCTCTCTTGCCAAATCTACTGCAATTCTAGCTGACCCAGTTAATGAACCGAGTGTTACTAGTACATATTCAGCATCTTCCATTTTGTATGGTTCAACTAGACCAAAGTAATCTCTCCCGAATTTTGCAGCAAATTCATCATTTACTTCCTTGATGACCTTCTTTGCATTATCCATTGCTTCCATATGTAACTCCCTATAATACTGAAGGTAGTCTCCTGGTGTTAGTGGATCCACTGCCATAGGTGTCTCAGGATCTAGCTTAACATGTGTTGGCTTATATGGTGGAATGAAATTTGCAACATCCTCTTGATCTGGAACTTCTACTCCCTCTGTCATATGAGATAAGTAAAAACCATCGTAACAGATGTTAATTGGAAGTAATACATCTTTATGTTCAGCAATCTTAAATGCTTGAATATTCATGTCCAAAATTTCTTGATTATCTTCCACGTAAATCTGAAGCCAACCAGCATCTCTAACTGTTAATGAATCCTGAGGTCCACCCCATACTGTTTGAGGCGATATCATTTCTCTATTAACAATGTTCATTACTATGGGCAACCTCATAGTGGATGCTCTAAAGTAAGGCTCAAACATCAATGATAGCCCCTGTGATGAAGTTGCAGTAAATGTTCTCGCCCCGGCCAGTGATGCACCTGTCAATACACTCATTGCTGAGTGCTCTGACTCTGGTTCCACAATGGTAGAATCCATAACACCATCAGCTACATATTGGCTAAAGTATTCAACCAAAGGAGTCTGTGGGGTTATTGGATAAGCAGCTACAACATCTGGTTTTGCTAAAAGTGCTCCTATAGCTGCTGCATGGTTTCCGTTTAACACTTGTTTTTTACTCATAGTTATTCCCCCTTAACAAAATCGATGGCATTAGATCGACATTCTTCTATGCAAACTCCACAGCCTTTACAAAAA
Source organism: Gudongella sp. (assembly GCA_024649995.1). Classification (GTDB taxonomy): domain Bacteria; phylum Bacillota; class Clostridia; order Tissierellales; family Tissierellaceae; genus Gudongella. The sequence continues at coordinate 10,751 of JANKMX010000001.1, read as the reverse complement.
TCAGGGTTTATGAAGTACGTTCCATCAACATATTTTACAGATTTTGTTGGACAATACTGGAAGCACATACTACATTTAACGCATTTTTCCTGATCTATAACTACCGGATACATCTTCCAATCTCCAGTATTGATGATATTTAGTTCCTTACCTACTGCACATATAAATTCAGTCTTAGTCACGATTGACCCCTCCATTCACATCAACAATAACAACATTATTGTAACCATACTCTAATGCTTCTATATTCTTTGGACCCCAAATTGCTTGAGTCTTTTCACTTACCTTATCGAAGCTAACCCAGTTCGTAGCTTTAACAAAGGCACCTAATACGATAGTATTAGGAAGTAATCGTCCAAATATATCCATCGACGCAGCGTTAGCATCCACATATGCTACTTTTGTTATGTTTTCTGGGATTTCTATATCCTCAATTGATTTTGTGTTTATAACCAATATGGACTCTTCTTTTGCACCCACAAATACGTCCACACTGCTTAATAGTGTTGGATCTATTACCATTACACAGTTTGGGTTATAAACTTGATTCTTCTCTCTAATCTTATTCTCGTCAATTCTCACAAATGCACTAACCGGACCTCCTTTTTTCTCAAAACCGAAATAAGGAAAACAAGCACCATATTTACCATCTTCAACTGCTGCGTAGACAATAATCTCAGATGTAGTTACAGCACCTTGACCTCCCCTACCATGAATTCTAATTTCTTTCATATTTATCCCTCCCTATTTTTTAACAATGTATGAACAACTTCTTTATCTAACAGCCTCTAAACCTCCCATAGTACCTTTACTTCAATTAATTTTGAATCTGTGATATAGTGTTAATTAATCAAAGTTTATAAAAGGAGGTCTCTAAATGCTGTATAAATCACTTTGGGTCATTGACGATACAGATATTAATGAATTATTGCTCAGTTATTCAAATATAAAAAAATCCTATACTGAGGGTAGCCTCATTTACCAACAGGATGATGTACAAAAATATCTTCACTTCCTCATCAGTGGTAGAATCAAAGTCAACTTAATTGATTCAAGTGGTTCAGAAAAGACATTAGCAATACATGAACCAGGCTCCTTTTTTGGCGAAACTGCTTTTTTTGACCAGCATCCAAGCTTCACAAATGCACAAGCTTTAAAGGACTCGGTAATTTTATTTTTCTCAAAAGATCAATTAATCAAATTATTCAAAGACTACCCTGAAATCGTATTCCAGGTATTCGAGTCTATGGGCCGAAAAATAAGACTACTTTCATTCCAAGTTGAGTATATGTCCTTTTTAAAGATAGAGCAAAGAGTAGCTGTTTTATTACTTAGCCTATTTGATTCTTTTGGACGGAAATGTTCAATAAACAGTACTATCCCCTCTGAAAATTGTACTTATAATGGTGTATGCGATGATGGCCAACACCTTGAGATTAATATTACCGACCAAGAAATCGCTGATATGATCGGTACTAGAAGAGAAGCTGTCACAAAAGCAATTAATAAACTTAAAAAACAAAAGCTAATATGTAAACACAAGCGTACCATTTGTTGTCCTGACTTACATAAATTAAATGATTTTCTTTCAGAATCAGAATAGCATTCTGAATTAAATCCATTATCTCATGTCATTATTCAGAAAACTGTGCTTTTTCACACAGTTTTCTTTTTTGTTCTGGGATAAATTAAAAATAAGTAAATAAAGGAGGCGAAATAATGTCAGGCACAAATAAAATACTTGTATTAAACCTAGGTAGCACTTCAACCAAAGTTGCTATATTCCAGGACAGAAATTGCTTGCACCAGGAGACAATCCGCCATGAAACAGATGATTCCTTCATTAAATTCAACGACATCTGGGAACAATACGACTTCAGAAAAAACGCCATAGAAGATTTTGTCAGTAGCCATGGCTACAAGATGACAGACTTTGATTTTCTTGTCTCAAGAGGGGCTCCAATAAAACCCATGAACAGTGGTACATACAGAATCAACGATAATATGGTCGCTGATGCTAGAAGTAGAAAGTACGGAAATCACCCTTGTGGAGTTGGCTGTGCACTTGCCCATGATATGGCCAAAGAGTTAAATGTGGAAGCATACACCGTAGATGCTCCTTGCATTGATGAATTAATAGCAGAAGCAAGATACACAGGCTGGAAAGATATTTATAGAAAAAGCTGGTATCAGGCTCTTAATCAAAAATCTGTCGGCAGAAAGCTTGCTGCTGAACTAGGAAGAGAGTATGATGAAATCAACGCCATTATAATTCACATGGGCGGTGGAATGTCTATAGCAGCCCATAACAAAGGCAAGGTTGAGGATGTGAACAACGGACTTGACGGGGACGGCCCAATGGCTCCGGAAAGAGCAGGAACACTCCCTATTGGAGAAGTATTGAAAGCCGCTTACTCCGGAGAATACACATATAATGAACTATACAGGAAAGTTAACGGAAAAGGCGGACTTTTTGCCCACCTTGGAACAAAAGACGGTAAGGAAGTTGAAAAGCTAATCGAACAAGGAGACCAAAAAGCTAAGGAAGTCTATGATTCCATGATCTATCAGATTGCAAAAAGTATCGGATCCGCAGCAGTAACACTGAAGGGAAAAGTTGATGCTATTGCATTTACTGGGGGATTGGCTTACTCTGACTATATAGTAAAAGGACTAACTGAATGGTGTGAGTTTATTGCTCCAATTCACCTTTACCCTGGTGAAGATGAGCTTGCATCACTAGTTGATGGAGCAATGAATGCTGTAACTGGAAAGTGGCCAATCCAGGAATACGAATAAAATTGAAAGGAGCGTTTTATGATAAAGTCACTTGATGAAATACTTGAGAAGGTTAAGTATCTTCCAAAAAATACCATTGCAGTAGCTCAGGCAGCAGATCACGATATTCTAAGTGTAGCTAATATAGCTTTGGAAAAAGGAATCTCCAACTTTATATTTGTTGGGAACCCTGATACAATTAGGAAGTATATTTCTGAGGGTAATTACAAGCTTGAAAAGGTACCAATTGTCGAAGCCTTCGATGATAAAGCCTGTGCAATAATGGCTGTTGAGCTTGTAACATCCGGTAAAGCTCAAATGCCCATGAAGGGTCTGCTGTCCACTGCAACCTTTATGCGAGCAGTTTTGGATAAGGAAAAGGGACTTAGAACCGGATCTCTGATCTCCCAAATAACTATCACAGATAAAATCGATGGAACCGGTTTGAATTTTATTACTGACTGTGCCATGAACATAAATCCGACTTTGGAGGATAAAATAAGCATAGTAAACAATGCAGTCTACCTGGCGAGAAAATTTGGGTATGACTGCCCAAAAGTTGCAATGCTGACGGCTTTGGAGACCGTAAATCCAAATATGCAAGAAACTCTTGATGCGGCTGCACTTAGTAAAATGAACGACAGGGGTCAGATTAAGAACTGCATTGTCGATGGGCCTTTCGCATTGGATAATGCGATTTCTAGAACTTCTGCTGAGCACAAAGGTGTAACTGGCCCTGTGGCAGGAATGGCTGATATACTAGCTGTATCAGATATTAGGATGGGGAATGTTTTACACAAGGCAATAACTTATTTTGCACAAAAAAGAATAGGCTCTGTTATAATAGGCACTAGCAGCCCACTGGTTATGACATCAAGGTCTGATTCTGTTGAGGACAAGCTAATTTCTATTGCTGCTTCTAGTTATCTTAGTAGTCAAAGTTAGCCAATTACTCGAAATAGAATAATCCACAATATGATTTCTCCATAAAAATACCCTGACACTCAATGCTAATGTCAGGGTATTTTTATTACTTCAAAACCTTTCCAGAAGAGGTTTTAACTGATGAAACTCCATCTTCTACTACTATCACGCCATCCTTAATGACCAAACTCGCCCATCCTTTCAAAGTTTTTCCTTCATATGGAGAAAAATCCGTTCTCGATATGAGCTTGCTCCCACTAACCTTTGATTCCTTGTTTATATCCAATATTACCACGTCAGCATCACTACCAACTGCAATCGTACCTTTTCTTGGATAAACACCAAATATTTTAGCCGGATTCTTTGTAATAAGAGGGACCAACTTTTCTAAACATATACCTCTTTTGTGATAACCTTCATTTAAAATTGATGCCAAATGTGTCTCCAAAACACTGTAACCTGGGAGCATTTCCCATACAGGACTATTGATTTTCTTTTCATCCTGTGTTAAAGAAACATTGTCTGTGCCTATGGTATCAACTTTACCTTCTCCAACTGCTTTCCAAAGACCTTCCACATCTTTTTTGTCACGAACAGGTGGCTCCATTAGAATATTCTTATTGCAACAATCTCTTGTGATTGATAGATATGGTGAAGTTGTCTCACCATAAATGTATGGATTGTTTCCCTTAAGTCTGATTAGGGTTTCTATGCCCTCCAAAGAAGATATATGAACAACGTATGTCTTTATTTGGAACATTTTTGCATACTCCGCAATCCTTTGGATAGCCTCAACTTCTGCTTCAGCAGGATGTGTGTCGGTCCAATCGGAAATTGACGCGGCATCACCTTTTTCCTTCTTAACTTTCTTGTATGCCCATTTGATAATGCTGTTATTCTCAGCATGTACACATAAAATTGCATCCTTGTCCATGCTTCTTATCTTCTCATACACATTAATTATAAAGTCATCATTAACATCTGGAATCATTTCAGGGATACCATTCATGTACACCTTAAAAGAGTTAACACCAAAATACTTATTGTAATCTCCCATTTCATATGCCTGTTCGTTTGTTGAAATCACAAAATGAGGTATTATATCAACATAAGATTTTGAATCTGTAAAATCCTGTATTGAAGGATATGTCTTAAAATGTGAGTGTTGACCTCCAAAGTAAACTCCCATTGTTGTTATTCCTCCATGCAGGGCTGCTCTAGTCTCAGTTTCAATCTCTTTTTCGAAGGATTCATAAATACCCAAATGCACATGTGGGTCAACAATTCCAGGGATGACATACCTACCTTGAGCATCAATTGTCTTTGTAGCTATTTTTTTGTTATCTTTCCCAATACTCAAAATGATACCATCCCTGATGTACACATTCTCCTTAACAATACCTTCATCAGGTATTACTAATGATCCGTTTATTATTGCCAAATCATATTCATCATTTTCACTAGGCTTCATAATATCTAGTTTATTTGATTTTTTCAACACATTAATATTCTCATTATTGTATATCTCAGATTGAACATCAAAATATCCTTTATCATTATTCTCCAACTTCTTGATATAGGACTCAAACCTGTCATAACTCATATCAATCCCTACCTTCTATTCTGTCCAGGACTGATTTTACCACTTCTTTGACAGTTCTAATATTGGACTCCGTTCCTGATACATACATTCTTCCATATCTGCCCACAGGATCGAAATTGATTATTTTAATATCAGAGTTTTTCTCTGCCTCATTTACTATTATAGATATATATGCAGCTGGTTCAACTTCGCAAACATAAACCGTTTCACCTGGCACCAGTATAGAGCCAAGTCGATTATCTCTGTTGATAAGCTGTGCCTGTAAAGCATCAATATTTGTTATAACTTGTTCAGAAATAATCCTTGGTTTGATTCTATCATTGATCCTCAGACCGTATTCGTTGAGAATAGCCTCTCCTGCCTGTGTCACTTCCTCTATTGAGTTTGAGTGCAGTTCAATCTCTCCATATTCTCTTTCAACTATCTGAAATCCAGGCTTGGCATTTGTGCTTTTCACCGCTATGTCAAGCATCCTATACACTTCACTACCTGGTTCAACCTCAATATATAATTGGGACATTCCAGGCAAACATACATCCCCCTTTACAACTGTTCCGGTAATACTTGAATACTGAGGCTGCATACGATCAACAATTATATATGTTCTTAAAGCAATATTATCCGTCATTCAATCACCCCTCACTGCAAGATTGTTCAGTTTTTCTTGCATTATTGCTCCTGATAAAACAATTTGTACTTTCCACGCAAGGATCTTAATCTAGATATTCCTCTATTTCAGAGCTCGGTCTAGAAATGACATGTGCTGAAACCAGTTCTCCAACCTTCTGCGCAGCCGCTGCGCCCGCATCTAAAGCTGCCTTTACTGCACCTACGTCCCCCTCAATTATTACTGTGACAAGGCCTCCACCTATAATCTTCTTACCCACTATTTCAACATTAGCTGCCTTAAGCATAGTATCAGCAGCTTCAATTGCTGCTACCAAACCTTTAGTTTCAATAAATCCTTTGGATTTCATATGATCCCTCCTCGTTTTATTCATAATTTACTTCATCAATTATACCAACAATCACTGCATCAATGACTGTTTCTGATCTATCTTGACCATACCTTGCATTACTACCTATTACTGCAATTATCTCTTCTCCAATACTGCAGCCTATCTTATCGACTGCAATTATCATGTCTCCATAATCATTCCCTTTGGAATCAATCATTTGTATGACAACTAATGAATATCCTTTTAAGCTGTCATCCTTAATAGTTGAAACGCATTTCCCTTTTACTCTGCATAAATTCATAAATTGCACCTACTTCCTTAGATAAATATCCTGTATTTGGTCTAACACATAGTCAATTTCTTCTGGTTTTGTGTAGAAATGAGGTGCTACTCTTATGACATCACCTCTAGCAGATGCTATTATATTTCTTGATTTTAGCTCAACTTCCATAGAATGTGAGTCAATCTTGTCAGAAACCCAAATCGCAGTAGTTCCACCCTTTTTATTTACATCAAATGGGCTTATGCATTTGAGCCCCCTATCCAGACATCCTTGTAAAGCATGAGCACTCAACATATCAATCCTGTCTTTTATCCTATCTACTCCAACCTCGTTGGTAATTTGCATGCCTGCTCTTGCGGCATAAGATGTCAAGACTGGAGGAGTACCGTTGTCAAATTTTCTTGCATCATTAGCCCAGTCAATGTACCTTGTCTGGAAAAGGAAAGGATTCTCTTGAGCAAACCAACCAGTAACAGATGGTTTTAACATACTTGTCAAATTTGGGTTTACGTACATAAATGCTATACCAGGTATTCCAAACAGGTATTTTAGATTACCAGACACAAGTATATCAATGTTCATCTTTTTAACATCAACTGGTTCAGTCCCAAGTCCCTGATATGCATCAACTAGTATTAATGATCCCTTTCTATGAGCCTTCTCAGCAATTTTGGCTATGTCCTGCTTGAATCCATTCAGATAATACACTTGGGTAACAGATGTCAATAAGGTATCCTCATCAATATATCTGTCATACTCCTCGATGTCGATTTGATGCTCCTTGTTAACAGAAACAAAATCCACCTTAGCTCCATATTTTTGCTGAGCCAACCATATATAATTTATAGTTGGAAATTCTGCATCGGTTACAAGTATTTTTTTCCTTTTCCCTGTGTAATCCAACGAACTGGCGATTGTAGATACAGCCTCTGATACAGATGTTGATAATGCAATCTCTGAAGGATCCGCATTAATAAGCTTAGCGAACTCTACTTTGGCTTTGTATGTTTCCTCCACCCATGATTCCCAATCCATTCCCACCGTTAACCAATTGTCCAAATATTTGTTTATGGAATTTCTAACACTTACAGCTTGTGCACTTTGAGAGCAATTTCCAACATGTATTATGTTTTTTAGGATTGGGAATTCGTTTCTCCACTTATTTATTTCGTCTTCAGACATCAAGTTCTTGTAGTCAGCCCTTATTACCTTGTTGAACTTAGAGACATTGTTGTATAATTCATTTCTATCTGTCATATTATCACCAATACTAGCATCATTTGCTAAGCTCGAGAAACTTACTCCGTTTTTTTCAGCAGTTTCTTTAGCAATATCAGTGATAACATCACCTTCGTTGATATAAATTATCTTTTCACCTCTAGACAGCGCATATTCAACATCATATGCTGTGTAGAATTTTTTCATACTAATGCCTCCTCACTTATTGAACATCCTTTAGGTCAATAAATAAATTTAACAAGTCCTCGTTCGGTCTTGGTATTACATGTGCTGAAACTAGTTCACCAACTGATCTAGCTGCTTCAGCTCCCGAGTCCAATGCGGCTTTCACAGCTCCGACATCTCCTTTGATTACCACTGTGGAATAGCCAGCTCCAATCTTGATAATATCCACTACCTCGATATTTGCTGCCTTTACCATAGTATCTGCAGCTTCTATAGAAGCCACGTATCCTTTTGTCTCAATAAATCCATATGCAGACATTTGCAATCCTCCTTTATATTTTATTATTACTCCATCCTATATGATAAATATACACATGATGCTCGTAATAATCTGTAATGTGATTTACATTTTAAACGAATTTTCATAATTTTTATATTATTTCTGATATAATATACCCATCACCATATGAAAGGATGTTTGGCAATGGATTATGATTATGATTATGACATTAAAGACTATTCTCCTTGGATACGGGTAGATGATGTGAATTTTGAGAAACTCAATTATGATGAGTTTAAGAGAACATTCAAGAAAAATGAAATAATTTATTTGCAAAGTAGCATAGTTGATTACGTTTATATAATGATGGAGGGAAGGGTAAGAATATTCGTGACGAGTAAGGACGGCTCTGAACAATGCTTATGTATAGTGGAGAGAGGTGTTTTGTTCGGTGACTTGGCTGCAATAGATGGATTACCAAATTACGCAGGAGCCATCTGTATAGTTGATTCAATTGTTTTAAGAGTTCCTAAGGAAAGATTTTTATCAGACCTAATTGCCAATCCCTCCCTAAATAGTTTAGTACTTGACTCATTTGCAAAAAAAGTACGTGTTCTTTCAAACAATTTGACGAACCTAAACTTTGCAGATGCAAGTTCCAGGGTAAAGTCTTATCTGCTTAAATTTGCATTTGCACATGGAGATTTTTTAGACAATAAATGCTGTTTAAGAGAAAAATTTACTCACCAAGAGATGGCGAATCTGACAGGCTTAAGTAGAGTTGCCGTCTCCAATGTTATGAGTGAAATGTTGAGTAAAAAAATTTTAGAAAAAAAAGGTGGTTTAATAGTTATTAATGACATTCATAAACTTTATACATAAAAATATAATTTAATCCATTATTTGTATCCTTATTGCACTTTTGTAAAGTGGTTTACAGCTTTGTTCTTAATTTTCTGATATTTTAGTGCTGTACTACTATATAAGAAAGGGAGGATTAATTAATGGACTACAAAGTTAAGTTTCATGGTGGCAAGTTTATGGCATTAATTCCTTTAGCAATCTTCATCTTATTTTGCGTTTTGTTCTTCGTGGTATTTAAGGTTTTTGAGATGGAGGCACTTGCAACTGGTGGATTCATCGGTCTTCTTGTAGGAAGTTTGTTTGCCAAGAATTGGAAAAATTACTGGCAAGCAGTTCTTGATGGCGTATCAGATCCAATGAATGCTGTATTGATGATGATCTTGATTGTCGTAGGTATTTTTACTGCTCTTATGGCAAGAAGTGGTGTCGCTCAGGGATTTGTATGGTTAGGAAATATGATAGGCTTGACCGGAGGACTATTTACAGCTTTCACATTCGTTGCAACATGTGTTATTGCAACAGCTACAGGAACCTCAATCGGAACTTTATTTTCAGCTTTTCCAATATTATACCCCTCAGGTATACTTCTTGGAGCTAATCCATTGACACTTGCTGGTGCCATTCTGAGTGGTGCAATATTTGGGGATAACCTAGCACCCGTTTCAGACACAACAATAGCATCAGCTGCAACCCAGCAATATCAAAACAAGGAAGGTAGTGCAGATATTGGGGGTGTTGTTGCATCTAGATTCAAATATGCGATTACTGCCGCTCTGATATCCATGGTATTGTTCTTCATATTTGGCGGTGGTGGTTCAGTAGGATCTGGAGCAGAAGACATTCTAGCTACATACAGCAATCCAAAAGGTTTAATCATGCTAATACCTGTTGCAATACTACTTTATGTAGCAATCAAGACCAGGGATATATTTATTGCACTAACTTGGGGTATAGTTTCTGGGTCAGTCGTCGGTATACTATTTAACATAATCTCCTTCAGTGACATAATAATGCTAGAGGAGTTTGTATTTTCAGGATTCATTTATGACGGGGTCAAAAATATGATGGGTCTGGTAATCTTCAGTATCTCACTGTTCTCCTTGATAGGATTATTGAAGGCCAGTGGTACTATGGATGCAGTTATCGAAGGGTTATCAACTAGTAAAATGGCCACTTCAGTTGCAGGTACAGAGGCTGTTATGGCTCTTGGAGTTATGTTCAGCGGTTTGACCCTAGGTGCAGCAAGTGGACCGGCAATAATAATGTTTGGACCTATTGCAAATAGACTAGGCCAGGAAAAAAATCTACATCCATACAGAAGAGCAAATCTAATTGATGGATTTGCAAACACTCTTCCAACAGTTCTGCCTTTTATAAGTGCTTTTATATTCATAGTCCTTACAGTCGTTCAAGGTCTGCAGGGTGAATATTCCTTCATTGAGGATATCAGCCCGATACAAATCGCATATTCTTCATTCTATCCACTGGTGTTATTCTTGGTACTAAGCTACTCAGTTGTCACCGGTTGGGGAAGAGAATTTGAGGGTGATAATGGAGACCCGGTTAAGCAAGACGGTAGAGTAGCCGAAAAAGCATCCTAAGAGCAATTTAATCTATTTGACGTTAGATTAACTAATCGCCCTATAACAAGTGCAC
>JANKMX010000019.1 GCA_024649995.1 Gudongella sp. | reverse complement strand
AATCAAGTAACTGGGTATAAGTCTAACGAAAATACATAGTTAAGTGAAACAAGGGGGGTAATGAACTTAAGGGCAAGCTGGACGTCCATACTCTTAAGTGAACCGGGGCGTAACCGACCAAGAAAGGTCGGTTTTTTTGCTGTTTAGCACTTTGGAGGCGATGAATATATGAATAGAAAATTATTACCCATCATTATGGTTTTGGTATTACTTATTGCGATACCTGTCCAGGCATTTGGAGAAGTTCCAGAAGGAGATATGGAACTTAAATATCTGAATATAGGGGATTCAATAGCAGTTGGACTTAGTGCGACACCAGGAATGAGCTACTTTGACCTTTATGCAGGTTATCTTGAGGACAACTATGGACTGGTCAGTGCCATGAATCTAAGCGCTGAAGGACTTGACAGCATGGAGCTGCTTGACATACTAAGATATACTGATGAGCTTGATTATTTTATTGCTAATGCAGATGTTATCACCATAAGCATAGGAGGAAACAACCTGCTGACACCTGTAATTGGTGCAGTTGCTGAGCTGTACCAAGTAGACCCTTCATCATATCCATCATCAGGGGCCTTTATTCAGGCTCTTTTGGGGAAAATAGGTGCTGAAGGGGAGATGGCATGGAACATGAGGCTGGCAGCATTTACAACATCGGCCTTAAGCTCCTACCCTGGAACCTTGGGCTATATGCTTGAAGCCAGGACAGAACAATTTCTGTCAGACTGGCCGGAAATCCTTGATGAAATCGAAGAGCTCAATCCAGATGCCCATATAATAGCCATGACCCTTTACAACCCAATTGAAGAGGATGACAACAAGGAACTGTATGACCGCTATGAGGAGCTTGTAAGACCAATGAACAAGGCAATGATGAGAACCCAGAACAGGGTAACCCTTGCAAAGGTAAACAAGGCCTTTGACAAGGAGTCGGATGCGGTAGACTTTAGGCTGACTTGGTTCCCATTGATTGACCCACATCCAACTACACTGGGACACGGAATAATTTTTGAGGAGCTTATGAAGGGTAGAAGTCCAAGATCCTTCCAATGAAAAACATAAAAAATTAAAACCCTCTTGCCACTTAACTTTAATAGGCCAGCCATAGACTATGGTTGGCCTATTATTTTCAATAATTAAAACAACCATTATACCATCAGGCAATAAAGTGGTATAATCATATTTAATATTTATGTAGATTCTCGAAAGGAGTGTAGAATTTGGCTATAGAAAGGGTTTCAATCATTGGAATGGGGTCTCTGGGGCTTATATTTGGCAGTTTTCTTATGGACAGGCTTGGAAGGGACAATGTTGAATTTGTAATGGATGAGGATAGATTTAGAAGGTACTCAGGTGTTGAAAGGCTAATCAATGGAAAGAGGTACGACTTCAACCTTGTGTCGGGAGACGAAATGGGCAAGCCTGCAGATCTACTTATATTCGCGGTCAAGTCAACAGGGCTTGAGGAGGCAATCCAGACTGTCAGGAACAAGGTTTCGGAGGATACCATAATAATATCCCTCCTAAACGGAATAACCAGCGAAAAGATCATCGGAGAGGCATTTGGTAGGGACAAGGTCCTCTACACAATAGCCGAGGGAATGGACCCCATAAGGAGTGGACACAACCTTGATTACACAAGGATGGGCTCTGTCCGTATAGGGATAGATGAGGAAACGGAAGAGAAAAGTGACAAGCTCAATGAGGTTCTGGAGCTATTTGAAAGAACCGGATTCCCATACATTCCTGAAGAGGATGTGATGCAGAGACTGTGGAGTAAATTCATGCTCAATGTTGGGGTAAACCAGGTGTTGATGATCCATGAAGGAAACTATGACACCATACAAAAGCCTGGTCCTGCCAGAGACCTGATGATTGATGCAATGAAGGAGGTTGTCCAGCTTGCTGAAAAGGAGAACATCAAAATAACCCAGGCGGACATAGACTACTATGTGGCACTGATTGATACCCTAAATCCTGAGGGGATGCCTTCAATGAGGTTCGATGGTCTCAACAGGATCAGATCAGAGGTTGAGCTTTTCTCGGGAATGGTCCTGGAGCTTGGGGAAAAACACGGTATTCCAACCCCCATTAACAGGGAGATATACGAAAAGATCAAGGAAATTGAAGCAAAATATTAACATGCAACGTACTAACGTCAATCAGAATATGGTTGGCGCTTTTATTTGGGGAAATTTTTATTAAAAGGATTGACAAGGAAGTGACAAGAGTTTAATATATACATATACTCATAAGTGCATATGAACATATGCAAAAGAAAGGAGATGGGTTCATGGACCAGCTAACTAGCCTGTTCAAGGTACTTTCAGACGGGACAAGACTTAGGGTTGTAACCCTGCTGTATATGGAGGAGCTTTGCGTATGCGAGCTTGTGGGAGTTCTTGATCTTCCCCAGCCGAAAATATCAAAGAGCCTTTCCAAATTGAGAGATCTGAACCTTGTCCAGGATGAACGGAAGGAGAAGTTTGTCTTCTACAGACTGAAGAGGGACAATGAAATACTTAATGGAATAATTGAGGGAATTATGAAAAACATTCATGAATATCCACAGCTGCAGCAGGATATTGGGAGACTTTCCGAAAAGGAAAAGTACCTGGATCAGTGTAATCCCCTATCAATACTAGAATAGAAAGAGGAGTGAAGAGATGGCAATTTTTTCTTGGCTTAACAGCCAGCTGTTGAAAATGGATTGGCTTTACAAGCTTGTAGAGCTGCTGGTGGAAAATGTGTTCGGATTGGACATAAACGAAAGAATTGGTGGAAGCGTCCACTTTTTCATCTATGATGTGGTTAAGATATTCATACTGCTATCATTTCTGATTTTTACAATTTCATATATCCAAAGCTTCTTTCCTCCGGAAAGAACAAGGAAGATCCTTGGAAGGTACGATGGGATTACTGCAAATATCCTTGGAGCCTTGCTGGGGACGGTGACACCATTTTGCTCCTGTTCATCGATCCCACTTTTCATAGGCTTCACAAGTGCAGGACTGCCAATAGGAGTCACCTTCTCCTTCCTCATATCCTCTCCCTTGGTTGACCTTGCATCGGTTCTACTTCTTGCCAGCATATTCAACTGGAGAATAGCCATTGCATATGTTGTTGTAGGGCTGATACTGGCGGTTATTGGCGGGTCAATCATCAGCATGGCAAAGCTTGAAAAATATGTTGAGCCCTTTGTATTTGGAAACCAGATGGCCAATGGTGAAGTGGATGACCTGACAACAAGGGACAGGCTTATCTTTGCCAAGGATCAGGTTCTCGATATAGTCAATAAAGTGTGGCTATACGTTTTGATTGGGGTTGGAATCGGTGCCCTTATTCACAACTGGATACCGGAAAGCGTCATATCGGCCATACTTGGTCAGGACAAGTGGTATTCTGTCGTATTGGCGACATTTGTAGGAGTTCCAATGTATGCAGACATATTCGGAACCCTTCCAATAGCAGAGGCTCTTGTTGCAAAGGGAGTTGGAATTGGAACTGCCCTTTCCTTTATGATGGCTGTAACCGCACTATCACTTCCTTCAATGATACTGCTCAAGAAGGTTGTAAAAACCAAACTTCTTGTCATATTTGCAGGTATCGTTACAGTTGGGATACTTATTATCGGCTACAGCTTCAACGCCTTTGGACATATCTTTATTTAGGGAAACAACACTATTTATTCCAATTGCTTTGAAAGACTCTGGGAACAGGGTATAAATCTGGTGAAAGGGAAAGGAATCACAAGACCAGATATATATCATATAAGCAGTCCATATTGAGGAGGGATGAATATGTTTGAAAGGATAATAGTATCCTCAGAGCCATCAACTGAGACCCACGATATAGCCGAATGCATGAAGGGACTGAGAAAGCTTGGAGCAAGGGAATGCCTGCTTTTATACTGCCTTGACCCCTATGAGGGTGGAGCCAAGGTGTCCTCATTCTATCAGAAGACCCTGGAGAACTACTCCAGGAAACAGCAGCTCATACTTGAAGACCAGGGCTACACCGTGGAGACAAGGGTCCATATCGGTGAGCCTGATGATGAGGTGAACAGACTTGCAAGGGACAGGGAATATTCCCTGGTTGCAGTGGGAGGTCCGGTCCAATCACTACTGAGGGAGAAGTTTCTGGGCGGCATGGAGTACAAGATAATACACCATTCCACAATACCGACCCTGGTGGTGAGGATTTCGGAATTCTATGAGGATGAACACCTGGCTGAAAAATGTGGGATGGCTGATCATATTCTATTCCCAACGGATTTTTCGGACAACTCCATGAAGGCCTTTGACCTTATCCTTGAGATGGTCAGATCAGGAGTAGAAAGGGTTACAGTGCTTCATATTGCGGATACTGATGTAAAAGATGATTCAAAAAGAGAGATCATGGAGAAGCTTCAGGAGAGAGAGGTTGACCTGATCAAGGCTGGAGCGGAAAATGTCCAAGTGAAGATACTCTTTGGGGAACCCTCTGATGAGATCATTGCTTATGCCCAGGAGTCTGGTACAACCCTTGTTGTAATGGGGACCCAGGGAAGGGGATTCCTGCAGGAGCTGTTCATTGGAAGTGTAAGCCATGACATGGTCAGGAAATCACCGGTTTCGGTGATGTTGGTTCCAGCCGAAAGATAAAGAGGTCATAATAACATCAATATATAATCAAGGAGGAATATTTAATGATAATCAAGGTTTTGGGAACAGGCTGCAAGAAATGCGAAAAGACGGAAGCAAATGTCAGGGAAGCCGTCAAGGAGCTTGGCATCGATGCCACCATCGAGAAGGTTGAGGATGTTCAGGGAATCATGTCCTATGGGGTCATGGCAACACCTGCCCTTGTAATCGACGAGCAGGTAAAGGTTAAGGGCAAGGTTCCATCAGTTGAAGATATCAAGAAGATGCTCTAGTGGATGTCTCCAGGGACTTTGTCCCTGGAGATCCAAACTTTGTATTGACAGGACTATTTTTTTCAAGTAGTATATGAGTGAAATCAAATATACTCATATGAGAGGTGATAACTTTGGAAGACCTATTTAAGGCTTTGGGTGATGAGAACAGACTCAGGATACTTAACCTTCTTTTCAACTATGAGCTCTGTGTCTGTGAATTCGAGGTGATTCTTGACCTGACCCAATCCAATGTGTCCAGACATCTTGGAAAGCTGAAATCAAATGATATAATAACCGGATACAAGGATGCCCAGTGGGTTCATTACAGAATAAAGGGTGAATTCAAACAGGATAACGGGATGCTCCTTGAATATCTTGAAAATAAGTTCAGTACAGAGGAGATTTTTATTGAGGACCTGAAAAGGTGCAGGGCCTACATGGAAAGCTCCTACACATGCCAGACCATAAACAATGAGAAGGAACTGGTCCTTTCATTATTCGATAGCATAAAATAATAATATTTGGAGGCGATAACATGTCAAAACAGGAGCTTACGGGAATAAGCTTTTTTGAGAAATACCTTACGGTATGGGTTGCCCTTTGCATGGCAATCGGGGTTGCAATCGGGGTTTACCTGCCTGGAATACCGGAATTTTTAAGTCGATTCGAATACTACAATGTGTCAATACCGGTGGCCATACTTATTTGGCTGATGATATATCCAATGATGCTGAAGGTTGACTTCAAGAGCGTAAAAAAGGTTGGGGAGAATCCCAAGGGACTTATAATCACCTGGACCACAAACTGGCTTATCAAGCCCTTTACCATGTTTGCAATTGCCTACCTTTTCTTCAATGTCATATATGGCAACATGATAGAACCGGAGATGGCAAAGCAGTATCTTGCAGGAGCCGTGCTTCTTGGAGCGGCACCCTGTACGGCCATGGTCTTTGTGTGGAGTCACCTTACCAAGGGTAATCCTGCCTACACCTTGGTTCAGGTTGCAACAAACGACCTTATTATCCTGGTTGCCTTTGTGCCCATAGTTGCACTGCTTCTTGGGGTCAGCGATATCCTTGTGCCTTGGGGAACCCTATTTCTTTCAGTTGTACTCTTTGTGGTGATCCCACTTGCAGCTGGGGTTATTTCAAGGACAGTGATAACAAAGAACAGGGGCCTTGAGTACTTCGAGAAGGTCTATATCCCAAAATTCGGCAACGTAACAATTGGTGGTCTGCTGCTTACCCTGATAATCATATTCTCATTCCAGGGGCAGATCATAATAGAAAATCCATTAAACATATTGCTTATAGCCATACCCCTTATAATCCAGACCTTCCTGATCTTCTTCATAGCCTATATGTGGGCAAAGGTGTGGAAGCTGCCCCACAATGTTGCAGCACCAGCCGGAATGATCGGGGCTTCAAACTTCTTTGAGCTGGCTGTGGCAGTTGCTATCTCAGTGTTCGGCCTAACATCCGGAGCTGCTGTTGCAACGGTTGTGGGAGTCCTTGTTGAGGTTCCTGTAATGCTTATACTTGTAAGGATTGCAAACAACACAAGAGGCTGGTTCAAGACTGCATGATCACAGGTCCTCCTTCGGGAGGGCTTTTTTCGTGTATTGTGGATTGTGCAGTCACTTTCTGATATACTTAAGCCTTGAACAAAAATATAGACCATCAAAGAATCGAGGCATAAAATGAACAAATCCAACATGAATATAGATAATACAAAAAGACCCTTCTACGGTTGGGCAATAGTTGCGGTGGCTGCACTTACCCTCTTCTTTTCAGGACCGGGACAGACCTACTCGGTTTCAATATTCATAGACCACTATGTTGAAAGCTTTGGCTGGGGCAGGACGGAAGTGTCCAGCTACTACTCCATGGCAACCCTTGTTGCCGGCTTCACACTTCCCTTGATAGGAAGGGGAATAGACAGAAAGGGTCAGAGGAGGATGCTTGTCGCCATAGCCTTTGCACTGGCCATGGCCGCCCTTTGGATGAGCTTTGTCAGAACACCCCTGATGCTTATACTTGGTTTTTTCATGCTCAGGCTTCTGGGGCAGGGGTCCATGACCCTATTGCCAAACACCCTGGTACCCGCCTGGTTCCAGAGAAACCGTGGGAAGGCCCTTAGCCTTATGGCCCTTGGAGGGGTTGTGGGCTCGGCTGCAATACCACCAATAAACAACCTTCTTCTGGTTAATTTTGGGGCTGCATTCGCCTGGAGGACCTGGACGGCCCTTCTTCTCCTGGTAATGGTTCCCATAGGCTGGATTGTAATCAGGAACCGACCCGAGGAAAAGGGACTCAAGCCTGATGGAGATAGGGATGATGATTTGGAAGAGAACCAATTCAGGCCGGCTAAGAGGGTGGAGGTCAGTAGCTACCCCTGGAGGCTTGATGAGGCCATGAAGACCAGGTCCTTCTGGCTTATGCTCCTAACCATGGCCATTCCCTCAATGATAAACACGGGGATCACATTCCACATGGTCTCAATAATCGGAGAGAAGGGGTTTTCATCTGCCTTTGCAGCCTCAATCCTCAGCATAATGGCCCTAAGCCAGTTCCCCATGACCTTTGTTGCGGGCTTTGTTGTGGACAATGTCAAGGCCCACCTTGTCAAGGGCTTTAACTATATACTCTATCTGGTGGTTGTTCTGGCCATATTCCTTGGGGACAGCCCGGCACTTTTGATTTTGTATGCCGTTCTCCATGGGATATTCCTGGCCTTTGATTCCGTCAGCACAGGGGTTTTATGGCCAAACTACTTTGGCAGCAGAAATCTTGGAAGCATAAGGAGCATAACAATGACATCCATGGTAATCGGATCGGCATTGGGACCGCTGCCATTCGGTTTGGCATACGACATATTTGGAGGATACAATGAGATTCTAATAATAATGATGGCATTCCCCCTGCTGGGAGCGCTGGCATCATTTGCATCCCCTGCACCGGATGATCCGGAATAGAGTCAGGGTAAAATGTATTGTTCCCAAAAAACATTAATTTTAATCCTTGACAATAAATTTTATAAGCCATATAATCTGTAACTATAAACCGATGAAGTGGAAATCAAACCGAATCAAGCGCCAAAAGAGAGCAGGTGATGGTGGAAATCCTGCGGAGATGCTGTTCGGCAAATGGACCACTGAGGGCGAGGTGAAAGAAAGTTTCGAGTATCCAAGCTGTAGGCCGGCATTAACGGCAAGGGATGTGTTGGCATTCCAGGATGAAAATCGCTCCGTGAAATTTGGGAGCGGTCCATTATAATACTTAAGGTGGCATAGCAGATTCAATCTGTCCTTATTTTTGAGGACGGATTTTTTGTTTTTTGCAGGTGCCTGCCTGAGTGCCAATACAAAAAATCTAACAAAACAAAAGGAGAGATGCAGGATGAAAAGGATGTTGGCATTACTTATGGCAGGAGCGCTGGTTGTTGGACTATTGGGAGGGTGCGCAAGGGAATCGGCTGCAAGAGTGGGAAGCTACAAAATTGCGATCGTTCAGCACGTGGATCACCCATCCCTAAATGAAATCAGGGATTCGATCCAAGGGGAGCTGGCTGATTCGGAATTGGGGGAAAGCATTGAGCTTTCCTTCCACAACGCAAATGGGGACATGAACCTTCTCCAGTCAATCATGCAAAACCTGGTGGGGGAAGGAATGGACATGATTGTACCAATAGCAACACCCACAGCCCAGGCTGCAAGGGCTGCAACAGAAAATGTTCCAATAGTTTTCTCAGCAGTGAGCAACCCCGTGGAGGCTGGACTGGTTAAAAGCTTTTCGGAGACAGAAGAAAACATCACAGGGGTCTCAAACTCAATACCGGTTCAGGACATCCTCCAGATGTCACAAAGGCTGACTCCGGATGCAAAGAACTACGGCCTTGTCTACAACAGCAGTGAGATCAACTCAACCACTGGAATCCAGAGGGCCAAGGAATACCTTGATGAAAGGGGACTGACATACAGGGAGGCTACAATAACCGGCACTGCAGATATTCATCAGGCAGTCTCATCCCTTGTGGGAGAGGTGGATGCATTCTTCACACCCAACGACAACACAGTCGCATCCGCCATGCCAACCTATGTGGACCTGGCCACGGAGGCAGGGATCCCAATTTATGTTGGTGCGGATTCAATGGTCAAGGATGGTGGACTGGCCACCGTTGGAATAGACTATACCCTTCTTGGAAGGCAGACTGGCAGTTTGATTACGAGAATTATGGAGGGAGAGTCCATAGCGGAAAATCCTGTTGAGCAGATAGCTGAATACTCCAACATGATAAATATGGACACTGCAAAAGCCCTGAACATCAACCTTACAAAGGAGATTAGAGATGATTTTATCTTAATTTACAAATAATTCTTGACATTGATAATTTCAGCCCATATAATCTAATACAACAAACCGATGAAGTGGAAGTCAAATCGAATCAAGCGCCAATAGAGAGCAGGTGATGGTGGAAATCCTGCGGAGATGCTGTTCGGTAAATTCCCCACTGAGGGCGAGGCGAAAGGCCTGTTTAAACAGGTGCGAGTATCCAAGATGTAAGCCGGCATTAACGGCAAGGAATGTGTTGGCATTCTAGATTCAATATAAACATAAGGTGGTATAGCAGATTACAATCTGTCCTTATTTTAGGGCAGGTTTTTTTGTATATATACCTGCCTGATGCCAATACAAAAAACATAAAAGGGAGAGATGTTCAGATGAAAAAGTTGTTGGCAGGATTATTGGCAGGTATTATGGCGCTGGGATTATTGACAGGGTGTACTTCGTCCTCAGGGGCAGAGACAGATGGGAAATACAGGATCGGGATTGTGCAGCCTGTGGATCACCCATCCCTTAACAGGTCCAGGGATTCAATCGTGGAGGAGCTGGAGAGGCTTGGAATGGGAGACCAGGTAGAGATTACAATGGACAATGCAAACGGGGATATGAACCTCCTCCAGTCCATAATCCAGAACCTGATTGGGGAAGAGGTGGACATAATAGTTGCAATCGCAACTCCGGCAGCCCAGGCGGCGCTTTCCTCGACAGCTGACATACCAATAGTCTTTGCAGCCGTAAGCAATCCGGTTGAGGCAGGTCTGGTCAAGGATCCATCCAGCCCCGAGGGGAATGTTACAGGGGTTTCAAACTCAATTCCCGTTCAGGATATAATTGAGCTTTCAAAGGTGTTGACCCCTCAGGTCCAGACCTACGGATTCCTTTACAATAGCAGTGAAATCAACTCAGCTGCAAGCATAGAGAATACAAAGGCCTACTGTGATGCACAAGGCATTCCCTACAAGGAAGTGACCATAACATCAACCGCTGACATCCAACAGGCAGTTGCATCCCTGGCTGGAGAGGTGGATGCATATTTCACCCCCAACGACAATATGGTTGCCTCGGCAATGGCCACCTATTCACAGATTGCCACAGAGGCTGGTCTGCCAATATATGTTGGAGCCGACTCAATGGTTGCAGATGGGGGACTGGCAACGGTGGGAATCGACTACAACCTTCTTGGGGAACAGACCGGTAGGATGATTGGCAGGATAATCAATGGAGAAGCCATCGGGGACAATCCAGTTGAAACCGTATCGGAATACGCCAATGTCATAAATGTTGAAATAGCAGAGAGGCTAAACATATCAATACCACATGAGCTTGAAGATGGATTTGTTAAGGTAGGAAATTAGGCAAAGAAAGGAAGATATAAATGACACTTTTAATCGGGTCCATGGAGCTTGGACTGATATATGGGATACTGGCCCTTGGGGTATACACAACCTTCAGGATTCTCAACATTCCTGATCTTACGGTTGAGGGAAGCTTTGTGCTGGGAATGGCCGTAACAGCTGTTTTCACAGTTGGGGGAGACCCGGTCCTTGGGCTTGCAGCAGCAATTCTTGCAGGAGCTCTTGCAGGGGCATGCACCGGTCTTCTTCAAACCAAGCTTATGATAAATCCAATACTTTCAGGAATCATTGTAATGACGGGTCTCTATACAGTAAACCTGTCCATAATGGGTGGAAAGGCCAACATGTCCATACTTGGGAATGACACCATATTCACCATGGTGGGAAGCAAGACCCTGGTCGCCCTGGTGCTTGCAATTTCAACAGCTGCAATAATTGGGACCTTCTTCAGGACAAGGGTTGGATTGGCCATCAGGGGAACTGGAGATAACGAGGAAATGGTTAGGGCGGCTTCAATAGATGCAGACAGGACAAAATGCTTGGCCCTGGCGATAGGGAATGGTTTGGTTGCACTTTCAGGAGGGCTTATTGCCCAGTACCAGCTGTTTTCAGATGTGGGATCAGGGGCTGGAATTGTGGTGATCGGTCTTGCCTCTGTCATAATCGGTGAGGTTCTTCTGGGCAGGAGGGGAGTAGCCTACGGATTGTTCACAGCAGTTGGTGGCTCAATAATTTACAGGGTAATAATTGCATTTGCCCTTAAGGTGGACCTTTTCCCACCCTATTCCCTAAAGCTGATTTCAGCCGTGGTTGTAATGCTTGCCCTTTCCGGACCCTATGTGAAGAAGGTCTTAAGGGATAAGGCATCAACCAGAAAGAGAAGGTCAATGGTCAAGCACATCAAGGAATACGTGGGATAGGATTAAAAGGGGGGAAGGGCAGATTGCCCAAAGAATATGCTGAAGCTTGAAAATCTGCAACTTACATTTGAAAAGGGGACAATTGGAGAAAAGAAGGCCCTTAAGGGACTGAACCTTAGCTTGGATAAAGGGGACTTTGTGACAATAGTCGGGTCAAACGGAGCAGGAAAATCAACCCTGTTCAATGCCATTGGAGGAAGGTATCGGTTGGATGAAGGGTCCATATGCCTTGATGGTGTTGACCTGACTGGATTGCCTGAGCACACAAGGGCAAGGGATCTTGGAGTGCTTAAACAGGATCCCCTGAAGGGGACTGCCCCCACACTTACAATCGAGGAAAATCTGGCACTGGCCTACGGGAGAAGATCCAAGGGTGGAATCTTTGCCACAAACAGGAAGGACCTGAAATACTACAGGGAGCTTCTGTCATCACTGGATCTGGGACTTGAGGACAGGATGAAAACCCCTGTAGGCAAGCTTTCCGGAGGGCAGAGACAGGCGGTGACCTTATTGATGTGCACAATAGCATCACCAAAGCTCCTGCTTCTGGATGAGCACACTGCAGCCCTGGACCCTGTGAACGCCAGGAAGATCATAGAAATCACCCAAAGGATAGTATCCCTGAAGTCCATAACCACCCTTATGATCACACATGATATCCAGATGGCCCTGACGGTTGGAAACAGGACAATCATGATGGATGACGGAAGGGTCATATTGGATATTGCCGGAGATGAAAGGGAAAATATGACCATGGAGAAGCTGCTGGAAAGCTACAGGGCAAAAAGCAGCAGGAGACTTATTGATGACAGGATGCTGCTTTCATAGGATATGATAAAGGAAGCAGATCATAAATACTTAATATAGGAGGATATGGATGAGCTACTACAGAGTGGGACATGAACTATTGAGAGAGCTGTGTGAAGAGTCCTTTGCAAGGGTTGGTTTTACAAAGGATGAAAGTAAAATCATCACAGATGTGATTCTACTTTCCGACCTTTACGGGATAGAGAGCCATGGAGTGCAGAGGATGGCAATGTATCACAATGGAATAAAGAGTGGAATGATGAAGGTGGGTGTGGAGCCTGAGGTCCTCTTTGAGACTCCCCTATCCGCAACAATTGATGCAAGATCAGCCATGGGTCAGCTTGCTGCCCACAAGGGCATGTCAATGGCAATAGACAAGGCTGAAAAGTCAGGTATGGGAATGGTTGTTGTTAAAAACTCAAACCATTTCGGAATAGCTGGATACTATGCAAAAATGGCAAGTGACAAGGGGATTCTTGGACTTTCCTTTACAAACAGCGGTGCCATAATGGTTCCAACCTTTGGAAGGCTGCCCATGATCGGCAGCAACCCAATTGCTTGTGCCATGCCTGCCCATCCACATGATTTTTTCTTTGACGCATCCACAACGGTTGTTACCCACGGCAAGCTTGAGGTGTACAAGAAGCTGGATAAGCCACTACCAGAAGGCTGGACAATCGATGAAAAGGGTCAAGGAACTGATAATGCAGCCAAGGTAATAGAAAACATTGCAGAGAAGAAGGGCGGCGGAATCCTTCCAATCGGCGGTTCCGGAGAGGTACATGGTGGTCACAAGGGCTACGGCTACGGAATGATTGCTGAAATCTTCTCCTCCATTATGGCCATGGGAATGACAAGCAACTATTGTCTGAGGGATGGAGTAGATGGCTGTAGCCACGGCTTTGTTGCAATAGATCCCGGAATGTTTGGAGACAGGGAGGACATAAGGAATCATCTGTCAGCATATCTACAGGAGATCAGAAGCAGTGAAAAGGCACAGGGAGCCCAAAGGATATACACCCACGGCGAGAAGGAAGCAGAGGCCATGAGGGACAGGATGGAGAATGGCATATTGATAAACAAGGGAACCCTGGAGGAGCTGGAGGAGATCTGCAGCTTGCGACGCGGGGACGTTTCATCTGTCTTGTAAAAATCAGAATAGATCAATACCAATATGGGAACCGCTACCAGCTATTAAATACATCTGGCCGGTTCCCTTGCTGTTTATTGTCGCAGAAATGTGATGTAATCCAAAAGTAATATTACAGAATGATTTCAGTGGTAATATTAGAATAGGACTAAGTATAAGGATGGGATCATAGATGGCAGACTGGGAAAAAACCATATGGGAAATACGGGGAGATCAGAGGAAGCTTGAGGATTTTATCAGGGTTCATGAGGCGTTTATCCTAAAGTCAGCCTCCAAGGCCTCCAGACGATTTGTTACAAAGGCAGACGATGAGTGGTCCATTGCCCTTCTTGGCTTTACGGAGGCTATAGAAAAGTATGATCCAACAAAGGGAAGCTTCCTGTCCTATGCTGGAATGATAATTCGAAGCAGGCTGATCGACTGGTTCAGGACAAACGGAAGACAGGCAGCAGATGTACATACTGAGGACATGTACAATGATGTCCAGGACACAGGCTACAATGACGACCTGAGGCTGGAAATCCACGCCCTTGGAGAAGCCCTAAGGGAATATGGCCTAAGCTTCTCAGACATTGCCAAGAACTCCCCCAAGGCTGAAAAGACAAAAAAAGCATGCAAACAAATACTCCTTTACCTTATTAAGGATCGCGATTTGACAATTGAAATTAGAAGGACAGGATCCCTACCCATAAAAAATATTGAAGAAAATCTCAACCTACCCCGAAAAACCATAGAAAGACACCGTAAATATATAATAGCTGCAATGGAAATACTGACAGGGGATTACCCCTATCTTTCAGAGTACCTGCGGTATGTCAAGGAGGAATAGCTATGAAGGCAGTAATACTTGAAATAATAAAGGGAAGAGCAGTTGTTATGAAGGCGGATGGATCTGTAACTAAAATCCGCAATAAAAACTATTCGGTAGGAGATGAGATTTACATGAAGGAAGGTATATTTTCACACAGAAGATGGGCACCAATTGTTGCCGCACTTTTGATATTCGCAATGGTTGGAACAGGATCATGGGTATATGCTGAGGATTATAAAGTTAATGTTTTAGAAGCAGATGGAGCAGAGTTCATGATTAGTGTTAACAGAAGAGGCGAGGTTACAAGTGTTGAAAGAAATGGAGAAGAAATAAGATTCGAGAATAAGGATATAAGAGATTTTCTTGAGGAGCTGTTTGAAAAGTACGATATAGAAGCTATAGCTCCCATGGGAGACAGCGAGGAAGATGCTGAGAAGCTGGCTGAAGAGATTAAAGAAATGATTGAAGAGAGAAGAGAAGAAGCAGAAGAAAGAGCTGAAGAAGCTCGCGAAAGAGCTCAAGATGAAAAAGACGACGACGAAATTGAGAGTTTAAGAGCCAGGGTAGAGAACATGGAAGTAAAAGGCTTGAGTCCTGAGGATGTTGAAAGAGCTAAGATTTTAGGTTTGACTCCAGGACATTACAATATTATAACAAATCTAATGGAAGTAGAAGATACTGAATATGATCCAGAAAAAGTTACTCGCAGCGATGTAAATGACGATTTTTATAAATATGTTAATATGACAAAGCAGGAATTAATGAAGGAGTTCTCAGCATCCAGAGGAGAAAAGAATGGAGTCAAGTTCCAGGAAGAAGATAAAGAGGATAAAGACAATCCATCGCAATTCGCTCCAGGACAGCTAAAGAAACAGGAAGTAGAGCCAACTGATGATGTCAGAACTGGCAATGAAGAGCTTGAGGATGAATCAGGAAGACCAGAAGATATTGGAAAACCTGATGGAGTAGGAAAACCTGAAGGCGTAGGCAACTCCAAAGGAAACTCTGGCAACTAATAAGTAGAATCCGATAATTATATCGATAAAACCCAAAAAGGTGTGCCACCCCACACCCAAAATAAAGCAAGGTCCCGTCTTAATGGCGGGCCTTGTTTTTTATTAACAAAAATAACGCAAAAAGAACCGGTCCCGTTGCGTTATTTTCATTTTGGGTATAGATATTGATATGAAAAATAACGATATTCTTATGCAATAAAACCGCCACCCCAGAGGTTATACTATCAAAGGAGCTATGGAGATGCTGCTGTTCACAATTGTCTATGACGACAAACCAAAACAAAATCAAAACAACGAGATTGATATAGATGAGAAGATCTTCAAGAGGCTTGCCAGGGATGACATGTCTGCCCTTGATGAGCTGTATGCAATTACTGAGAGGACAATGTATGCATACTCCGTCTCCCTTACCAGGGACCATCAGATGGCGCTTGACCTTATGCAGGATACCTACGTGAAGATCCTGTCCGCTGCTCATCTTTACAAGCCAATGGGAAAGCCCCTTGCCTGGATGTTTACAATAGCCAAGAACCTTCACTATTCCAATACCAGGAAGAATAAGAGGAGCATCCCCATGGAGCCGGAAGAGGTAGAAGACGACAGGAGATTCTCATATGTTATCGATATGGATGACCGGATAGTCCTGGAAGGGGTACTATCACTCCTCACAGAGGAGGAGAGGGAGATTGTAATGCTCCACGCAGTGTCTGGATTGAAGCATAAGGAAATAGCTGAGGGGCTTGGACTTAACCTATCCACAACCCTCTCAAAATATCACAGGGCATTGAAGAAGCTCAGAGAATATCTGGAAGGAAAGGAGGCGAGGGCATGAAGGACAAGCAAATACTTGATAGCGTAAAAAGATCAATAGACCAGGCACCAATTGATATCCTGGATAGTATCAAGGAAGCACCAAAGACAAAGATGCTTAGACATGATGAAATAACAAAACAGGAAGCTACTGGATTCAACTATAAGAGTTTTCTGCCCTATGCATCCGTGGCAGCAGCCTTTATACTGGTATTCCTAGGTTGGCAGCTTGGAACCAGGATGCCTGACAGCAGAATATATCTGGACGTGAATCCCAGTATTCAGATAACAACGAATAGACAGGACAGGGTAATAGACATATTGGCAGAAAACGAGGATGCAGAAGCTTTGACCAGTGATCTTGATTATCGTGGAATGACGGTTTACCAGGTCACTGAGGAGATACTTGACAGGATGATGAAGGAAAGATACTTGGACAAGGATCATGAATTCCTCCTGCTGTCAGTATATAACAACAATGAAGAGAAGGCAGAAAGACAGAAAGAGGAGCTTGATAATACAATTCACAAGTATCTACAGAATAGGGAGATACGGCCGATTGTGCTTTCACAGAAGCTGGAAAACACATCAACCATAGAGAGCTTCGCAAGGGAATACAACATATCAGTAAGCAAGATGACCTTCATAAGGAATCTTATAATCCTGAATCCCGAGCTTAGGACAGAGGATCTTGTAGACCTGAGCATTGAGGAGCTTGTCAGGTTAAGCCAGGGAATGGACTTGGATCTGGATCAGATATTGGACTCAAGTGATTTTGAAAGAATTAATGAGGTTCAACCTGAACCCCAGCCCCAACCTGAACCTACCGTAGTACCTTCAAACGATGACGACGATGACGATGATGATGATGACGATGATGATGATGATGACGACGATGACGACGACGATGACGACGATGATGATGATGACGATGATGATGATGACGATGATGATGATGATGATGATGATGATGATGATGACAGAGCACAACAACCTGTCCACAGTGGGATTTCTTCCGACCAGGCGAGAAGCATAGCACTATCCGTTGCAAACGGAGTTATAACAGAAGTTGATTTCGATGATGAGGACCTGGAGTATGAGGTTGAGATTGAGCTGGGAGACCAGGAGTATGAAATAACAATAGATGCTAGAACCGGTGCAGTAATTGAAGTTGAAGTGGACGATTAAAAAAATAAAAAAAAGCATGCAATAAAACATGTGCCTTGGGAGTTAACCCAGTATAGAAGAGGAAAAGGAGGAATAGGAAATGAAACTTAAAAAGATTTATTACACACTTCCAATTTTTATACTGGCAATGGTGATGGTTGGATTTGTAGCTACCCAGCCAGCCAACACCCTGACCATGGATGTGAACCCAAGCATTGAGATAGTAACCAACAGACTTGACAGGGTTGTTGAGATCAATCCTTTAAATAAGGATGCCGATGAGCTGTTAAGAGATTTCAATCCCAAGAACAAGAACCTGGAGGATACGGTCAACGACCTTGTGGACCTGATGATCCTTACCGGACACATTAAAGGTGGAGAGGACAACTTCGTAATGATAACAGTTGATGATGACACAATGGACAGCAGACTTGTGCAAAGGGTCAACAGGGCAATCCAAGCAATGCTGCAGAACAAGCAGATTGAAGCGACTGTATTGAACCAGGCAATTGCAAGAAGTGAAGATGGCAGGAAGCTTACCGGTGTTGAGCTGGCGGCCAGCAGACTTCAGGAGCTTGATGATGATCTGGATGCTGATTACATTGCAGAAATGACCGTAAGGGAGCTTATCCATTACAGCAAGGATCACAATATCCCAATAGAAAGTCTCTTTAGAGTGGCAGTGGGAGATGTCGAAGTAGGATCAGATGCACCTACAATCATATCAAGGGAAGAGGCAGAAAGAATTGCCCTTGACAGGATAGATGGCGAGATTGTAAAGATTGAGCTTGATGACCTGTATGATGATGACGGGCCTGAGTATGAAGTTGAGATACTTGCAGAGGAAGGAAAATACGAGATAGAGATAGATGCCTATACTGGCAGGGTCAAGGAATTTGAACGTGATGACGATTACGATGATGACGATTACGATGATGACAGAAGCTCAAACAATTCATCTTCTCCAAGGAGTGTCATATCCAATGAGGAAGCCAGAAGAATAGCTGTGGGTCTTGTGAATGGTGAAGTCATAAAGCTTGAGCTGGATGATGACGATGATGATCCCGAGTATGAGATCAAGGTAAGAAAAGACGGCGTGGTATATGAAATAGAAATAGATGCCCGAACTGGAGAAGTAGAGGAGCTTGAAAGAGAAGACGATGATGACGATGACGATTCAAGTGACGGACCACCACAGGTCCAGCAGCCGTCAGTCCCTGCACAGAATGAAAGAATCTCAGCTGACCAGGCAAGAACCATGGCGCTTAACCTGGTGGGCGGAGGAAGAATCGTTGAGTTTGAATCAGATGACGATGAGTATGAAATTGAAATAATTAGGGATGGCAAGGAATATGAGATTGAAATCCATGCCTATACCGGAAAGGTCCTGGACTTTGAAGTGGAGTCTGATGACTACTATGACGACGATGACGACGACGATGACGACGATGATGACGACGACGATGACGATGACGATGACGATGATGATGAAGATGATGATGATGAAGATGATGATGATGATGACGACAGGGATGATGATTAATAGGTAGACCCAAGGGAGGAGAAATCCTCCCTTTTTTCATGCCTTTCTGGTAAACTATAGTTAGATGCTCACAATAGAGGTAAAATCCGAAGGAGGGGTACAATGCATAAATTGACAGGAGATAAGGTAATCTATACCTTCAAGACAGAAATGGAGCCAGTACTTTCAATTAAGCCAGGGGAAGAGGTCCTTGTTGAGACCAATGACTGCTTCTATCAGCAGATCCAAAGTGAGGACCAGGTGATGATGGAAATTGACTTTGACCACATCAATCCAGCAACCGGACCTATCTTTGTTGAGGGAGCCGAGCCAGGGGACCTTCTGAAGGTGGAGATTCTTGAGATAAGGGTGGCTGACAAGGGTGTTGCCGGAGTTGTTCCAGGGGAAGGCATCCTTGGAGATAAAACCAAGAAGCCCATAGTTAGAATAATCCCAATCCAGGAAGGCTTTGCCCACTACAAGGGATTGAAGCTTCCAATCAAGCCCATGATAGGTGTCATTGGTGTGGCTCCCTCGGATGAGGATGGGGAATGTCCAACAGAAACCCCTTGGAAGCATGGTGGAAACATGGATACAACTGATATTGCCCAGGGCAATACAGTATATTTTCCAGTCAATCAAAAGGGAGCCCTCCTTGCCCTGGGAGACTGCCACGCAGTCATGGGGGATGGGGAGATCTGCTTCACGGGACTTGAGGTACCAGCCCAGGTTAGGCTTAGGGTTGATGTTATAAAGGATAGGAAGGTTAACTGGCCCATGATCGGGACAGAGGACTCAACCATGGTTGTGGCATCAGGAGATGATGTGGACAAGGCTATCTACAACGCAACTGATGAAACGGTTAGCCTGCTTTCAAGGGCTCTTGAAATGGACTTTGAGGAAGCCTACCTGCTGACAAGCATTGCTGTCCATATCAGGATTTCCCAGGTTGTTGACCCCAGAAAGACCATCAGGTCCGAGATACCCCACTCAATAATATCAACAGACAAGCTCATTGAAAATATCTAGCAACAATGCCTGTGCCTTTGCACAGGCTATATTTTTTTCAATTCCAATGGATACTTTTAGCAAAAATTCCTTAGGGTATATATGTGATAGGAAGTAATGTAGTAAATTGGATTGGAGGTAGCATTATGGATAAGATTTTAGTTCCTATTGATGGCTCACCTACATCTGAGCATGCAGCAGAAAAGGCAATCGATGTCGCTAAAAAGTACAACAGCAGCCTCACATTCCTGTTGATAGCCAAAAAACCTGAAATCATCGGTACAGGGAGCGGCGGTACAGGAACAATCTTCGGCTCAAAGGAATATATAGATGAGCTGAAGGAAGAGCAGGAAAAGACAATGAATCATTTTATTGAAAAGCTTGACCTGGAAGGAATTCAGCATAATCAGGTAATACTTTTGGGAGAACCCTATGAGGAGATCATAGAGCTTGCAGAAAAGGACAGCTATGACCTGATTGTCATGGGTAGAAGGGGATTTTCAAAAATCACAAGGTTTTTCCTTGGATCGGTTTCACAGAGAGTTCTTTCAGGAGCACCATGTCCAGTATTGATAATTCCGGAGAAGGCAAGCTAGCCCATTAAAATCAACAGCCCGAACTCAAATAACTTGAGCTCGGGCATTTTTTTGTCTATATTTCCAGTCGAATGTCAAGTGCATCAGATGTGAATCTGATCCACTCCCTGCTGGCATAGCTAAGGTATCTGTTCCTTTTCCAGGTTATAAGCAGATTCAGATATATCTTGGGGTTTTCCAAGGGTACAAACCTTATGCTGTGATCATTCACATGGGCACAGGTGATATGTGGGAGGCAGGTTATGCCCATCCTTGATGCCACCATTTCAAGGATAAAGTCCTTTTGGGAGCTGTTGCAGATTATGTTTGGAGAGAATCCACTCTGTGTACAGCCTTCAATAATCGAATCATAGAGCGAAAAATCCTCCTTGAAAAGAACAAAGCCTTCATCCCTAAGGTCACCAAAGGAGAGTATGTCCCTTTCTGCCAAGGGATTATCCACATGGACCCCAACCATAAGCTGGCTCTTCACCAGGGGATATATGTGGTACCCGTCCCTGTCAGAGGGATATGAGCATACTATCCCAACATCCAGATTTCCCTTTTCCAGCTCATCTATTATGACCTTGGAGCCAACCTCAGTGAGCCTGATATCAATGTCAGGGTATTTGGCCTTGAAGCTCCCAATTACAGCTGGAAAGAAGGAGGAACCGATTATGGGTGGAATCCCTATTCGAACCATTCCCTTCTTAAGCTTTGACAGGTTGCCAATCTCAATGGGTATGTTGTTCAGCATGGAAAGGACGTCAAGAGAATGCCTGTAAAGCTCCTTTCCCGCATCGGTCAGCTGGATCTGGGGGGTCCTGTGGAAGAGCTGGACTGAGAGCTCTTCCTCAAGGGACTTTATTATTTTGCTTACGGAGGATTGTGTTATAAACATCTCCTCTGATGCCTTTGTAAAGGAAAGTTGGTTTGCAACAGTTACAAATGTCTCAAGCTGCTTAATATTCATGGAAACCCTCCATTCCATTTTGGAATCGATATCATTATAATAATGAATTTTACTAATGCTTGGCAAT
Organism: Gudongella sp.; assembly: GCA_024649995.1. GTDB lineage: Bacteria > Bacillota > Clostridia > Tissierellales > Tissierellaceae > Gudongella. The sequence goes on along the minus strand of JANKMX010000019.1, from coordinate 14,837 downwards.
ATAATATTATAAATACAGGATAAAAGCAACTGCAGAAATTTGGAAAGGGAGGATAATGTGAAAAAGATATTTATCACAGGTATGATACCGGAGATTGCATATTCAAGTTTGTCCGAAAGATTCATTGTGACCATGAACAGATCGGAAAAGCCGCTTTCCAAGGACCAGATCATTGAAGGAATAAGGGGCAAGGATGCCCTTCTATGCATTCTTTCAGATAGGATTGACAGGGAGATAATTGAATCAAATCCAAATTTGGAGATCATAGCAAATTATGGTGCAGGCTTTGACAATATTGACCTGGCTGCGGCCAAGGATAACAATATAATAGTAACAAATACACCCCTTGTGTCCACTGTATCTACAGCAGAGCTTACCTTTGCCCTAATACTTGGAATAACAAGAAGGATTTCTGAAGGGGAACGCTTGATGAGAAGGGGAGGCTTTGATGGATGGGCACCAATGTTTCACCTTGGAACACAGCTCAAGGGTAAAAAGCTTGGAATAATAGGCATGGGAAACATAGGAAAAAGTGTTGCAGGTATTGCCAAGGGATTCCAGATGGAGATCCTTTACCACAACAGATCAAGAATGTCAGAATTTGAGGAAAAGGAGTATTCAGCAGGATACAGAAGCCTTGAAGACCTTTTGAGGGAGTCGGATATAGTTACCCTCCACCTTAGCTACCACAGTTCACTTCACCATTATATAGGAAAAGAACAACTAGGGATGATGAAGGAGTCAGCCTATCTGATAAACGCTGCAAGGGGACCGCTGGTGGATGAAAAGGCCCTGATGAGTGCTCTGATCAGTAATTCCATTGCAGGGGCAGCCCTTGACGTGTTCGAGAAGGAACCAAGGGTGACTGAGGGGCTGGAAAAGCTTGACAATGTATTGATCACACCACATATTGGAAATGCAACCATTGAGGCAAGGACAGATATGGCAAAGGTGGCAGCGGAAAACATCATTGATGCCCTGGAGGGAAATGTGCCGAAAAACATAGTCAGGGCTGGTTAAAAATTTCTCAGTATGGTTTGACAATCATTTTTCAATGAATTATAATATATTTAACAATATAAAACAATATTTAACATAAGTAAAATCAAGAACAAAAAACTAGGAGGGAACAATCAATGAAAAACAGAAGACTGGTAATGATTCCGGGACCGACACCTGTTGTAAGATCAATTCAGGACCAGATGGGAAGAGAGACCGTAGCATTTGGAGATCCAGGATTTGTAAAGGATTTCAAGGAAGTACTTACTGACCTTAAAGAGCTTTGGGATGTCAATGGAGAGGTATTTGTAGTTGCCGGATCAGGAACAATGGCAATGGAGATGGCTCTTTCAAACACACTGAAAAGAGGAGACAATCTTCTTATAGTATCACACGGCTTCTTTGGAGACAGGTTCATCGAGATAGCGGAGAAAAAGGGACTTAATGTTGACGTTATTTCATCCGAGTGGGGGAAAACGGTTCCTGTAGCAGATATCGAGAAGAAGCTTGGTGAAAAGACCTACCAGGCAATGACTGTAACCCATGTTGACACTTCAACTGCAGCAGTTGCACCAATCGCTGAAATAGGTGAAATGATGAAGAAGTTCCCAGAGACAATCTACATCGTAGATGGTGTTGCAGCTTCAGCCGGGGAAGAGGAATACCTTGGCAGGATGAACATAGATATCCTGTTTACAGGATCACAGAAGGCATTTGGAGTTGCACCAGGACTTGCAATACTATGGGCAAACCAAAAGGCACTTGATAGAAGAAAATCCCTTGGTAATATCCAGGAATACTATATTGACTTTGAAAAGTGGATTCCAATAATGAACGACACATCAAAGTACTACGCTACACCAGCAGTAAACATGATCTGGGCTCTTCAGGAGTCAATCAGACTGATCAAGGAAGAAGGACTTGAGGAAAGATACGAAAGACATAGAAAGGTTGCCAAGGCAATGAGAGCAGCTTTAGAGGCAATGGGCTTCTCAATCCTTGCTGATCCTTCAAACAGAGCTGTAACACTTTCATGCGTCCTTTATCCTGAAGGAGTTGAGGATTCCAAGTTCAGAACACTTCTTGCAGAGGAAGGTGCTCAGGTTGCAGGCGGACTTGGAGCGTATGCAGGAAAGATGTTTAGGATCGGTCACATGGGCAACATAGACATGCTTGACCTGACAGGTGCAATAACTGCAATAGAGAGAACACTTTACAGGATGGGTGTTGACGTTCTAGGAAAAGGCGTTTCAGCACTGACAAGAGAGCTTCAATAATTTCAGCAAACCCTTGGGTTTGAACAACACTATGGAAACAAACTTCTGGAGATAAATTGACATGTGAAAGTAAACTCCCTTATTAATCTCACAAATATGTTAATCTCCTTTAATACTTTACATCTCCAGAAGGATGATTTTCCAAAACCCAACAAATATTGAATCCCTGCCTAACTTTTAGGCAGGGATTTTATTGAGGTTAGAGATGAATGTAGACTGCTAATTATTTATCACATAGACTACCACGACATCGCATTAATATAATTCATAAAATTATAAATTATAAATTATTAAGATTATTCTTGAAATTCCATAATCAAGGTGTTAGAATATACTTATTAAGAACATTGAGGTGAGTTATGAAGCATTTTGGATTGAAATACACAGCACATGATATTATCAAGAAAATGCTATTAAATGGAGATATAAAGCCTGGAGAGAGAATTAGGGAAGATATAATTGCTGAGAATATCTCGATGAGCAGAACTCCTGTAAGGGAAGCAATAAACCAATTGGTTGTTGAAGGTTTTGTGACACAGATTCCTCGGAAAGGCATCTTTGCAACCAAATTTACAAAGCAGCAATTAGTCGATATAGTTGAGGCTAGAACAGTATTGGAGTCATATGCTGCAAAAAAATGTGCCTTGGAAGCGACCGATAAAGAACTGGATCATATTGCTGAGATATTTGAGGAGCTTAAAACTGCTCTGAGAGCAGGGGAACTACCAAAGGCTGGATTGCTTGATGGGGAGTTTCACAGAACTATTGCTTCATACTCAAGGAATAAGAGGATATCTGATTATATAAATGATATAGAGGATATAATTGTTTATGCTAGGAAGATGGATACTTATAACATTAGGCATCAATATACTGAAGAAAACTCAGTTACTCAACACCAAGATATTCTTGACGCATTAATAGCCAGGGATCCTGAGGAGGCAGAGAGGTGCATGGCAAGGAACACAAGGGAAGTTTTAAATAGGATAATTGGGGATTAATAATATTTTTTTAAATTATAAATTATAATATATAATATATATATTATAAAACCGATGTATAAAGTAAAACATATTATGTTAAAGGAGGTGAGATAGATGCTAAAATCAGTGATTGTTGATTATAATTACTTGGGAGATGAAAACCTTTTCTCAGTCGAAGTTGAAGTTGCTAGCAACTTCAATATTGAGTTGGTATTGGAAAAGTGTAAGACTGAAGAAGATATTATTTCTGTTGCCAAAGATGCAGATATAATTCATTGCTGCGGGAATCCACCAATAACTCGAAGAGTATTAGAAGAATTGAACAAATGCAAATACATAATTAGATATGGAATAGGAGTAAATTCAGTAGACTTAGAAGCTGCCACTGAACTAAACAAGATAGTGTACAATATGCCGGGTTTCTGTACTGAAGAGTTGGCCATACATGCAAGTGCACTTATATTGAGTCTTATTAGGAATATCAACTATTATGATTCACGAATCAGATCCGGAGAATGGCCTAAAGCCAAGGGAATTACACCTAGGAGACTATCCAACATGACACTTGGCTTGTATGGATTTGGTGGTTCTGCCAAACCAACAGCTGAAATATTCAAAGGAGGATTCAAAAGCAGAGTAATTACAAATGATCCTTATGTTGATGAAAGTATATGCGATGAGTATAGTGTTGAAAAGGTATCCTTCGACGAGCTATTGGAACAGTCAGACATAATTTCAATAAATGCTCCTTTGAATGATCATACATATCATGTTTTCAACATGGACGCTTTTAAGAAGATGAAAAGTACTGCAATGATTATCAATATTTCAAGAGGACCCTTGATAGATGAAAAAGATCTTGTAATAGCTCTTGAGACAGGGGAGATAATGTATGCTGGTCTAGATGTCTTTGAGAAGGAGCCAATAGCTAATGATAGTCCATTATTAAAAATGGAAAATGTCATTTTAACCCCTCACTCAGCTTTTTATGGGGAGGAATCTTTGAAGAACCAACATGAAACAGCTGCTAGACTAATGGTGGAGTCATTGATTAATAGAAATATTGTAATTGAGAATGTAGCCAACAAAGATGTACTGAGATGATAGATAGGGGATGAGAATATGGCAAACTTGGGATTTAGGGTGTTTGAGAACTTTGAAAGACCGAGAAAAGATTTAGTAGAAGCATTTAGAGATATGCCAGTAGCTAACATTGATGACAACATGGGAAGAATTGCCTGTGTTAACTCATCAATCAAACCGTGCAATGATGCAAAACTTTTAGGAACTGCATTCACAGTAAAAGTACCATTTGGAGATAATCTCATGTTTCATAAGGCATTGGATATGGCCAAAGAGGGGGATGTAATTGTTGTTGCAGGCGGGGGCTTCAAAGATAGAGCATTGTGCGGAGAAATAATGATGAACTATGCAAGAATGAAGAACCTGGCTGGATTTGTTATTGATGGAGCTATTAGAGATGATGAAACAACCAAAACAATGGATTTTCCAGTGTTTGCATGCGGAGTCAATCCTAATGGACCATATAAGAATGGACCTGGTGAGATAAACGTTCCAGTTGCAGTTGGAGGACAAGTTGTATTCCCTGGAGACATAGTAGTAGGTGATAGGGATGGATTGATATTCATTCGACCCGAGGATGCTGAGGAATTGTTGGAGAAGGTTGAAGCCTTTCATGAAAAGGAAGTTGTAATTCTTGACAGTATTGCAAAGGGATTAGGGCTTGACAGAACTTGGGTAGAAAAAGCACTTGAAGAAAAGGGCTGTGAATTTATAAAGGAGGTCAAGTAATGGGAAAAATACAGTTAAAAGGTGTGTTGCCACCAATGATAACTCCTTTCATGGAGAATGGGGATGTAGATTATGATGGATTTATTTCAAACATAAAAAAATGGAATGAGACAGGTATGACAGGGTATCTTGTCCTTGGGTCCAACAGTGAGACCGCTTATCTATCTGAGGATGAAAAACTAGAACTTGTAAGACTTGCAGCTGAAAATAAGAAGGAAGATAAATTTCTAATTGTTGGTAGTGGAATGGAGTCGTTAAGGGAAACCATCAAGCTTACAAACAAGGCAGCGGAGCTTGGAGCTCAGGCAGCTTTGGTTCTAACTCCAAACTACTATAACGCAGCTATGACCAGCGAAGCTTTAATCAACTACTTCACACAGCTGGCTGACAACAGTAATATACCAATACTAATATATAATGTTCCAAAGTTCACACACATTAACATTAAGCCTGATGCAGTTGCAAAGCTGTCCAGACACCCAAATATTATTGGTATGAAGGATAGTTCAGGTGATATGCCTCAAATGGCAACATGGAAAAGAATTGTACCTGAAGACTTCAATCTATTTGTAGGAACCGCATCAGCCTGGTATCCTGCACTTGCGCTGGGAGTAAAGGGAGCAATTCTTGCTCTAGCCAATTGCAATCCAAATGAGTGTGTTAAGGTTCAGGAGTTATTTGACAATGGAAACTGGGAGGAAGCAAGAGATCTTTACCAAAGAATGTTTCCGGTCAACGCAGCTGTGACAGGAACCTATGGAATACCTGGGCTTAAGTATGTTTGTGATAAGCTAGGCTTTGTTGGTGGTAGTGTTAGAACTCCATTAATGCCTGTTAAGGATAGCTCCAAGGCTGAGTTAGATGAAATTCTTATAAAAGCTCAGATAGTTTAGGTGGTCCAACATGAGAAAATATAGAATAGCTACTTTCGATTTTGCCACAGAAGATATATATAAAGCTATCAGAGAAGAATTTCCATCTAATTTTGAACTGATTACCCTAAGTGACGGATCACTTGAGGATAGAATCAGAATTGGGAAGGAAGCGGACTTCTTTATAGCAGCAACAGGAGCAATTCCAACTGAAGTAATTGCAGCAGCCGAAAATCTTAAGATGATTCAGCAGCAGGGAGTAGGCTTTGATAAAACAGATGTTGATCTTGCTACCAAGAGAGGAATCGAGGTTTGTATAACTCCAGAGGGTACTTCTATTGGTGTTGCAGAGCATGTAGTGCTTCTAATTCTTGCAGTCTACAAGAAGATAATCAAGATTTCAAATGAGATGTATGAAGGGAAATTCCCTATGTGGGACTATAGGACAGAATGCTTTGAAATAAATAATAAGGTAACTGGATTTGTAGGATTTGGAAGAATAGCCAGTGAAGCTGCCAAAAGGCTTCAGGCATTCAATTCAAAGATAGTGTTCTATGATAGTTATGTTAATATGAGCAAGGAGGAGCAGGAGCAACTAAATGTCAGACAGGTGGATTCTTTGGATGAGTTGCTACAGATATCAGATATTGTGAGTGTTCATGTTCCATCAAATGATGAAACCAAGGGCTTTGTAAACAAGGAATTTTTTAGCAAGATGAAAAGTTCGGCCATTTTTATAAATACCGCACGAGGTGATCTTGTAAATGAAAAAGATTTCTTTGAAGCAATGAGAAGTGGTACAATCATGGGTTCTGGGATTGATGTATTTCCAGAGGAGCCACTTCAGGCTGACAATGAATATATAAAGCTCCCCAATACTGTATTAACACCTCACGTTTCAGCAGGTACGGTTGATGCACTAAGGGCAAAGATAAACCACGTGTGCGAAAACATCAATAGATTCATTAATGGCGAGGAAACACAGCATTCTCTTAACAGGGAACTTATCAAGAATAATCATGGTTCGTAGTAGGCTTAAACTAATGGCTTACTTGAATAATAAATTTAGAAAAGAGGGGTTTTAAATGAAAAAGAATTTATTGGCTTTGGTATTGGTTTTAGTTATGACTATGACCTTTGTGGCAGGATGTTCTCAGGATTCAGGAGAAAGTACACCTCCTGAGAGTAGTGAACCAGCAGCTGAAAACACAGGCGGAGCAGGAGATTATCCAAGTAAGCCTATTACTGTAAATGTAGGATTCTCAGCTGGTGGATCATCAGATGTAATGGTAAGACTAATGGCAAAGACTATGGAAGAATACATAGGACAGCCAGTTGTGGTTGTTAACAAGCCAGGTGCAGGTGGATGGGTTGCATGGGAAGAACTGGCAAAATCAACTGATCCAGATGGTTATACTTTCTCACTTATAAACTCTCCGAACATAGCTCTTGGAGCATATGATCCAGTAAATGAAAGAGAGTTTACAATTGATGATTATGACCTTTTGGCAAATCAGGTAACAGACTTTAGTGTTTTAGCAATAAGAAAGGATGAAACAAGATTTACAGACTTGGATTCACTTGTTAAATACGCGCAAGAAAATACAACACTATCTGCTTGTTCAGCAATAGGGATAATATCAGATGATGCTACTGTAACAGAGTACTTTAACATGAATTACGGTACAGATTTCCAGATTGTTCAAACAGGTGGAGCAAAAGAAAGTGAAACAATGTTCCTTTCAGGAGATACTGATGTACTTGCTGCAAACATTGGTGATATTCTTCCTCAGTACAGAAATGGCGACTATAAGATCGTTGCTGTATTCTCAGCAGAGAGGGTAGGTCTTATGCCAGATGTTCTAACTGCTAAAGAGCAGGGGTATGGAGACATTGAAATGTATTCAGCAAGAGGATATGCACTTCCAAAAGGTGTAGATCCAGAAGTTAGAGAAATCCTAAAGGATGCACTTGAGCAAGCAATCAAGGATCCGGAGGTTGTATCAAAACTAGAGGAGCTAGGTGCAGCTACAGATTACATGGAAGGCGAGGAGTACTACAACTTCCTTAAGCAGAACATTGAGAACTCAAAACAGATATACGGAATAGAGTAATATTAATAGGGAGTACAATTGTACTCCCTAATATGTACCATGGAGGGAGGATAAGATTGAATACTAAAAATGTACATCAGGATGTTTTTATCAGCATTTTGGTTTATTTGGCGCTTGGATTCCTTTTCATTGTGTCCTTGAGGATAAAGGGGGATTCAGGTTTGTTTCCGAGATTGGTAATGGGTGGTTTGGCATTCCTCAACACGATTCTTCTTTTTAGAGGTATCAAGAAAACTAAAGATGCAAAAGATAATGGTTATGACATTGAAAATACAATAACTCTTCAGGATATAAAATGGCCACTGATTGTTTTGGCTGTAACTGTCGTGTACGTTGTTATTTTTAATTATACAAACTTTTTTGTAGCTTCAACAATATTTTTAATAGGGTTAATGAAAATGTATAAGATGAAATCATGGAAAACAATCTTGCTAGTAACTTTAGCTTTCAATGTTTTCATATACTTGGGATTTGTATTGGCACTAAAGGTTCCATTAATCTAACGAGAGGAGGTTCATAATGCAAGCAATTGAAATATTGGGAATGGTATTGAGTTTGGATGTTCTTGTTGCCCTATTCATAGGATTGGTAGTATCCATAATAATGGGAGCCCTTCCAGGATTAAGTGCAACAATGGCAGTCGCTCTGCTTATTCCGGTGACATTTGGTATGAATCCTATCGCTGGCCTGGTAATGCTGACGGCTGTTTATACTGGAGCTGTTTACGGTGGATCGATTACAGCTATATTATTACATACACCTGGTACTCCAGCATCTGCAGCTACTGCAATTGATGGTTACGCAATGGCTAAGAAGGGGGAAGGGTTCAAGGCAATAGGGATAGCGACAGTCTCATCGGTTATTGGTGGTACAATTTCAGCACTCGCTTTGATATTTCTAGCTCCACCACTAGCGCAGGTATCACTTAAGTTTGGACCATTGGAATACTTTTTCATGGCAGTTTTTGGACTTACAATAATTGGAAGCTTGGCGGGGGATTCAATGGTAAAAGGCCTTATGGGAGGTATTTTAGGACTTTTTATTGGAATTATCGGTCTTGATCAGATGAGTGGGATACCTAGATTCACATTTGGAATACTAGCTCTTGAAAGTGGTATCTCTATGGTGCCCGCCATGATTGGTATGTTTTCACTTTCTCAAGTTATGATGATGACAGAGGATATAGTAAAGGGTAAAACTTCCTTAACTGAAGAGTCAGATACAGTTCTTAAAGGGAGATTTCTACCGACCTTAAAGGAATTTAAAGTAATATTACCTACAATTATCAAATCTTCAATAATTGGAGTTTTTGTAGGTATACTGCCTGGAGCAGGTGGGGATATAGGATCTTGGGTTGGATATAATGAAGCAAAAAGATCTTCAAAGCATCCAGAAAGATTTGGGCATGGAGCTGTTGAAGGTATAGCAGCAGCTGAATCTGCAAATAACGCAGTCACAGGAGGAGCTCTGATTCCCTTGCTAACACTTGGAATACCAGGAAGTGCAGTAGCTGCAATCCTTCTAGGTGGACTAATGATACAGGGACTTTCACCTGGATACGAGCTGTTTACAAAATATGCCAATATTACATATTCAGTCATGTACGGATTTCTTTTGGCCAATATTTTCATGGGATTCATTGGATATGTCATCTCTAAGCAGGCAGTAAAGCTGTCAAAAGTCCCAATGACAATATTGGGTCCTGTAATACTGGGATTGTCTGTTGTAGGTTCATATGCCATCCAAAATAGCATTTTTGATGTATATGTGATGGTATTCTTTGGATTTTTAGGATATTTTATGAGAAAAGCTGGTTTTGGTACTGCTCCAACAATCCTTGGTGTTATACTTGGAACAATGATTGAGTCAAACTACAGAAGAGCACTTGTATTATCAAAGGGCAGCATGATAGGTTACTTCTTCTCAAGACCTATTGCTATACTCTTGTTTGGTCTGGTAATAGTTTCGATGTTTGCGCCTATTGTTATGAAAAAGCTGCAATCTAAAATGAAAGCAGATTTTGACGGTTTGGTTTCAGATGAAGACAGGGATATGGAATAGACAGGAGATGGAAATATGAGAATATACATATTTGATCCTATACACCAGATTCCCCTGGAAGAGGCCCATAAAGCAGGGGATGTTATAATCTGGAATGAGGATGGAATAAAAGAGTATGAGGATGCGGAAGCAATAATTGTCAGAACTAAGACTGTAAGTAAAGAACTAATAGATGAAATGCCGAATCTTAAAATAATTGCTAAACATGGTATTGGAACGGATAATATTGATCTAGACTATGCAAAGGAGAAGGGCATTTTCGTGACAAACACTCCGACTGCTAATATGAATTCCGTAGCAGAACTTGCTGTAACCCTTGCGCTTAGTTGCGCCAGAAAGATCACCATGAGTGATCGCCTGACTAGACAAGGCATAGATACTTTGGCACCAAAGGAGTTAACCGGAATTGAGTTAACTGGGAAAATTGTAGGTTTAATTGGTGCAGGAAGAATAGGCCAGAGGATTGGCACAATATTGCGTGATGGCTTTGGTATGGAGGTCAGCTGTTTTGATCCGTTTATGTCAGAAAAGAAAGCTAATGAATTCGGTTTCAAAAAGTACGATAATCTTTTGGACATGCTTAAGGATGTTGATGTAGTTTCCATATCAGTACCCCTTACTGATTCGACAATAAACCTTATAGATGAGGAAGAGCTTGGTGTGATGAAGGAATCATCAATTTTAGTGAATACAGCTAGAGGAAGAATTGTAAACGAAAAAGCTTTGTATAAGGCACTTTCGAATAATCCAAAAATGTATGTTGCCATGGATGTTTTTGAGGTAGAGCCACCTAAGGCAGATAATCCACTTCTAAGTCTGGATAATTTTATCGGAACTCCACACATTGGGGCTGCCACGGAAGAAGCACTTATTAGAATGGGAAATACAGCTGTAGAAGAGATAAATTTGGTCTCATCAGGATTAAAACCACGGTATATTGTAAACCAACTTTGATCCCCCTTAATAAATAAAACTGGGAAGTCTCACTAAGTAAAGTGAGACTTCCCAGTTTTTTTTGATACTATATAACAGTTTCAAGCCTCGAATATGGCAGGTCGAGTGACCTTGCCAAGCTTTCATAGGTGCAATTGCCATCAATCAGATTTACGCCCCTTCTGAGGCTGTTGTCAAAGTCCAGAGCCTTTTCCAGGCCGTTGTCTGCAAGCTTCACCACATATGGCAGAGTGGCATTTGTAAGGGCATAGGTGGCTGTCCTTGCATAGGCTCCAGGCATGTTGGCCACGCTGTAATGGATTACCCCATGCTTCACATATACCGGGTCGTCGTGGGTGGTTGCATGATCAATGGTTTCAACAACACCGCCCTGGTCGATTGCCACATCTACAATTACTGAGCCCTCCTTCATGCTCTTGACCATATATTCCTTGACCAGCTTGGGAGCCTTGGCTCCTGGAATCAGGATACCGCTTATCAGAAGGTCAGTATCCCTTATCTCCTCGGCTAGGGAAAATTCGTTGAGGATGACGGTTTTGATCCTTGAGCCGTAGAGCTCATCCAGATGGATCAGCTTGGAGGCACTCTTGTTCAGGACTGTTACATCAGCCCCAAGACCCACGGCTATTTTTGTGGCATTCATGCCAACTGTGCCCGCACCAAGAATCGTTACCTTGGCGGGCTTCACCCCGGGAACTCCTCCAAGGAGTATTCCGCTGCCACCCTTGGCCTTTGATAGGAACTCAGCTCCAACCATCACCGACATCCTGCCTGCAACCTCGCTCATGGGGGTCAGTAGGGGCAGGGACCCGTCATCAAGCTGAACCGTCTCATAGGCTATTCCTGTGATTTTCTTATCCAGAAGATCCCTGGCAAGCTGGGGAGCAGCTGCAAGGTGAAGATAGGTGAAGAGCAGCTGTCCCTCCTTAAGAAGGTCAACCTCCTCCGGCTGTGGTTCTTTGACCTTTACAATCATATCAGAGGTCTCAAAAACCTCCTGGGCAGTCTGGATGATTTCTCCACCGACCTTTACATACTCCTCATCACTGAATCCGCTACCCGACCCTGCATCCTTCTGGATCAACACTCTATGGCCCTTGCTTTTTAGAGTGTGGACCCCAGCAGGGGTCATAGAAACTCTATTCTCATTGTTCTTTATTTCCTTCGGTACTCCAATAATCATAAAACTATCCCTCCAATATTCAAATGGTTAACCAAGCTATGATGTAATTGTCTTATGTAATCCTCCATCTACATCTCAGAGGAATGGGGCATATAAGAAAAGGGGCTAACCTTAAAAAGCATGGCAAGCCCCTCAATATCATTCTGATTCAACATCCTCGTTAACTACAAGCACAGGGCACGGAGCATCTGAAACAACCCTCTGGGAAACTGATCCCAGGAAAAACCTCTGTACCTTTGAATAACCTCTTCTCCCCATCACTATCAGGTCCGCATCAATGTATTTTGCATGGCTGATGATTTCCTCGTAGGGCTCGCCAACCATGATATCCTTGGTGCATACAATATCCCTACAGTTAAGTCCATCAACGAATTCATCAAGCATCCTTCTCTGTCTGTCCGTCAAGCCTTCGACGACCTTTCTCATGTCACCTGCATATCCAATTCCACCGCCTACGGCAGTTCCAATCAACTCAGGTCTTTTCACTACTGCAAAGAACGTGATTTCACTGCCATATGTCTCGGCCACGTCTATGGCCAGCAGGGCAGCCTTCATGGAGGCAGGCGAACCATCCACCGGTACAAGTATCCTCTTCATGGTCCTCCTCCATTCTTTAAATTATTTGACTTCCTATTTTTTATATACCCTCCGGAATGGACAATATGCAATGTCAAAATATAGACTAATAGAAGTAATGGAGGGAAAGGGAGAGAAAAATGGCTAGTTAACAACATATGTTCAATTCAAATGTGACTTCCTGCTCTTGTGGTAGGGCGCCTTTTTTGGTATTATATTCTAGATGATGGGTTTTGATGCCCAGCGAGCCATATACATAATTCAATTACATATGAAAAGGAGTAGTGAAAATGCCAAAGAGTAGAGGACTTAGTTTTATCATTATCGCTCTGGTATCAGTTGCAGTTCTGTTTATTGGAAGCAGCATGATGGACTCAGGCGGAGGAGCTTTTGCTGAGATACCAGATGGAGTATACGAGGGAACAAGTGATGCAGGTATGCATCCTGGACTTAAGGTAGCGGTAACCTTTGAGGGTGGAAGCATAACAAATGTAGAGGTTGTTGAGCACAGTGAGACGGACGGGATATCAGACCCTGCAATCGAGGGAGTTCCTGCCGCAATCGTTGCAGCGAATTCAACAGAGGTTGACGTTGTATCAGGAGCAACCCTTACATCAAACGCAATAATCGAGGCTGTAAACAACGCAATAGCAGTTGCTTCAGGAAATGCGCCTGCAGTTGAATACGCAGACGGAACCTATGAGGGAACCAGCGACAAGGGTATGAATCCGGGTCTAAAGGTAACTGTAACAGTCGAAGGCGGAAAGATCACAAGCGTTGAAGTGATTGAGCACAGCGAGACAGATGGAATCGCAGATCCTGCGATCGAGGGAGTACCGGCGGCAATCGTTGAGGCTGGTTCACCTAACGTGGATGTTGTATCAGGAGCTACAATGACATCAGAAGCCATCATGGACGCTGTTCAGAAGGCTCTTTCAGGAGAAACAGGAGAAGAGGAGCCCGCTGAGGAGGAGCCTGCAGTTGAAGAGCCAGACCTTGCAAATGTACCTGATGGAACCTATGAAGGAGTTAGTGATGCAGGAATGCACGCTGGCCTTAGGGTAGCGGTTACAGTTGAAGGTGGAAAAATCACAAGCGTTGAGGTAGTTGAGCACAGCGAGACTGACGGGATCGCAGATCCGGCAATCGAGGGAGTCCCAGCAGCAATCGTTGAGGCTAACAGCACAATTGTAGATGTGGTATCAGGAGCGACCTACACTTCAGATGCAATTATGGAAGCCACAAGATTGGCCCTTGCAGCTGCGGCTGAAGGCGGGGCATCAGATGAGCCTGCTGAGCCTGTAGCATATGTTGACGGAACCTACGAGGGAGTAAGCGATGCAGGAATGCATGCTGGCCTTAAGGTAGCTGTTACAGTTGAGGGTGGAGTAATAACAAATGTAGAGGTTGTTGAGCACAGCGAGACAGACGGAATCTCAGACCCAGCAATCGAGGGAGTACCAGCTGCAATAGTTGAAGCTGGTTCACCAAACGTAGATGTGGTATCAGGAGCAACCTACACTTCAGATGCAATAATCGAGGCTGTAAGCCTTGCCCTTGAGGGAGCAGTTGCAGAGGGAGAAGCAGCAACACCTGCAGAGGCGGGATCATATGCTGACGGAACCTACGAGGGAGTAAGCGATGCAGGAATGCACGCTGGCCTTAAGGTTTCAGTTACAGTTGAAGGCGGAGTCATCACAAGCGTTGAGGTAGTTGAGCACAGTGAGACTGACGGAATTTCAGACCCGGCAATCGAGGGAGTTCCAGCAGCTATAGTGGCCGCGAACTCAACGGAGGTTGATGTTGTATCAGGAGCAACCTACACTTCAGATGCAATAATCGAAGCTGTGAGCCTTGCACTTGAGGGAGCTCAATAATCAAATATAATCATACAAAAGAAAAGGGGCTATATCACAGATAATGTGGTATAGCCTCTTTTAAAATCTACTTTGGTAGTGTAAAATAGTTTGTGTTTTTATCCTCTGAATTGGGATAATCGTAGGTTG
>JANKMX010000018.1:34262-36632 GCA_024649995.1 Gudongella sp. | reverse complement strand
TTAAGTATCCTGACAAGTGCCTCAAGATCAGTTTCAGGAGATATGCATCCAAAGTAATAGGCACCTGTAGTTATTATTTCAAACTCTATCCTGCCCCCGGGATACCTTATAAAACCAAGCTCCAGAACATCTTCGTTACTAATGGCTATCAAGTCAAGGTCCTCTGAAGGCTCAGGCTTCAATATCAACTCTTCCTCCTCAACTGACATAGTGTACTTCAGCGTCTTGAAAAAACCTGATTTTAGCTTAATTGGGTAGCTCATTTCTCACACCTCTTATATAGTATATACCACTTTATCACAGTAATTATACCAACAAGCCATCTTGTCATTGTCAATTTACTGTCAAGAATCATGACAAAATGTTGCCATGAGATACCCGACTTGCTATAATCGAATAAAGAGGTGATGAACTTGAAATTCAATGAAAAGCTGGATTTTCTTATGAGCTTGACCGGCACCAGCAACAGTGCCATGGCAAAGCATACTTCACTGGACCCCTCCTTTATCAGTCGATTGAGGTCAGGTTCCAGAAGACCTTCACGGAGCGAAGGCTACATAGCAAAAATGGCTAATGTCCTATCCAAGAGATGCAGGGAGGAATATCAGCTGCAGGGTCTATTGAGCAGACTTCAAGCGGAGAACATTTCCTATGCAAGGGATTCAATGAATCTGGAGACAGCAATTGAGAAATGGCTGCGGAATTCACCCCCAGAACAGAAAACCAAGGTTGGAAGCTTTATCAGGGAGCTCGATGATTTCAGCTTCAAGAAGAGGGTGCCTGTCCATGGTGAAATAGGTGAACCCTATTCAGAGGAACCCAAGCAGGATGTATACCACGGTGTTCAGGGCAAGCGATCTGCAGTACTTAGATTCCTTAATGAGATCCTTGATTCAGACAGAAAATATACCCTCTACCTTTACAGCGACGAGGACCTTGCATGGCTTATGGATGACCCTCTTTTCACCCAGCAGTGGTCAAAGGTCTTCCTAGAGGTACTTCAAAAAGGAAACAAGGTAAAAATAGTGCATACAATCACTAGGTCTCTTGATGAGATGTTTTCAGCAATAAAGGAATGGATGCCCTTCTACCTGACAGGCAACATCGAACCATATTATTATCCAAGAACCCGGGATGTCAATTTCAGGAGGACAATTTTTATAGCGCCAGGCCTATGTGCAGTATCGTCCAACTCCATAGGAAGAAACCCAGAAAACAATCTCAATTTTTTCCTTACTGAAAAGGATACACTTCATGCCTTGATTAAGGAATTTGAGGATTTTCTGAAGCTTTGCAGACCCCTGATGAAGATATTCAACACCTCCTCAAACACATCTTTACTGGATACTGTCGCTGAGTTTGAAGATGAAAAGGGAAATTGCATCCTTAAATCCAGAGCACTTTCTTCAATCACACTTCCACTTTTTGCAATGGAGAAGCTTCTGAAGAATCACTCAAAAGAGGAAAGGAATATGCTGTTCCAGTTCCACAAGAAAAGACAACGTTCACTTGTTGAACTTTTGGAAACAAACAGTTTTATTGAAATAATACAATTCCCGGAGATTTCTCAGCTTCATGAAAGAGAAATACCAATAGGCCTCACTGTTTTTACAAAAACTCCTGTTTGCTATGATTCCTATACCTTTAAATCTCAGCTGGAAAATATTGTTAGCCTTATGAAGCATTATCCAAATTACAATGTAAGAATCCAGGACAATTTCAAGGATGAACTGACAGTATATGCAAAGGAAAACATTGGCCTTCTCATAATGAAATACGGGCAGCCATCCATAAGCTTTGCCATAAACGAACCCTACATGACTCAGGCTTTCTGGGATTATATGAGGATGGATTCACCTGAGGTCTCCAACACGTCTTCTTCCAGGGAAGGGACCATCGACAGGATCAATGAATACATTAAAAAGCTCAAGGATTATTAAGCCATCCTTGAGCTTTCTCCATCACTTTCCAGTATCGCTTATGTCAAGCATCCCTTCAGGGAATGGTTCCCATATATGCTGAGAAAGTATGTATTCCTGCTTATATTTAATTGCATAGCTTCTAAGGATCCCAACCGGCACTGCAAGATGTGCCTTCCTGTTCTTGAACTTATCAAGACTTCCCAAGAGATACTCCTTCTCCTCACTTGAGAGGTAGTCAGAAAAATATCCCATTATGTGCATTAATGTATTGACAAGATTTGTTGGCTTTGGAGGATTCTCCATGGCCATCCCAAGATGGTCCCTGTACTCGTGGTATAGCTCTTGATATTTCTTGTTTTGGTGGTTTGCCACGATTTTACCCATGGCCTTCAGTTCCTTTTGACTGTAGGCCATCAATATGTATTTATGACGGGTGTGAAATTCCACC
>JANKMX010000018.1:26993-34252 GCA_024649995.1 Gudongella sp. | reverse complement strand
CCAGGTCTCTTGGCTTTCCATCTCTTATGCTTCTGAATCTAAGGTTTGTGTATAGCTTGGTCAGAAAGTGTTCCCTGATTGCCATGTTTGTCAATCGGCCTTCCTCTTCTATCGATGAGTAGGGGAACTTTTCAAACACCTTTTCTGCGAATCTTCCAACGCCTTTCTCAGAGCTGGCTCCTTTGACCATTGATTGATAGTACTTAACATCCTTTATTCCACAGGAGGGTGATCTTCCCTTAAGTATGAACCCATCCACCTGGTCCAGGGAAGACAGAAGCCTCTCTGAGTACTCATCCATTTCCCTGGTTACATACCTATCCTGGCCAGGCTGATAAAGCTCGGGCTTCCCATTTACCTTCACCAGCTTCACAGAATCCCTTGGAACCCCAAGGCCAATGTCCACCTCGGGGCAAACCTTTATATAATCAACATACGATTCCAGCGCCTTGACAAATTTATCATTTATCACCTGTCCGTCGTATCTGCAATTGCAGAAGCCCAGACAATTACTCACTACAACTACGGGTCTATCATTCATCCCATCAACCTCCATCTAAGTTTAGCTCTATTGGCTCTTGGGTGGCATGGGTATGAATTTGCTGGTCTTTCTGGCATATTCATCCCATTCCGGGTGGTCCTTGTATTTCTTCTCAAGAAGTGGCACTCCTGATACAAACAGTAGCAGATAAGTTATGGTAACAGGGCTAATTAGACCGAATAGTGCGCCCGGTACGGAAAGTGAAATGAGAAATATACCCCACCACATGGTTGCCTCACCGAAATAGTTGGGATGCCTTGTATACTTCCATAATCCGTATTTCATTAGCTTGCCCTTGTTTTCAGGCTTGCTTATGAAATCCTTAAGCTGAGCATCTCCAACAACCTCAAAGTAGTAGCCTGCAATCCAGATGCCCAAGCCTATAAAATCAAGGAGTCCCAAGCCGCTGGAGCTGTTGAAATTTGTTATCATGATAGGACTTGCAATGATGAAGCAAAGTACCATCTGTGACATGAAGACCCTTGTGTAGGCCATGACCGCATGGTTCTTTGATCCCCATCTCTCCCTCATGGCAACGTATCTGTAGTCTTCCTTCTTGTTCCAGTTTCTTTTGAAAAGATGCCAGGACAGTCTCAGTCCCCACAATAGCACCAGAATGGTAATCAGGGTCCCTCTAATTGTGTATTGTGATGAAATCAAGTAGCTGGTTACCGCCACAACCACAAAGCCAAAGCCCCAGGCAATATCAATTAGTCCATTATTCCTTTTGGATTGGGCAATTGCAAATACTATATTGAAATATATAAACAAAACCAATAGGGTTACAAGATAATTTTCCATTGCTTCTCCCTTCTAGTTGCTTATCAGAGCAACTGCTACAGTTCCAATTCCTGCACTCATTGCAACAATTGTGGAAATGTCCATAATATATTCAGGCTCCATGTTCAGCATTTCTATAAAATGCTGTTCATACTCCCTGGCTCTGTCAGGTGCATTTGCATGGACAATTGCATACCTCTCCACACCCTTTGACCTATGGATATCTTCCACAAGAGAGTATATCTTCCTGGTGTTGGAATCCACGGAAAAAGATTTGCCAATTATTGAGCCATGACCCTCTTTGTCTATGGAAACCACAGGCTTGAAATTCAAGGTGTTGGCTGCAAAGCCGACATATTTACTTATACGTCCAGACTTAACCATATATTTAAGGTCAGTGACGCTTACAAAGATTTGACTTTTATCAATTACTTCTTCCAGACCACTTACAATGTCCCCAAAATCCATTCCCTGATGGATCATCTCAGCCGCCTTCATTACAACCAAACCCTCTGCGCCTGAATTTCTTTTGGAGTCAACCAAGGCAACGCTGCCGTCATCTATTCCAAGCTTCTCAATGGCTTTTCTGAAGGCATTCAAGGTTCCGCTCATCTTATCAGATACTGTTATCACTATAATCTTTGAATAGTGTTCTCTTAGGAAACGGATATAATCCTCCACTACAGCCACGCTAGGCTGGGATGATGAAGGGTATTCCTCAATTTCATCCATAAGGCTGTAAAAGTATTCCGATGATATTGTGGTCTTATCAAGATAATTGCTTCCATCCGCGATTAGATTAAGGGGCAGCATATAAATCTGATACTCATCCATTATCTCCCTAGGTAGATCTGCTATTGAGTCTGTCACAAGGGCTATTGGATATGCCCTGGAGTGAGTTGCCTCATACTGACGCTTCATGTCATCAGCCTTTTGCTGGATAATCCGGCCATGCCTTCTCAGTCTCCTGAAGAGCTCCTCAGGTTGGGCTGCATGGATATGGATTCTCACCTTCTTTTTATTTCCTGCAATTACAAGGGAATTGCCTATATCCTCAACATCCCTCTTGATCTCATCAACATCCAGATTTTCACCCTGAATCAGCGCTTCGGTACAGAACCTGTAATGCAGGTCCATATTTTCCATGACATGCATGTCTTCAGTCTGGATCAGAATCTCAGAATAGTCCTCCTCAAATTTAGCCTTTTCGTTGGTCTTGATGAACTTTATGAAGCCCTCTAGAAAATGGACAAAGCCCTTGGCTCCTGAGTCAACAACATGTGCGTCCTTGAGAACCTTAAGCATTTCAGGCGTTCGTTTCAGGGATTCTGCCGCAGCCTGTAGGGATTCACCCATAAGTTCTCCAAAGTCAGTTGCCTTTTCCATATACAGGTGTAGTGATTGAGCCCAATCCTTTATTACTGTTATCATTGTCCCTTCAACAGGCTGAGCTATTGATTTATAGGCATATTCAACTGCGTTGTTTGCAAGATTTGTGAAGCCTTCAACCGTTACATCCTCGTCCTCGGGCATTTCCATATACATGCCGTTGATATACTGTGCGAAGATGATTCCCGAATTTCCTCTCGCACCGTTCAGGGCAGCCTCTGCTATTGATTCCATGGTTTCCTTCACCGTATTTTTAATCCTTGCCTCCTCAACTATTGTATACATTGTATAGGCAAGATTTGATCCTGTATCCCCATCAGGAACAGGAAATACATTTATCCTATTAAGCTCATACTTCTGTTTGATTACCTCATTTGCACCTGACAGGAAGGCATAATAAAGTGCCTCACCATTCAGCCTGTTAATCGTCATCCATATCCCCTCCAGTATCAGATTCCAATTGCCTTAAGAATAATAAAGCTTACTGAGGCTGTAAGTCCACACAGAACCGTTCCCCAAATGATGTCAACAACTGTTATAAACACCGGCCAATCCTTCAGTGTTGCAAGATTTGTCATATCATATGTTGCATAGGTTATAAACCCAAAAAATGCACCCACCAATGCAGCATATAGAAGACTGTCCCTTTCAATTGCCGGTGCCAGTGCGAAAAAGATTAGTCCGGCTATATAAAAGATGTAAAAGCCTATTGCAGCCACCCAGTTTACGTTGGGGCTCATGATATAGCCCAGATGTTCCCTGTAAAGGTTTTTTGCAATCAGACCCAGCCATATAAGGTCAATGGCAAAGAAAACAGTGAAGGAAACACCATACATTTTTAAAATGCTCATCCTTTTCACCTCATTTTGTAGTTGTTACATTTTGATTATCGCTTTAATACGTAATTAATAATGGTATATCTACCCCCAGTAGAAGGTTTAAAACCTTGAATTTACAGTAAACATAAACCTCTTTTTTCTGGCAGTCAAAAATATTATGGAAAGAAACACTCCAATTGCAATACCTGCTGTGATAATGACGCCAGGATACCTCCCATCAAATCCATTCTGGGAAATATGCTTCAAAAGTATTCCCATGTAGGCCCAAACCATAACAGCTCCATAGGCCTTGTCCTTCAGCTTCCAGATCGTGGTTCCACCAATGAGCAGACCTGTCAGAAGCACTCCGATTGTCCATATGGATTCGGAAATTCCAAAGCCACCCCAGCCAATATTGACCAGAAATGCAGTTACATTGGCAATGGTTGCAATCGTAATCCAGCCAAAGTATACACTAAAAGGCAACCTTGCCCATAGCATCCTATCCCCAGATGTTGCCATTGACCTTAGGGTCAGTACAATAACCATCAGGGAAACCAGGATTACCAGCATAAGGACAAGGGTCAAGCCTATATTCCCATGATGCCAGTTATATATCCATATGCTGTTTGCGATGGAGGATAGAATATAGAACTGATTGACCTTCTTAAGGGAAATGCTGTCCCTGTATCCGCGACTTATGTACACCAGCTGGTATACTGAATAGAATCCCAACAGAATATATATTACACCCCAGATTGAGAATGTAATTCCTGCCGGCGCAAACAAATTGGGCAGATTATCCGAAACCTCCCCTGTGGTTATACCATTGATTGGTATAATATTTGCCAGAGCATTTGCACCAACCATCAAAGCATACATTGCCAATGCAACAAATCCTGTAAAAAGACCTTCCTTTTTTCTTGCCATTCTTCTCCCCCTTTCCATTTTTGCCGTCTATTTCTGTTCCGGGAAAAGGTAACCCATAATATCTCTTCTGGATACTATTCCAACAAGCTCTCCTTTTTTGTCTATTACTGGCAAACGCTTAACTTTCTTTTCCACCAATAATGTTGCGCCTTCCTCAATGGTCTGGTCAGGATCAATTGTAACAACCTTCTTGGTCATTATGTCTCCAGCCTTCTGCCCCATTGAGTTCTTGAGCTCATCCATGAATTTTTTTGGACTATCAAGATATATCAGCCCACCGAGAACCTCAAGAACAGCCGGTCCCTTTATCCTTGAAGCTCGTCTTATAAGATCCCCCTCTGTAACTATCCCCACAAGCTTGCCTGATTCATCCAGAACTGGAAGACCACTGAGATTATGCTTGATCAGCAATGAAGCACACTTCTCAACGTTGTCATCCAATGCTACGGTTATTACGTCCTTAGTCATGATATCCTTGATATACATAGAAACTCCTCCATTTTTGTGATTTTCCTTCTATCTGGATGATACCCAATTATGGGTATTTTGAACAAAAAAGGCATCCATCCCTTGATGGATACCTAATGGTGCAAGTTCCTATTATAGAAGTATGCTTAGGGTCCTGCTCAGTTTTTCGAAATCAACAAAACGACTTTCCCGAGCCACTTCCTTTCCCTCATTGAACACCAGGATTGTTGGTATTGAAAATATCAGGTGCTGGCCTGCAAGCTTTACATTCCTGTTGACGTCGATCCTTCCGATTTCAATATCGTAGTCCGATGTCATATCCACCAGTTTGGGGAACACCGAATGGCACACATTGCAATTTTCCGAACTGAAGTAAAGTATGTGGACCTCCTTCTTCGAGAACTCCTCAAGCTCTTCTTCCGAGTTTAAATATACAACCTTTTCTGTGTTCAAGCTTTTCCTCCTTAGAATGATACTTCGGTTTCCTGTTTTTTTACACTTATGCTTCTTGAATTATTTGGACACCCCTACTCTTCAAGTCCTCCAGGTTCTTAAGATGTTCTTCGGAATCAACGTAACCAAGTCCTTCCTTTAGAATTCCAACCCTATGACCAGCCTTCAAAAGGGCAAGAACCGTTTCCCTTACGCAAAATTCGCTAGCTATACCAGCTACTATGACCTCATTCTCAAGAGATTCCCCAAGAATGACCTGATGTTTGTTCATTGCCTCGTAGGCTGAATACTCCTCAATTTCGTCATCCATACCCTTATAGAAAACATTCTCATCACCAGGTCTTCTTTCATCCTTCTCAACAAGCTTGGAAAAGTCCTCATGGATTCTTGCGCCTCTTTCCCCCTGTACGCAATGCTCCGGCCAGATTCCACCATTTGCCTCGAAGCTCTTGTTGTCCTTGCTATGCCAGTCCATTGAATAATATACCGTGGGATTATTTTCATTTATATACCTTGTGATGCTCTTTACTGCATTTTCTGCATTTTCACATGCCAGCGACCCGTCGATGAAGTCATACTGGCAATCCACTACGATCAAGCTTTTCATATTTTCACTCCTAAATCAAGCAAGGCAGCCAAAAGGCCGCCTTTAGTCTAGTAAGTATCTCTTTTTCCGAATCTGGCATCCTCAACCCATTCCTCAGCTTTTCTAAGGTGATTTACCATGTCGTCAAAAATTCTATAGTGGTACTCTTCCTGACGTACCAGATAGTCAAACAGTTTCTTTCCCTTTTCTGAATCAGCTTCGTCCTTCATCTTCTTGTAAAGGTCTATACTTTCCTGCTCCTTCTTAAGGGCTAATCTATACGCATCAAGCTGATTGGGATCTACCTTCACATCAACCTTGAAATCAGATTCATTCTTGAATACATTCTCAAACTCAACAAAAGCATTGTCTTCGTCAAGACTGTAGTCAACAGCTTCAGCATATTTCCTTACCAGGTCAGCATGCTTTTTCTCATCATCGGCCAGATTCAGAAACACCTTCTCAAGAGCATTGCCCTTGTTCTTCTCTGCCTGTTCTCTGTAATAATTTTCGCCGTCAACCTCCATTTGGATTGCAAATTCAACGTAGTTCATCAGTCAGCCTCCTTATTAATATTATCTTGAGTTCCTATAACTATATACCCCGTTAGAGGACCAATAACCGTTTAATTTGAATAATTCAACAATTCATATGTGCCTTGGGCATCTTGTTCCATCGGTGAACCATTTACAGGGACTGCATTCAAGACAGGTAACTATTTCACCATCACCAATCATATGCTCTATGAAATCATGGTCCGCTAGCTGGGCCCTTCCTATTGCTACCAGATCAAGAAGTTGATTCTCTAGCAGGTGGTCCACCTGTTCTCTGGTGAGGATCTTGTTAACCCCAATCACAGGTATCCCTACATTTCTCTTAATCAATGTACCCCCATAAACTATCCAGTTGCAGGGAAAGTCATCTGGAATCTCAACTTCAATCTGTGTATTGTCAAAGCCTGTGGAAATATGAAGATAATCATACCCAACTCTCTCCAGGTACTTGGCTCTTTCAATGCTCTCCTCTATTGTATCATCATTGGAGCCCATCCTCATTCCCAGAATGAAATCCTCTCCGGTGACATCCCTTATTTCATCATGGATCCTTCTTGCAATCCTGTTTCGGTTTTCAAAGCTGCCTCCATATTCATCCGTCCTCCTATTGACCTTCTTTGAAAAAAACTGGGTCAGCAGGTAGCCGTGGGCTCCGTGGATCTCCACTCCATCAAAGCCAGCCAACTGTGCCCTCTTAGCCGCCTGGGAGTACTCACTGATTGTATTCTCAACCTGATCTC
>JANKMX010000018.1:17479-26983 GCA_024649995.1 Gudongella sp. | reverse complement strand
ATTTTCCCCTTCTGCTCAAAGTCTGACGAGGTCAAAGGTGTTTCTGTGACATCAGCCTTAGCCCTTAGTCCTGCGTGGTGAAGCTGGATTATGGCAGTTGCGCCATTCTTATGTATTACCGAAGAAAGCTTCTCCAGCCCTTCCACATAGGAATCATCCCAGATGGCCAGCTGGTCAACAGAAAGTCTTCCATCCGGATTGATGCAGGTCGCCTCCACAATCACCAGGCCTGCACCATTTTTCGATATCCTGTCATAGTGTTCAAGGTTTCTTTTTGAAACATACCCATTATCATCAGCAAACCCGAATGCAACCATAGAAGGAAGCACAAATGGGTTCTTCAGCTTCAATTTTCCAAACTCCCTGTGTCCATATAGACTACTCATAATATCATCCTTCCAGTTTTTTTACCATGCCCTTACTATTATTCTATTTGTATAACGAACCATTGTAAACCAATAATGTAAATTTCCCTTGAATTTGTTCCGGATATCTACTATAATATCTTGATTGCAACAATTAAGGAGGAGATATAATGAAGTTTGACATAAAGAGATTTATGCTTATCAATCTGGGACTGTTGATCATGACCATGGGAATGTACTTTTTCCTTATACCCTCAAATCTTGCGGTTGGAGGGGCAACCGGTCTGGCAATGATCCTGAGCTATCTGATACCATCAATACCAATGGGAGTAATACTTGCAGTTCTAAACATCATCCTGTTTATAACCGCCTTTATTGTTTTAGGTAAGGAGTTTGGGGGCTATACGGTATATGCATCACTTGCCCTATCGGGTATGATTGGATTTTTCGAACTTGTGATACCAATGACAGCACCCTTCACTGACGACCTGTTTATCAATCTTATATTTGGAATCCTTATTAATGGTGTGGGCATGGGTATAGTCTTCAATCAGAATGCATCCACAGGTGGAACTGATATAATAGCAAAGATAATAAACAAATATACACACATGGATATTGGAAAATCTCTCCTTGCTTCAGATTTTTTCATAACCATATTTGCAGGACTTGTATTTGGAGCCAGGCTTGGTATGTATGCACTACTTGGAATTGTTATAAACTCTCTTGTGATTGACAAGATGATAGCCGGTTTCAACGTAAAGATCAACATGCTGATCATTTCAACTGAACTTGATTCCATCAATGGTTACATTCTTACGGACATTGGAAGAGGAACCACAATTTACCATGGAGAAGGTGGTTTTTCCAATGAGGACAAGCGAATCATAAATACCATAGTTTCCAGAAGTGAATACATCAAGATAAGAGATTTCATCAGAAATATTGACAAGAAGGCTTTTGTATCAGTTTCATACGTAACGGAGGTTGAAGGTGAAGGGTTCACATACTAAGGAGATGATCTCTTGAAAAACTATAAAATGACCATCCAGTACGACGGAGGCAGGTATCTGGGCTGGCAAAGGCTTCCAAAGTCTGACCGGACAATTCAGGGCAAGCTTGAAAATGTAATAAGCGAGATGTGTGAGAGGGAGATCAAGATAATAGGGTCAGGCAGAACTGATGCTGGCGTTCATGCACTTGGTCAGGTTGCAAACTTCAAGGCCGATATTGATATGTCCACCTCTGAAATTCATGATTACATCAACCATTACCTGCCCAATGACATAGTTGTGACGGATATGGAAGAGGTGGATGAACGGTTTCACAGCAGATACAATGTGAAGATTAAGGAATACACATACCATATATACACAGGTGATTTCCAGTCTCCCTTCTACAGGAAGTATTCCTGGCACATAAAGGAGCCCCTGGATATGGGCTCCGTAAGCCTTGCAATGGAGTCACTCCAGGGAACACATGATTTTCTGGGTTTTTCATCTGTAAAAAAGGTAAAAAAATCCACAGTAAGGACCCTCCATTCCATTAGTTATACGCAGGATGGTCCATTGCTTTCCTTTGTTTTTAAAGGGGACGGATTTCTACACAACATGGTGCGCATTATCATGGGCACTCTTGTTGAGGTGGGTCAGCACAAGATGACCCCTGAGGATGTTCAGAGGATCCTAAACACCAAAGTAAGGGCTGAAGCAGGTATAACATGCCCTCCCCATGGCCTATTCCTCAGTGCCGTCCAGTATTAGGTCCCATCTTTCCTCTATAAGATCCCTCCCCCATATCCTATGGGGGATTTTTTCTTTAATACTGAATCCAAACTTTCCGTAGAGATGTCTAGCAGCTGGCAGTATGCTCACTGTCCAGAGGATTATTTTCCCATACCCTGCTTTTTTTGAGAACTCCACCGCTATCTCCATAAGCCTGTTTCCAAGACCTATTCCTCTTTCCTCCTCAAGGAGAAGGAACCATCTGAGCTGTGCCGTATAATCATCCACATATGCTATTGCTATTACCCCTACCCTCTTTCCATCCTTTTCTGCTATCCAAATTTGCTCCCTGTCGTGTTTTCTGAATCCATGGAATTTCTCAAGAGGCTCTCTGACGTAGCTTGGAAATGTACGGTCAAATCCGTACTCCCTATTATAAACGGTTCCATGAGTATCAACAATCCAAGTAATATCTTCCTCCCTGTATTCCCTAATTATGTACCCCTTGAACTTTTCCATATCCTTCTCCTCCTCTATTTCGCTTTAAAGTATTTTACCATAAAGACTCTTCACAAACAATTCAGGTCAAAAAAATCCCCCTATGTCAATTCATAGGAGGAATTCTTCCTTATTAATCTTTCTATTTCTTAACTTCACCCAGGGGAAGGATTACCCTTCCGTTAACTTCGTTTATAACCTGTGCCAAGCCAGTGTATATGGCCGAGAAGCCACAGAATATACCTTCATAGCCTGCGATGTTTATTAAAGCATGGTTTCCAGTGAAATCACCTATTGCAAGAAGCATAAACAGGATTGTGAGAGTTCCAAAAACCACCTGGAGTGCCCTGCTAATCCTTAGGGTTCCTATGAACATCACAAATGTGAAAAGACCCCACATGAACAGATATGCTGCAAGTGCCTTTCCACTTGGTGCCTCTGCCCAACCCAATACAGGGAATAGCTTGATGGCAACAAAGGTACCCCAGAACATACCATAGGATGTGAAGGCTGTTCCTGCAAAGGTATTGTTCTTTTTCCATTCCATAATCCCAGCTATTACCTGAGCGAGTCCACCATAGAATATTCCCATTGCAAGAATCATGGCACTCATCTCTATCAGTCCAGCATTGTGAAGATTAAGTAGAACTGTCGTCATTCCAAATCCCAAAAGTCCAAGGGGAGCTGGGTTTCCGGTTGGTTCCTTTAATACTGATGTTATCATTGCATTATTTTCCGACATATCGCCCTCCAAAACATTGTTATTTTCTTATCATTCCTATGAGGAATATTATAACCCGAAAATAACTGGAAGGCAATGAAAAATCCCTGAAATTTCATCCTAACTATGTTTTTTCCGATCTTATCTTCCGTCTTACCTCTTTAAGGTAGCCAAACAGGATTTTTAGGACTCCCATCAAGGGCACACCAATTATCATACCAGGTATCCCAAACATGCTTCCAAAGAACAGCACGGAAAACATAACCAACAGAGGATGTAATCCAACAGAATGGGACATTATCTGTGGTGAAAGGAATGCAGCTTCAACCTGCTGGATAACTATGATCAGTACAACAACCCAAAGGGCCATGATGGGCTCTTCCATAAAGCCCAATACAACAGGTAGAACTCCCCCAAGCCATGGACCAAAGTATGGAATTATATTTGTTATTCCAGCTACAAGGCCAACGGTCAAAGCATAGGGGACTCCTATGAAAAAGCACCCCACACCTGTAAGTATACCTACAAATGCAGCCACCGTAATCTGTCCCTTGATAAAGCCTCCAAGTACCTTGTCCATATCCTTGGCCAGCTCCTTGATCTTACTCATTGCAGATTGGGGTATGTCCTGAGTGAATGCCTTTATTATACTCTCCTTATCCTTTAGATAGTAGAATGTTATTATGGGTGTAATTATTATGTCCAGGAGTGTTCCAGTTGAATTGACAAGGGCATTGAATATTCCCCTGAAAGCATTTCTCAGGTATTCTCCCGCCTTGCTCATCTGTTCTTCAACATTTAGAAAATCCTGAAACTCCTCTGGTATGAATGCTATTTCTCCTGCCCGCAGATCTACAATAATCTTCTCCACAAATTTTACAATATTGGGGATGTCTTCAATAAACCCACTTAGATCTCCAGTCAAGCTAGGAATAATTGTTGCAAAAGCAATTCCGATTATTGCAAAGAGCAATAGAAATACCATAAGTATTGCCCAAATTCTCTTGATTTTTCTCTTTTCCAGCAGTTCTACCAAAGGATCAAGAATATATGCAAGTATAAGGGCATATATAAATGGATTGATGATTTTTCCAAGGGGTTTATAAATTATTGCAGCCAATATAACTGCAAGTGCAAACACTCCTATGTCAAACAGCTTTTTCTTGCCTGGCATGGCAACTCGCATGCAATCACTCCATTCTTTTTATGAGGTCTTTCTTCAAATGCTTTATGTCAAAACTAAATAAACCTAACAGCTGTTCCATACACCATAACCTCTGCCGCCCCCTGCATTATCGCAGCTGAAACATATCTTATGTTGATAATTCCGTCTGCACCAAGCTCTTCAGCTTCCTGTACCATCCTCTTGGTGGCCAGGGCTCTGGCATTGTTCATCATCTCATTGTAGGCTTTCAGTTCTCCTCCCACAAGGGTTTTGAAGCCTTGGGTTATGTCTCTGCCCACATTTCTGCTCTGTATGGTGGATCCCTTCACAAGGCCCAATGTTTCAAGGTTCTTACCACTGATGTAATCAGTATTTACCAAGATCATCCTCATCACCACTCCTTATCTCCTTTATTCTTTCCACCAGGACAAAGACACTCACTCCCATAAATCCCAATGGTAATACCAGCAACAGTATTCTTATACCCAATGATTCTGGAATTCTTATCAAGTTAAATAAGATAAAGCCATAATACATCAAAAGTATAAATGTAATCACAATTGGTGCAACCAGCTTCTTTATATGCATGCATACCGCCTCCCATCATGTTTATAGTTTAACACGTTACTCCCTTGCCGCCAACTCCTAATTTTGAGCCTTAAAAGTCCTTGCCAAAACAATTCCCAGATGCTATCATATTATTATATTTGGGGGTATGGCGCAGTTGGGAGCGCGTCTGAATGGCATTCAGAAGGCCAGGGGTTCGAATCCCCTTATCTCCACCAGCTACAGTCACTTCATCGGGATACACTGAAGTGACTTTTTTATGGGATTTGAAAGGAATTGATATAAATGGCTAAAAAAGTGATACTGGGTATGAGCGGCGGAGTTGATTCTTCCGTTTCAGCCGTACTTCTTAAGAAGGCTGGCTATGATGTGGTCGGTCTGTTCATGAAAAACTGGGAAGAAAAGAACGAGGATGGAGTGTGCACCTCAGCACAGGACGCAGAGGATGCAAAGAGGGTTGCCACAGAGCTTGGTTTTCCCTGCTACACAATAAACTTTGAAAAGGAATACTGGGACAGGGTTTTCAGCTACTTTCTAGACGAATATAAAAAGGGAAGAACTCCAAACCCTGATGTTATGTGCAATCAGGAAATAAAATTCAATGCGTTTCTGGATTATGCATTGAAGCTTGATGCAGACTACATTGCAATGGGACACTATGCCCAGGTTGAGGAAAGGGACGGCAGGTTTCTCCTTCTAAGGGGCAAGGACAACAATAAGGACCAGAGCTATTTCCTGTCCAGAGTTGGTCAGAAGGCCCTTTCCAGGACTCTTTTCCCAATAGGGCACCTGGAAAAGTCAGAGGTTAGGGAAATAGCCAATGAATATGAACTGTATACTGCAGCAAAGAAGGATTCCACTGGAATATGCTTTATCGGAGAAAGGGACTTTGATGAGTTCCTTGACAGGTACCTACTATCCAAACCTGGAGACATAATCGATGTTGACGGTGGTGTAATAGGTGAGCATACTGGACTTATCCACTATACACTTGGGCAGAGAAAGGGCATAGGAATAGGTGGAGTAGGAACAGGTGAGCCTTGGTTTGTGGTTGGCAAGAGCCTAAAGAACAACAAGCTGTACGTTGCCCAAGGCACCAAGCATCCGGCCTTGTTTTCAACATCCCTTGTGGGGGAGGATCCTGCATGGATTACTGAAGTGGAACCTGCGCTTCCAATGAAATGTACAGCCAAATTGAGATACAGACAGAAGGATATCCCTGTTACAGTATCAAAGAATCCGGATGGGACCCTCAAGGTTGTGTACGATGAGCCTGTAAAGGCTGCAACTCCCGGTCAGGTGGCTGTTTTCTACCAGGAAGAGGTTTGCCTTGGAAGCGCAATCATCAAGTCTATTGAACCTCTTGATCAAAAATACAAGCATATAAACATTGACTAGTGATGCCTGGGTGTTATCCCAGGCATTTTTATCTTCTTGGTATTGTATTTAATATGATATAATAATAACATTGAAAAAAGAGCTGCTCAAGAAGTCTTGCTTTATATTATTTGTGGGTAAAATATAAATTGGGAGGTATTTTTTATGAGTAAAATATATAAAAACGGTAAGATTTATGTGGAAAAGGATCATTTTGAAGAGGCTATCCTCATATCCGATGGAACAGTCCAAGCTGTTGGATCCAATGAAGATATTCTAAAGCACCCACACGACGAAGTGGTGGACCTGGAGGGAAAAACCGTTCTTCCAGGGCTGAACGACAGCCACCTTCACATCAACATGATAGGTTCCAATATGAACTCATGCATGCTGACCTCAGCAAAATCAATAGATGACATAGTTGCACTGGGAAGGGAGTTTCTGGTAGAGCATCCTGACACCCAGGTCCTTGTGGGCAAAGGATGGAACCAGGATAATTTTGTTGAAGGTGAAAGGAGACTTCTGAACAAGCATGACCTTGATAGGATTTCAACTGATATCCCCATAGTTTTTGACAGGGTATGCATCCACGTGACCGTTGGAAACAGCAAGGCTCTGAAGCTTCTTGGAGTGACCAGTGACACCAGGATTGAAGGTGGGGAGATACAGCTTGGACCTGATGGGGAACCCAACGGTATCTTCAACGAAAATGCAGTCAGGTACCTTCAGACAATCATACCCCTTAAGACCAGGGAGGATATTGAGAAGGATTTTCTTATGGCCATGGACTATGCAGTCAGCGTAGGACTCACATCTGTTCAATCCTGTGACATCATGAGCAAGGACTACAGGAAGGTGTTTGAAACCATCCAGGGAATCGCTGACAAAGGTAAGCTTAAGTTCAGGTACGGTCATCAGTTCAATTTCCAGGAGATCGAGGATTTCAGGGACTATCTAAATACAGAGCATATACACGGCCGATATGACGAGAAATTCTACTCAAAGGGTGCCCTTAAGCTATTTAAAGATGGTTCCCTGGGAGCAAGAACAGCCTTGATGCAGAATGAATACTATGATTCACCAGGTGAAAAGGGTGTGGAGGCCCTAAGTGATAATCAACTTTATGAACTTTGCAGACTTGCTGCAGATAGGGACATCAGGGTGATCACCCATGCAATCGGGGACGGGGCGATTCAAAGCGTGATTGAGACCTATTCAAAGATCATGGATGACGGAGAGAATACCCTGAGACACGGGATTGTCCACAACCAGATCACCACAAGAGAACAGCTGGAAAGGATCGCTGAGCTTAAAATACCCGTCATGTATCAGCCAATCTTTCTGCAGTCCGATATCCCAATAATAAATGACCGAATTGGTGATGAGCTGGCAGAGACATCCTATGCCTTCAACACACTCTACAAGCTGGGAGCACCTGTCAGCCTAAGTACAGACAGCCCGGTGGAGGACTGCAATCCCTTCGAGAATATCTATGTTGCAGTGAACAGGAAAAGGCTGGACGGAACACCTGAGGAAGGCTATTATCCAGATGAAAACATGTCACTGGAGGATGCCATTGACTGCTATACCCTCATGAGCGCCTACAACGAATTCAAGGAGGATTGGAAGGGAAGATTGAAGCCTGGATTTGTTGCGGATATGGTAATCCTTGATAGGGATATCTTCACAATCCCCACCATGGAAATCAAGGACGTCAAGGTGGAACAGACCATTGTAGACGGCAAGGTGGTTTACAGCAGGTAAAGAAATTAGGGGGCAGCTTCAAACTGAAGCTGCCCCCTAAATCAGATTACAGAAATTCATTTATTTTTTTGTAGGAGTTTTTATATGAATCCGTACCTTTGACAACTCCTGTAATCCCTATCCCCAGTTCACTGCACTTCTTGACTATGTCCCCAGCGTTATCTCTAAGATGATCTAGATTTATCTCCTTTACTGGGTAACTAGTTGTGCTTATCATTTTTCCATTATTCTTACCCTAAACAATTGGACAACACTGTCCAAGAACAAAATATCATATCAGACTCATATAGGCAAGACAAAGCAGCAGGTTCACTCTTCCTGTTGCTTTGTGAGACAGTGTTCCTGTCCCTCTGTCTCTGTCCTGCATTTTACAATGAGTCATCAAAACATTATGCAAGGCTTTCAATTATCTCAGTTATCACGATCATCTTTTTTTTGATTCTTTAATGAATCATTAAAAATAATTAATTTTTTAATCATAAAATACAAACCAATTATAAAAGTACCCAATACCATTATTACTGCTATTATTGTACCAAATAGAACTATTGAAGGCATATATTCAATCATTTCATTACTCCGCATAATAAGTTAACAAGATTACACCAGCACCCCATAACTCAACTTCATGAACAGCTCTCTTAGTAATCGGAATCAAGTCAGCTGCTTTCATTGTGTATGAACCCTTTGTCTTAAAATAATCTGATCTGTCAACTGCAATATAGCTTGATGTTCCAGCATTAGTATATCCTAACGGTGGTGAAAACGATTCATTGGTACTAGTTACATCAATGGCTGTTCCATTGTTTTTCATAGTATAATAACTTTTTAATACCATTTCCCCTCCCAATATGGGATCAGCCTTTAAAGTAGTAGTTATTCTTCTATTTCCATCTGGGATACCATCAAAAATTTCAGAACCTCCTCTAACTACTTGTGATTGTTGTTCAAAAACTGGCTCATCTTTGATAATTACAACTCCGTTAAATTTGCCAGATTGAACTGGAATATAAATAGTTGTGTCTCCTTTAATTTTTACATTTGCAGCAGCTTTAAACATATCACTAATCAATTCATTATATTCTTCTATCGATACATTGTTTATTGAAGCTGATTTTGATTCATCTGCAAAAGCAATTGTACTCATTCCCATCATTAATAAAAGAACTAATAGTAAACTTAATGTTTTTTTCATTCTTATACTCTCCTTTAATATTTAGTATTGGACCTTATTTATTAGTCAAGTCCATTTTAGTGTGTAATTTCCTCGGTTATGATTTTGTGATGGATCTTCCAGCCTAATTTAGAGGTTTATACCGCTAA
>JANKMX010000018.1:16590-17469 GCA_024649995.1 Gudongella sp. | reverse complement strand
AAGCCTATTGATAGGGAGATATCGACATGGTAGACTCTCCATTGCGGTGTCATGACCCTACTTAGCTCTTCAGTTATGTTTTAGATCTTTCTTGTTGAGATACCGTTGATTACCATCCCTAATGTCTGCCTCAGCAATCGATTCCCAGCGAATCTATGAGCTTTTGAATTTTCTTTTAACACCATTATACAGACTTTATCAATAAAATTTTTTCATGTTGTACCCCTCCCTTAATTTATGTTCGTTTTGTAAACTTAAATGAAAATTGAGGACTCCAAACCCTCCTAAACCATCTGTTGTACAATATCTGTTCTTCTTTTATTGATTTAAGCATATTGGGCTCATAATAAGAATGCTAACCTTATGTTTAGCGATTATATTGTCTGGATATTGATGTCAATTTCCCCAGTAAAACCATAACTGCGCCCATGACCAAGGCTGACATGATACAAATTGATAATTGGTGTTCAATGCTCCAAAATAAGGTAGTTAAACCCAATAAAATCCCCAGTATAAAATTTATTCTCCTTTTGTATTCTTTTTTTTCTGTTTGTTTCAAGGGTTTGTTTATGTCCTCCACTGGAGCAAATACAAGAATTGCTCCTGTAGCAGTAGATGTAACAAAAACTACATTAAGCAAACCCCATACAGGCATCCTTATTAATAAGAGTGTTATGGAAATCATGATCACTGAAAGGACATAGCATCTCAAGGGTGTTTTTGCATGATATCCACCTGCATATGACCTTAATGGTACAAATGCCAGTAGAAAAATGATGCTTTCAATCATCATGTTGAAAATCCAGCCAACTAAAATTGTTGTGAATATGTTTGCCAGAAGTATGAAGCTCTGATGTAGTCCATACTCGTATAAGTCTT
>JANKMX010000018.1:0-16580 GCA_024649995.1 Gudongella sp. | reverse complement strand
AAGTCTTTATCTTCAACAGATATTATTTCACTTTGCACCATTAAATCCGAAATTTTTTTAGAAGTCATATTCTTACCTAAACTTACTTAGTTTTTCAGCATTTTCAGGCAACTTTGGTTGATGCATAACATATAAACAGGTTGTGTTTACATTCAGGGCTGTTATCATTAACGCAAGTCCTGCTAAACTTGTGCCAAGCCTTAATAAAGTTTTTTTCATTTCACCTACCCCCTTTGAGTTTTATTTGTTTATGCTCAATATACAATAAAACTGCTTCCTGTGCGCGGATATGTAACGAGATGTATGTTATTATGTAATGAAATGCTTTTTGACTAAAAAAAATCAGTAAAAGAATGCTTATTTAGCTCCTTTTACTGAAGAGGTAACAATACAGTGACTTTGAATTTTTTTTCATCATACTGGATATCCATATGACCGTTGTTTCTTTCAACAGCTTCCTTAACATTTAACAAACCTATACCGTGATTTTTTGAATCAACTTTAGTGGTTTGCAGTTTACCATCCTTATATTTTACATTCCCATCAAATGAATTAATGACCGTTATAATAATATTACTCTTTATATACTTAATCCTAACGGAGATTTCTCCTTGTTCTTCACTTACTTTTAAAGCCCTGATTGAATTGTCAATTAGATTTCCCAGTATCACAGTCATATCAAAATCTGATACAGTAATGTCTTTTGGGATAATCACTTCAGTATTTGCTTTACCGCCCATGTCTACAACTTGCTGTAGTTTAAAGTTCAAGATACTATCAATGGCATAATTCCCGGAGCTTGAGAAATTTTTTTTATCATAAACTGATTTAGCCAGATTGTCCAAATATTTCCTCATATTGTCATATTCACCATTTCCTTGCAAATATCTTAAAGTGATTACATGGTTTTTTATATCATGGTTGAGAGTCTGAGTATTCTTAGCTGACTCTTGCATGATTGCCAACTGTTTTTCATAGGATTTGTTTTGCTCTTGCAGAATGAGTTTCTTTGATTTAGATAAAAATTCTTTGTATAAATTATCATATGCTTCTACCAACATAATATTTATAGTCAAAACCCACAAAACCAATAAAAAT
The DNA here is from genome assembly GCA_024649995.1 of Gudongella sp. GTDB lineage: Bacteria > Bacillota > Clostridia > Tissierellales > Tissierellaceae > Gudongella. The sequence continues at coordinate 15,482 of JANKMX010000018.1, read as the reverse complement.
ACATTCAAATGTTCCAAGTTTCCTTTATCCATAAATAAAATCAGGAAATATAGAGATCCAAACGAAATTATAATGCTATTAACCCAACTAAAATTGGATGTGGGGATTTCCTTTTTTATATTTTTGAATCTGGAAATTGTTATAACGACTACCAATGAAACAATTCGTACAATCACCAGTCCAAGTATTGATCCATACTCACTTTCCTTGAAGATTTGGATATGAAAGTAGCCTGTGGCTACGCTGACCATCACTTCAACAACCATTAATACCATGTATGCCAAAAAAGAAAAAATCATCCTTCTTTTAAGGTTTGAATGGTAATTAAGCGACAGCAAAAAAAACATTATTATATTTGCTGTCATCATCACAAATGGTACTCTTATGAAAAAAAACAATGCAGAGCTTAAAACATAATAAACAACATAGGATATTAGCTCCCTAGTCTTAGTGGTTCTTGGCTCCTCAAAAAATATATTCATTAACTTGTATATTATATAAACCCCATATGCAGATGTTAGTGCATATGTCATTTCATACAAAGTAATCATCGCTACCCATCCTCTTCATAAGAAATTTGTAATTCCATGACTTCCTTATACCTCAGTCTACTCACCGGTATCTTGTCCTTATTGGACATTATAATTTCATCTTTCCTAATACTAACCACGTGATCGTAATTAATAAGGTAGGATCGGTGAGGCTGCATGAATTGTGCTTCAAAAACTTTTCCTGAAATAGCCTCAATCTTATCATAGAAATGGAATGTTTCTCCTACCCCAACCAATTTGATTTCCCTTCCTGTACTTTCAAAGTATATGATATCTTTTACGGGGATCCTGTGTACATCCTGACCAATCTTAAAGGAAAACCAGCTATTTTCTTTCTCAAGCATTTTCATTGTCAGGTTTATATCTCGAATCACTTTTTCTTTATCCAGTGGCTTTTCGAGAAAGTGCAAGGGTTGCACTTCAAACAATTGTCTATCGTAACAGTTTTTAGATGAAATATACACTATTTTTGTAGTATAATCTTCCAAATCATGCCTTAAAAGCTCTCCAACCTCCACACCAGTTATTCCTTCCAACTCTATATCTAAAAAAATCAAATCAAATCCATCTTCTGTTTTTATATGTTCAAGAAGACTTTCTCCTGAATAAAAGACTTCTACTTCTAAATCCTTCATTATTTGTTCCTGAAAATCCAAAATAATCTTTTCAAGTTGTGTACAGATATTATGGTCATCATCACATATGGCAATTCTAATCATATATCTCATCCCTCGTTCCAATGGTTAACAATTCCGTCTGCCCATAATCTTATCGTTCACCTTAGATGATATCATGTTTTTCGTTTAGATTCACATACATTTATTGACTGGCTGAGCACTTCCAACTCCCACAAAAAAACATTGTCAGGGGCAGGCACGCCACCGGCCTTTTACTTGTACTCAAGAGTCTTAAACATTCAAGGTCTTCCTGATTTTATGTATATACACAGGGTATCGCTTGCAATAATGACTTCAACATTTGCATTTTATCAAGAAAAATTTGAATAAAAAAGACAGGTGAACGCCTCCTGTTTCAAGCGTCACCCGTCTTGCATTCAAACATGTTTACTGATTGCAGTATTGTCTACTTGTCAATCTCAACCTTCCCACCGGTATAGGATCCATCATCATAATTCTCATTGAATCTTATTCCGCTGGCATCAAGACCCTTGTCCTTCAACCGTGCTACGATGGCTTCCTTGTTCTTATCTCTTTCAAAGGGATTGGTTGTCTCCTTTACCCCTTCCACAACCTGATACCATTTATCAAAGGGAATTCCCATTCCTATTTCATCAACTTCCCAATCAGCAACCAGTCTTGTTCCTGGACACAACAAAGAAATGTTAATGTCCTGAGTATTATAAGGGTATGTTGTCAAATCCTGGCATACTGCCTGTAGACCCACTGTCCTTAAATTGTTGGTATATCCGTTGAAGTAGGCGTGTCCCTGGAGCATTCTCATGACGCTATAGGATTTCCCAACCACAACCACAACATCTGGTTCATCAGCATAATTCTCAAGTGGCATAACCACAATTCCAGCTGGTTCTTCTGTTAAAAACTCCATATCGGAGTTGATTTTTTTTGATGTTTCCACATCATGGTAAATATTCTTGCTGTACCTTCCTTTACCATTTGCCATTGGCTCCGGAACTTCCTTCATTTTTAGAGCCATGGCTCCATTTGGACATGCCTGGTTCTCCTTGGTAAGCTTCATTGACTTACCCTTGCTTGCAAGCTGCACGGAGTTGCAATATGTAACTTTACGATCCCTTTGGGGTACTTCAAAATTATCAAACTCTTCCTTGTCAAAGAAAAATTTCACTCCCACTGGCTTACGGTCAAGACCCAAGTAGGCTTCAATCATGTCCACACTGTTTTTTATGTTCATATTATCTCCTCCTTTTGATTTAATATCGTTTTGTACTCTATCTAGGCTGCCTCTGTTTTTGCTGCAGACGGTATCAGGTAGATCAGGTATCTTGCTAGTACATACAGAACCAGTGCAACTGCCAGAAACTCCTGAACTCTAACCAATGTAACTAGAATTGGGGAAGTGGTTCCAAGTGTGGCCAGATAGCCTGCAGTCAATTTGATGGATATTGCAGTTATTACCATTGGAAATGTAAATGCTGAATATGATGGATAGAACTTCAGTCCCAAAAGCTTTGGCAGTTTGGTGAGCACATATACGTATGTAAGCTGTGACAATACCAAAAGCAAGGTCACCATGGCCATACTCTTAACGGGGAAGGCATTCATATAGCCCGCCAGAAGAAGGCTGGCAGGTGCACACATTATGACAAGGGTCGGCAGGGCAGGTTCCGGTATCTCACGTACCACAAAAACCCTTTTCAGAACCACTGGAAGCAAGGCAAAATATGTAGCAAGTCCAAACCAGAACAATAGCCTACCCAAGGCCTGCATCCCAAATGCAGGACTAGTAACCGAACCCACAACAATTCCCACATATACTATGTACCAGGACGGGAAGACCTTTTTGATGTTAAAGTCCTTTAGAAATCTAACGCTGAAGCGAATGATCAAAAATCCATGTAAAATAACTGCAATCCCCCAGAAATAAGGCGCTATCATTGGCATTAAAGGCTTAATATATGTAGCCAAAAGCATCATACCCATAGTCAATGTGGGATATACACTTGCAACAACGGGATTTTCCAGTTCCTTTTTAACCAGATTACCTCTTAGGGCAAGCTTAAGTACAATCCCAATAAATACAACAAATGCCAGCAAGCCAAAAATGCTTCTGTAATTCTCTCCATAGCTTTGAACAAGATTTCCACTTGCAGCCAGACCTAGGAAAAGTCCAGTTACGGGTATAGGAATCCTTTCAACAATACTCTTCATCCATATCCTCCTTTAGTTTTGATAAATTTTTGTCACGTAAAAATATGCATTTATATATTACCATGCATCTATTTATTGATTCAAATTGGTTTTTTTAATAAGTAATCATTATCAATAAGATAATCTAATGCACAAAAAACATCGACCAACTTAATGATCGATGTTATGACTGCAATATTAGTTTATTTCCAAGGAAAGCTCCGTATCCAGTGGTTTATAGACCTTGTCCACCAGCTTTAGATAAAGTGCCGCCCCCTGAATCTGGACCACGAATCCAACCGCTACAATCAGGGCAACCTCTGATCCCGCTGTTGCAAATATTGAAAGTGCTATTGCCAGTGCTATGGAAAGGTTTCGCATCACAGTTCCATAGATGAGGGCTATTCCGTCCTCCCTTTCAAACATAGCCTTTGCAATGAATGTAACTATCAGAAATGCTACCAGGTAGGAAACTGAAAGCACCAGGAATATCCTGATCATCATGGCTGGGTCTGCAACGATAACCTTGGCTCTCATGGCCGTTGAGATGAAAACAATCCCAACAAGTGCGGCTGTTGCAATCAATGGAATCTTCTTCTTGAACTCGTTCTGGAATCTATCCCTTCCAAACTTCCTAAGCAGTAGCTTCTGTGTTGCAAAGCCTAGGGCCATTGGAATGAAAACAACCTTGACTATCTCGTTGATTATCTTCATAAATGGTATTCCTGCAGTTTCTCCCATAAACAGGTTCAGGTAGAATGGCATCAGAACCGATCCCAGTATTAACCCTATAACCATCATCTTGATTGCTGCAGAAACATTCCCCTTGGCAAAGCCCGTCCAGGAAATTGTCATTCCCGAAGTTGGAAGCAGCGCCATCAAAAGAAGTCCTATCATTATATATGGGTTGTCGGAAAAGAAGACTCTTCCGATTACATATCCCATTACCGGGAAAATTATGAAATTAACACCCTGAGCCACCAGGTGAAGCCTTGTGTTGCCTTTTGAAAGCAGTTCCTTGTATCTTAGGGTTACCATCATTGGATAAACCATGAAGAAGACAATCACTGGTACAAGTGATTTAAGTGGTGCAGGATCTATGAAGTAGCCGTATACAACCGCCATTACCATTGTTATGGGTAAGTAGATAACCAGTTTCTTTTTTATATGTGCAAGGACTTTAAACATATGAATTCCTCCTCAAAATATTATACCCCATTGGGGTATCTTTAAATATATTATAACTCCTCGCACTTTTTGTCAAGAAAAAATGCCGGATGGCTCCGGCATTCACATGTTATATTTACTTTTCCAGTCCCCTGCAGTAATCCTCCAGGTTTTTCAATCCCTCAATCAATGTTTCCCTTGAAGCTGCATATCCTATCCTGAAGCTATTCTCATATTCAAAGCAGGATCCAGGGGTTACAAAGGTTTTTGAATGCTCCATCAAACCAGTACAAAACTCAAATGCGCTGATGTCATAATCATAGAATACCAATGCAGTGGTTCCTGCAATTGGCTTTACATATGAAAACCTTTCATGTTCATTTATCCAATCATCCAGGATCTTAAGATTTTCCCTGATAATCCTAAGGTTTCTTTCAAGGACCTTGTCCTTGTTTTCCAGGGCCAGTGCTCCGAATACCTCATCCACCACTCCACAGCTTATGATACTGTAATCCCTGTGGCTGAAAAGCCTTTCCATCAACTCCTTATCCCTTGTGACAAGCCATCCCAGTCTTAAGCCCGCCAGAGAGAACACCTTTGACATACTGCTTGTGCCGATCCCCTTGTCGTAAAACTCTACGATCGACTTATGGTAGCTGCCGTCCTGATTAAGTCCCCTGTATACCTCATCACACAATATGTATGCATCCACTGACTCTGCCAGGGCTACAATCTCCTCCATCATATGGTCTGGAATAAGGGCTCCCGTCGGGTTGTTTGGATTGTTGAGACATATGATCCTGGTGTTTTTGTCCACCATCTTCTTAAGCTTGTCCATGTCAGGGAGAAAATCATTGCCCTTTTCCAAATACATTATATGGACATCTGCTCCCAATGCCTCAGGTATTGAGTAAAGCTGCTGGTAGGTTGGTATAATTGACACTACCTTGTCTCCAGGCTCCACAATGGTATTTAGAACTAGATTGTTTGCACCGATTCCACCATTTGTCGTAAGTATGTCATCCCGCTCTATCCCCTTGTAGAGAGCTGCTATTGCATCCTTGAGTCTGGGATTTCCGGTTATGTAGCCATAGGTCATCTTCATGTCCAAAATCCCATCCAGAAGGCTGTCCCTGTCCACGCCTGACAACCGAATAAGCTCTGAAAGCGACATTGAATCCACACATGTTTCAGCTATGTTGTACATGGCATCCATTTCATACTCATTCATCCACTGCTCAACCTTAAATGGTTTGATTTTCATGTTTATTCCTCCAATCGTCACTTGATAAATATTTCTTATTTTTTGAATTATATCATATCAGGGGCATCAATACATTTATTTCTGGTAAGATATATGGCTCCCTTAAGAAGAGACCTTTCCCCAATCCATTTGTCATAGGAATAGGTCCTCTTTTTACCCCAGTTTGAAACAGTCATGTATTCCTCACCATATACAACATCCCAACCGGTTACGGTAACCCAGTGATTCCTAAGCTCCCTGTCCGAATAGTTCCAGGTTAGCAATAGAACTGGGGTACCTTGTGCAAGTCCACCCCTGATGAATTTGCTTCCATCCTTCACATCAAAAAACCAGGTTCTGGTACAGGGTAACAGTTCAATTCCCTTGCTGTTTGCATAGCTGGTCAAGCCTCTGCCCATCTTACCCAGGGTTGGAATTCCAAAAACTCCAGGCTTGAGATAACCATATAGGTTTTCCATAAGCTGGATGAAGTCTTCCTTTGTATTACCAGCATGAAGGATCCCAAGCTCATCAAACTCACTGCCCAGATAATTCACCAGGTTTGCAGCTGCTGCAACTCCACAGGAACGATCTGCCCAGAACTTTTTCCTAAATCCAAACTCCGACAGCCATTGCTGCCTGCCTCCATAGTCTTCCCCAATTTGGAAGGCATCATGGTTTAATATCATTTCTAATCTTCCTTTCCATTGTCACCGTTTATATTCTTATAAAAATATCCATAAAGCTTGTCAAGCTCATCCATAAATGGGGAATCCTTGATACTGACAAAATTGAACTCCCTTGAAATCCCAAAATCACCCAAGCTTATGCTGACAAGATTTCCTTCATCCAGCTCCTTCCTTGCTGCATCCTCATACATGAATGTAATTCCAAGCCCATCCTGTACCATCTTCTTCATTAGACTTACATTTCCGATGCTTATTGTTTTCCTGAAGTCATGGAGCGTATGGTTTCTCTCTGCCAGACCTCGCTCCAAAACCTCTCTGGAACCAGATCCCTTCTCCCTTATTATAAGGGTCTCATCCAATATATCAGAAAGAGTCGGATTTCTTTTCTTCACAATATCGCTTTCCGGGTGAACCACCAAAATAAAGTCCTTCAAGGCAAGAAGCCTAGAATCATAGTCTGCTTTGTTGAATAGACCTTCAATCAGGGCAAAATGAATAAAACCCTTATCAATCTCATTCATGAGTATCCTAGTGTTATCAACCTGGATGGAAATCCTGTAATCCTTAAACTCCTTATGGAAATCCTTGATAAAAGGTGCAATTGTATACTCTCCAATTGTCAGGGTTGCACCAAACTTTATGGTCCTGTCTCCCCTGTCAAGCTCCCTTATCTTTTCCGTCATCAGTCTTTCCTTTGCCATCCCCTCCTCAAGATACCTCCTGAACTCCCTGCCCGTCGGCGTCAGGCTTAGCTGTCTGTTGGCATAGGTGAAAAACACTGTGCCATACCTGCTTTCAAGATACTTGATATGCTGCGTCACTGCTGGTTGGGTTATATATAGTGCCTTTGCAGCCTTTGTGTAGCTCAAGCTTCTGCAAACCTCAAGAAAGGTTTGGGTTCTCTGGTCAAACATCATATCACTTCCATAAATTTATTTTATCCAATTATAATTATATATAATTTTATCTTATATTGAAACAGTGATAAAATCTAAACAACAAGAAAGGAGACTCTTATGAACTCAATATCAAAATCTGCTGCACCAGGACTTCTTCTATCAGTCCTCCTGGCAATAATATCAGTACATATCAGCAATTCATTACCATCACACATTATAGGGGCAAGTGTAATAGCACTGATACTAGGGATGCTGATCAACCCCTTTATTACAAGTTACCCAATGTTTGTTAGTGGCTTGACATTTACTTCAAAAAAAGTCCTGAAACTCGCAATAATACTTATGGGAGTCAAGCTAAGCTTCCAGCAGATTTTTCAGGTGGGCAAATTTTCCCTTGTGGTCATGACCTTTACCCTTCTTGCAGCCTTTGGGGGTGGCTACCTTCTGGGTAGACTGTTCAAAATGGATTGGAGGCTTTCTAGTCTGATTTCTGCAGGCACTGGCATCTGTGGAGGTTCTGCTGTAGCTGCAGTGGCTCCTGTAATTGATTCTGATGAAGGTCAGATTGCATATGCCATTTCCGCAACATTTATTTTTGATGTGATAATGGTTGTCCTGTTTCCCCTGATGGGAGTCTATCTAGGTCTAAGTGACCTGGGCTTTGGACTTTGGGCTGGAACTGCAGTGAACGATACATCATCTGTTGTTGCGGCAGGCTATGCCTTCTCAGATGCAGCCGGAGATTATGCCGTCATAGTGAAGCTCACCAGAACACTTGCCATTGTACCGGTAGTGCTGATCTTTTCCTGGATCGGTGCCAGGGTAAAGAGAAGGGAATGCCAGGATGCTGAAATCTGCAATGTGAGCATCAAACAGATCTTTCCCTGGTTCATTCTTCTATTTGTACTAATGGTGGGCATAGCAAGCACAGGAGTCATACCTGAGAGTACTAGAATGTTAATGTCCAATACCAGTAAATTTCTGATGGTTATGGCATTGGGCTCCATAGGATTGAAAACCAATTTTTCAAAGCTCTCAAAATCAGGTCCACTCCCCATGGTCCACGGTTTTATGATTTCAGCCCTGGTGGTGGTTGTATCCTTTGCAGTCCAAAGCCTCCTTGGTCAAATATAATTACAAAAATTCCCAAACTCCGGTCTCCCGGAGTTTTTTCCTCCATATCTGGGTATAATAATATGAGTAACAGTGAAAGGTGGTGATTTTTTGTCACTTAAGAAAAAGGTTGCAGTAATCGGCGGAATAAATATGGATATTGCAGGATTTCCTCACGGACAACTCATTCCCGGGGATTCCAATCCAGGAAGAACTAAGCTTTCATCTGGCGGTGTCGGAAGGAATATTGCTGAAAATGTAGCGCTTTTGGGGAACCATGTTGAAATGTACTCAGTTGTAGGAGATGACCTGTACGGTAAAAGCCTCCTTGATGAAACCTCCCTTTCAGGGGTTGACATGACCAGGGTCAAGGTAATTGCAGAGGAAAGTACTGGAACATACATGGCTGTTCTTGACGAAAACATGGACATGCATGTTGCCATAAGCTCTATGGACATCTACGAATTTCTTGACAAGGATTATATACTTAAGAATCAGAAGGAAATTATGGAAAGCGACATCATTGCTTTTGATACAAACCTTTCAAGGGACAATCTCGAATTTGCAGCAAATCTTTTCAAGGAAAACAGGCTTTTCCTTGATACGGTTTCATCTGAGAAGGCAAAAATTGCAAGGGACATCATAGGGCTTTTCCATACAATCAAGCCAAACAGGCTTGAGGCACAAATCCTAACTGGCAGGAGAATAGAGAATGAAAATGACCTCCTGGCTTCGGCAGATCTGCTGCACGGTGAGGGAGTAAAAAACGTTTGTATCTCTCTGGGCTCTGATGGGGTGTTTTTCAGCAATAGCACTGAAAGGGGCATTGTCAGAATCCCAGATGTAAGAATCAAGAATGCAACAGGTGCGGGAGACGCTTTCCAAGCCGGGCTCATTCATGGAGAGCTTGCTGGAATGAGTCTTCTGGAAAGTGCAAAATTGGCCTCTGCCATGGCTGCAATGGCCATGGATGCTGAAAGCACAATAAACAAGAACATAACAGTGGAAAAGGTACTGGATCTATCGAAGAAAATGGAGGTAAGAAAACTATGAAAGAATATCTACACATAAGTAGCAATGTAAAAAAGGCTTTGGAGGATGGGAAACCTGTCGTGGCTTTGGAGTCAACAATCATTTCCCACGGTATGCCCTACCCGCAAAATGTTGAGACCGCATTGAGGGTTGAGGAAATAATTAGAAGCAATGGTGCAGTCCCGGCAACAATAGGAATTATTAATGGGAAGCTCATTGCAGGACTTACCTCAGAGGAAATTGACTATATGGGCAAGACATCAGGCATTGCAAAGGTGTCAAGAAGGGATATTCCATACATCGTCTCAGCAGGAAAAGACGGAGCCACAACTGTAGCATCCACGATGATAATTGCTGAAATGGCTGGAATCAAGATATTTGCAACAGGTGGAATCGGTGGTGTTCACCGTGGCGCTGAAACCACAATGGATGTTTCGGCCGACCTTGAGGAATTGTCACAGACAGGTGTTGCAGTGGTGTGTGCAGGAGCAAAGTCAATACTTGATATCGGTTTGACCTTGGAATACCTGGAGACCAAGGGTGTCCCCGTACTTGGCTACAAAACGGATGAACTACCAGCCTTCTACACCAGAAAGAGTGGCTTCTCGGTTGATTACAACATGGACTCCCCCAAAGAGATTGCAGACCTGCTAAGGGTCAAATGGGACCTGGAGCTTCACGGAGGTGTTGTCGTAGCCAACCCCATTCCTGAAGAGTTCTCAATGGATGAATCCTTCATAACGGGAATAATCGAAAAGGCAGTTGTTGAGGCACAGGAAAAGGGCATCAAGGGAAAGGATACCACTCCATTCCTGCTTGCCAAAATCAAGGAGATAACAGGAGGAGATTCACTGGCTGCAAACATTGAGCTGGTATACAACAACGCAAAGCTTGCAGCACAGATTGCTGTGGAGCTGGCAAAATGATCAATTTGAACTGAGGACATCCTCAGTTCTTTTTTTATGCCCCCAATCGGTATTTCTAATGTTTAATATCCATATTTAAGTATATAAATATAGTAATAGATGATAATCATTATCAATTAATATAAATATTAGGAGGTATCAACATGCGCTTGGAAGACTATAATCCAATGAAAAATGAAATGTACCAGGTTATCGACCCATCTGGAAAAGCAAAAGAAAAGGATCACATCCCAGACCTGGATGATGAACAGCTGAAATATCTTTTCAGGACAATGCTCTACACCAGAACAATCGATGAAAAGGCTCTCTCCTACCAGAGACAGGGCCGAATGCTGACCTATGCACCAAATCTTGGTCAGGAGGCCGCCCAGGTTGGAAGCGCCTATTCACTGGATAAGGAGGATTGGCTGGTTCCAGCCTTCAGGGAACTGGGAGCCTGGTTGGTTAGAGGGGTTCCCCTAAAGAACATCTACCTTTACTGGTATGGTAACGAGTGGGGCAGCCATATGCCGGATGGTGTGAAGGTCCTTCCGGTTTCTGTGCCAATTGCATCCCAGCTGCAGCATGCAACTGGAATAGGAATGGCAAACAATATCAAGAATGAGAAAAACGTTGTCCTGACCTATGTGGGTGATGGTGGAACATCCCATGGGGACTTTCACGAGGCCCTTAACTTTGCCTCAGTGTTCAAGTCACCTGTGGTATTCATTGTACAAAACAACCAGTATGCAATTTCCACATCGAGGAAGGTTCAAACCTTGAGTGAAAATATTGCACTTAAGGCTACAGCCTATGGAATGCCCGGAATACTTGTTGATGGGAATGATATCTTTGCAATGTACAATGCAACAAAGACGGCGGTTGATCGGGCAAGAAAGGGCGAAGGTCCGACTCTTATCGAGGCCTACACCTACAGGCTGGGGGCACACACCACCTCCGATGACCCAACCAAGTACAGGGATGATGCAGAGGTTGAGGAATGGAGGAAAAAGGATCCAATACTGAGGTTTGGAGAATACCTTAAGGAAAACAATGTGGTTGATGATGAGTGGATTGAAGAAACCAAGAAGGAGCTTGGTGAAGAGGTCAAGAAAACCTTTGAGTCAATTGAGGATAATTCCGATACAGAGCTTGAGGATATCTTCAAGTACCACTTCGAAAAAATGCCGGCGCAGCTTCAGGAACAGCTGGATGAATATAGATCCTTTCTGGAAGGAGGCAAATAAAAATGGCTAATACGCTAAGCATTATACAGGCCATAAATCAGGCTTTGATGAATGAAATGAAAAATGACGATACGGTGGTTGTATACGGTGAGGACGTGGGTGTTGAGGGCGGAGTCTTCAGAGCTACAGTCGACCTTCAGAAAACCTACGGGAAGGAAAGGGCCTTTGATACACCCCTTGCGGAATCAGCAATCGTAGGAACTGCAGTGGGAATGGCCATCAATGGGCTAAAGCCAGTTGTTGAGATGCAGTTCTCTGGGTTCTCATATCCGGCCTTCAACCAGATCATCAGCCACGTGGCCAGAATGAGAAACAGGTCAAGAGGACAATACAACCTGCCAATGGTTATCCGCGCTCCCTATGGCGGTGGTATAAGGGCTCTGGAGCATCACTCGGAAAGCACCGAGGCATTGTATGCCCAGATTCCAGGACTCAAGGTTGTAATACCATCCACACCCTATGATGCAAAGGGACTTTTGATAGCAGCAATTAGAGATCCGGACCCGGTTCTGTTCTGGGAGCCAAAGAGAATCTACAGGGCCTTCAAGCAGGAAATACCTGAGGAGGCATATGAGATACCCCTTGGAAAGGCCAAGATATTGCAGGAGGGTGAGGACATTACAATAGTCACCTGGGGAGCCATGGTGCCAGATGTCCAAAAAGCCGTGAAAATGGTCCAAGATAAGGGAATCTCAACTGAAGTTATTGACCTTAGGACAATATCCCCAATGGACAGGGAGAGCTTCATCCAGTCAGTCAAGAAGACAGGTAGGATTTTGGTAGTACACGAAGCACCAAAAACCCTGGGTGTTGGAGCAGAGATAATTTCAATTGTGAATGAAAAGGCATTCCTTCATCTTGAGGCACCACCTACAAGATTGACGGGCTTTGATACGACATTCCCTCTCCCAAGAGGAGAGAAACACTATATCCCAAGTCCCGAAAGAATAGCAAAGACAATTGAGGATATTGTGAAATATTAGAAAGGAGGACACCCATGAGATTTGAATTTCAATTCCCCGACATTGGAGAAGGCATTCACGAAGGCGTGATCACCAAATGGCTGGTCCAGGAAGGGGATGACATAGAGGAAGGTGAATCGGTGGCGGAGGTTGAGACCGATAAGGTAACAACTGAGATCCCATCTCCCAGAAGCGGTAAGGTTCTTGAGCTTAAAGCCAACAAGGGAGATACCATCAATGTGGGGGATGTATTTGTAATAATTGGCAAGGAAGACGAGTCTGGAGATATTGAGGAAGAAAGAAGCCACAAGGAAGAGAAGCAGATTGAAGATACAGAGATTGAAGAAGAGCAGGTTGAAGAGGAAACCGCAGGGGTTGTGGGGCAGGTTGTTGCCTCATCAGATGTAATCCCCTCAAGTACGGAAGGTTCTCCTCAGACAAAGAAAACAGAAAAAAGAAGGAAGGTTCTTGCAACTCCCGTTGCAAGGCAGCTTGCCAAGGATCTTGGTGTGGACATCAACGCAGTGAAAGGATCTGGACCCAATGGCAGGGTTATGAAGGATGATATCCGCAAGGCAAGCGAGGAAAAATCCAAGCCAGAGATCAAGCAAACCGGCCAAAGGGATAGGCAGCCTAAAAATCTTTCCATCTCAGAGGATTTTCCTGTTGAGAGAATCCCACTGACCAAGATCAGAAAGACCATATCTGAAAAGATGAGCGAATCAAGATTTACGATCCCCCATACCACTGCAATGGATGAGATTGATATAAGCAGACTTCATGAATTCAGGAAGAAATACAAGGATTCACTCAAGGCGGAAGATGTCAGCCTGACCTATCTTCCATTCATAATAAAGGCTACCATTGCAGCACTTAAGAAGTATCCTGAGTTCAACTCCAGCCTGGATGAAGAACATGATGAGCTGGTTCTGAAGAAATATTTCAATATTGGTGTTGCTACAGATACGGAAAGGGGCCTAATGGTTCCTGTCATCAAGGATACCGACAAGATGAACCTTGTTGAAATTGCAAGGGCAATTGAGGATCTCAGCACCAGAGCAAAGGACAATAAGATTCAGCTGTCTGAGCTTAAGGGAGGGTCCTTCTCAGTAACCAATTACGGGTCAATTGGAGGATACTTTGGTATACCAATCATCAATTATCCAGAATCAGCCATACTTGGAATTGGTAGGGTTGTGGAGAAGCCAATTGTTAAGGATGGGGAGATAATTGCAGCCCACATACTGCCCCTTTCACTGTCCTATGACCACAGGATAATCGATGGTGCCAGCGGCGCAAGGTTCCTGAACCTGCTGAAAGAATTGCTGGCAGATCCGGATATGCTGCTTCTTAAAGGATAATGGGGAGTGATATAATGGAAAAATTTGATATAGCCATCATAGGTGGAGGCCCAGGAGGCTATGTGGCGGCCATAAAGGCTGCTCAGAAGGGTCTGAAGGTAATCCTTGTGGAAAGGGAACGAATTGGAGGACTGTGCCTTAATTGGGGCTGTATTCCCACCAAGACACTCCTCATATCCGCGAGACATTACAGGAATCTCCTCCGCAGTGAGGATTTTGGGATTACGGGAGTGGATCTTTCAAATGCAAGAGTTGACTGGGAAAGCCTGTCCAAAAGAAAGGATAAGGTTGTTGACAGGCTTGTTTCAGGTATTGAGATGCTGTTCAAGAAGAATGGTGTAGAGTCAATAAAGGGATCTGCAAGGGTAATTGACGGTAGTACCCTGCAGGTTGACAATGAGACCATAGGGTTCAAGAACCTTATCATCGCAACAGGTGCACAGAGTGCATATCCGAAAATACCCGGACTTGAGGAGGCTATTGAATCCGGGAAGGCTCTTGATTCAAAAGGATTCCTTAAGCTGGAAAGTCTTCCCGAAAAGATGGTCGTGGTTGGTGGGGATGTGTATGCAGTCGAGTATGCCACCCTTCTAAACTCAATAGGGGTGGATGTAACCCTTGTTCATGGTGGAAGTACAATACTTTCCCACACTGAAAGCGAGCTTGCCAAGACCCTCCAGAAGCAGCTTAAAAGGGATGGTTTAAAGATAGTTTCTGATGCTGAGATAAAGGAATTCAATGGTGATGCCGTCATGGTGGAAAGAAAGGGCAAGACACAAGCCCTACAAGGTGATAGGTTCCTGGTTTTCCTTGGACTTAAGCCAAACCTTGAAGGATTGGAAAGCCTAAATTTACAGCTTGATGAAAGAGGCTTCATCAAAACTGATGAAAAAATGAAGACCAGCATTGCCAACGTATTTGCCATTGGTGATGTCAACGGAAAGTTACCTCTTGCCCACGTGGCATCTGCAGAGGGAATAACCGCCGTAGAAAATATCCTTGGTATTGAGTCAAAGCTTGACTACAAGAAGATTCCAAGGGTGGTATACTCCTTCCCGGAGCTCGCCAGCGTGGGAATAACAGAAGAGGAAGCCAAGGAGAAGGGAATTGACTACTCGGTTGGCAAATTTCCCCTTTCAGCAAATGGAATGGCAATTGCTGAGGGAGAAACAGCAGGCTTTGTTAAGATAATCTCTGACAATCAATATGGTGAGGTGATTGGTGTCCACATGGCTGCAAGCGTTGCTTCCGATATGATTTCCAAGGCTGTAGCCGTTATGAATCTTGAAGGCACGGTTTATGACCTTGCCAAAACGGTCCATCCACACCCGACTTTTGCTGAAACAATTATGGAAGCGGCTTTTGCATCGATTGACAAGCCGATCCATATGTAATCTTTAAGTTTAAAAATGCTGTGTGACCAGTCACACAGCATTTTTATACTAATATATGCTTTTCTTTTTCTTG
>JANKMX010000017.1:17856-38511 GCA_024649995.1 Gudongella sp. | reverse complement strand
CTCCGGAATTTATACAGGCTTATATCTAGGAGTGATTAAGCTTCTGGCATACGATGATCTGGTAGCCTTTAATATTGGAATGATAAAGAATGCCTTTATTCTGACCCTGTTCTTCATTAGCATCATATTGCCAATGTTTTTCGGACTGTCACACAAGCTGGCAAATTTCATAAATGTGTTTGTATTTGTAACCCTATTTCAATTGTTCGGAATGGGTATTGGAACTCTTGAGAGCATATTCAGATCGAGAATATTCACAACAGCAGGAGGAGTTTTGGGTATGACTGCAGGGTTGGTTTTGTTGCTTGTTTCAAGGCGATTGTCCATGATATTGTTTTTAAGGCGTGAGTAGGGGTGAAGGGAATGTTTGAATTGTTGAAGAAGGATATGATTATTTCAAGAAAGCCTATGATGTTAATTGGGGTATTGGTAATTTTATGGGGAATCCCTGCCTATCTTATCCAGAACGAGGTGATGGGACAGGCCATATTCGGATATTATCTCTTCTTCCAGGCATATTACCTCTTAATTATGCTTACTCAAAAGGATGAGTCTGTCAAGGCTGATATAGTCATCAATAGCCTGCCGGTTGAAAGAAGCTTGGTTGTAGCTGTTAGATACATTTATTTCATTATCCAACCTGTTCTGTTCTCGGTTGTGCTTATTGCATTGACTGGAATCATATGGGCAGTACCCAGCCCAGGATTTCCAGATGGAAGGATATTCTCACCGATTGGTGCCTTGGTGGTCCTCCCGATGATTTGGATTATGTTTTCAATATACCTGCCTATCAATTATCTAAGTATTGGCAAGACCAGGGTTTTTAACCAGCTGTCACTTATGGCTCTTATTATACTACCAAGTATAATATCAAGGTACTTTAGAATAGACAAAATGCCAGGCTGGATCAATGATATTGGAAGCTTCCCACTGGAGCTGATAATCCCTGGATTCATACTGGTATCCCTATTGGCATACTTCATATCATATAAGATCTCAAAGAGAATCTACAGAGAAAAGGACTTCCACTAAGGCTGGAGGTCTTTTTTAGTATTATCTTCAAGATAGAAGCTAGTGTAAAGGAGGTTATAGTGATAATATGGAGTAAGGATATAGTTTAAGCAGACGGAGGAGATTGACATGAAGGACAAGAAAGTCATTTTTGCGGATTTGGCCCTTATACTTGTAGCCTTTGTCTGGGGCTCGGGCTTTGTTGCCACCAAAAGTGCCCTTGACCATATGACCCCCTTTTACATACTGGGTTCAAGATTTTTAATAGCATCCACGGTTTTAGCCCTCTTTTCAATGAAAAGGCTTAAAAAAGCCACCTTTAAGGATGTAAAGGCTGGATTGGTAGTAGGAATTTTCATGTTCTTCTGCTATGTGTTCCAGACCGTGGGGCTACAGTACACTACAGTTGGAACCCAGGCTTTCATAATATCAGCAAATATAGTCATGGTGCCCTTTTTCTATTGGGCATTAACCAGAAAGATGCCCGGCGGATTTGAGATAGCGGCCGCATTCGTATGCTTTCTTGGAGTTGGAATACTTAGCCTGGACAACGATTTGAGAGTTGGCTATGGTGAATTTCTGTCATTCCTATGTGCCGTTTCAGTTGCACTGCAGATTGTTGCAGTTGGATACTATGCAAAAAATGTAGATGTCTATGTATTGTCAGTTGTTCAGTTTTCTCTGGCGGCTGTTCTTTCCATTATCATGGCCTTTATTCTGGAGCCTCCCGTGGTTCAGGTGCAATCAGGGCTTCTTTCAACCCTGCTTTACCTGGGCTTGTTCAGTACAATGATACCCTTCCTGATCCAGAATATTGCCCAGAGATACACCACATCGACACATACTGCAATAATCCTAAGTACTGAGGCGGTCTTTGGAAGCCTGCTGGGGGTTGTTATCCTTGGTGAAGAGATTTCAATAAAGTTTCTCATTGGCTGCACCACAATATTCATGGCTGTCATAGCCAGTGAGACAAGATTTGCTTTCCTGAAGCCAAGGAAAAAAGAGACCACAGCTTAGATTCTTGACAGGAACAGGGCGGGTATGCACCATCGGACGCATGCATCTTGGGGCTGAGAAAAACTGTAAATGAAAGACCCTTTCTTGGGTCTTTTAGTATGCATTCCTATATGTTTTCATGACATCTGTGAATATTTCACTTGAAGAAGGGGGCGTGTATGTGATTGCATTTGCACCGGCGTCTATTGTCTTTAGGATGCTGGCATCAGTAGGACCTCCAGTTGCAATTATGGGAACCTCCTTGCCCACCTTGGACCTGATTTCCATGACCATTTCAGAGGTCCTTGGTCCACCTGAAACATTCAGGATACTTACACCAGCCTTTAGCTTGCCAAGATAGTCATCCTCCAAAGAGGCTACGGTGGCAACTATAGGAATATCTATGACGGATTTCATCTCCCTTATGACATCATTCTTGGTTGGAGCGTTTACAACAACTCCATATGCACCCAGAAGTTCAGCCTGAAGAGCAATTTGTATGGACCGTGGTCCTGAAGTAAGCCCCCCTCCAACGCCAACAAAAACAGGTACGCTTGCAACCTCAAGAATGGCATGGGTTATGGATAGCTGGGGCGTAAATGGGTAGACAGCGATTATGGAATTGGCATTGTTGTTTTTTATGATTGCAACATCAGTTGAGAAAAGGAGGGATTTGATTCTTGTCCCTAGGATCTTTATTCCACTGGCCCTGTATATAACCTCTGGAACTACAACTGACCTGCTTCTGAGCTGTGATTTTATTTCCGGTACATATTTTTCCTTTTCCATGGGACACCTCCATCTAAAATGGGTAATCTAATACTGATTGACAATATATTATAGCACACACATTTCCATCTTTAAACCATGTAGAAAGGACTATTTTATGAGAAAAGAATACGTTGAGTACATGAAGGATTTACCCATAAACATATTTCTGGCTTCAATAGACCAGTATCCACTTCACTGGCAGGATGCCATAGAGGTCATTTTTGTTCTGGACGGCTCAATCAGGATAGGCATTGAGAGTGAAACCTATGTCCTGGACAAAAGGGAGCTTGAAATAATAAATCCCAATGAGGTATACAGGATGGAGGGTATTGGAGAGAATCTGGTCCTGATTCTGCAGATTGAACCTGGTTTTTTTGAGAGATATTACGAGGACGCTAGGGATACCTTCTACTATACCAATACTTCTGATGACAATGCCCAGGAGGAGGAGAAGTACTACCAATTGAGGACCTTCATTTCTATCCTTGTCTATGAAGCGGTATCAAGGCTTGATGACTACGAGGACCAGATTGAGGATAACCTTCTCGCGCTTATGTACCACCTTCTGAATAATTTCCATTACCTCTTCTACGATGAGGAAAGCCTGAAGGAGGATGAAATACAGCTTGAACGCTACCACAGGATAATGAAGTACCTGAGCAACAACTACATGGACAAGGTTAGCCTGCAGGATATAGCAAAGCAGGAGTTTCTAAGCTCTCAATATCTATCCTACAAGATCAAGGAGGTATTTGGTCACGGCTTCAACGAGTACCTGAACCAGATAAGGGTTGAAGAATCAACAAAGCTGCTACTTGATACGGACAAGTCTATAGGTGAGATATCAGAGGAGGTTGGATTTTCGCATCCAAGGTACTACAACAAGCACTTTAAGATTCATTACAAGCTGACACCCCTCCAATACAGAAAAAAGAACAAGGTTTCTGAAAAACAGCTGGAAAAGCTAAAAAAAATCAAATATATTAGCCTTAAGGAGGCACTTACCCACCTTGAAAGCTACCTGTCTGACTATGAGAGGTTCAATTTTGACAATAAAATTTTCAAGCTTGATATCGATCTTAAGAAGGAGACCGAGGAAAAGGCATTGAAGCCTACAGTAATAGACCTGGGAGACATCTCTCTACTTCTTGAGGAGGAAAATAGAAGGGTCCTTCGTGAAATCCAAGGTGAGATCGGGTTCAGGTACTGCTTGGTCAATAACCTATTCTCCGATAGCATGGATATATACAGAGGCAAGAACAGGATGTTCATCAATTGGACCCGAGTTGAGAATATACTTGAGTTCCTGGAGGACCTAAGGCTATTTCCGGTAGTTTCAACAAGGTATGTTGAAAAATATATAGTTGAAGACTTCAGAAGGACATTTTCGCAGATCTACCCTGACCTGGACAAGTGGCTTGAAATGAAACCCGATGAACTGGAGCCCGTATTTCCAATTGAGGAGATTAACCACAACCATGACACCCTTTTCATGGCGCCATACATTCTCTACAGCTACACAGTGGAGAATAAAAGGATGGTCCTCCAGATGATGGATGAGATAACAAAGGATACTGTTCTGGATAATGAAACATTTTTCGGCGGAAGTGGACTTTTTACAGCCAACTATCTAAACAAGCCTTCGTTCTACGCATTTAAGTTTCTATCCCTCCTGGGGGAGGAGATTCTTGACAAGGGTGACGGGTACCTGGTTTGCAGGTCGGATGAAGGGTACCAGATACTGCTTTACAATCCTCCCAGTGTAACCCAGGAGGATATATACGCTCACAGCCTGCCCACAAAGCTTAAGGAAAAGAAAATTTCCATTAATCTCTACAATATGGATGGAGACTTTCAGATCACAAAGTACGACCTTAACAGAAGCCACGGATCGGTATATGACAAGTGGATCTTCCTGGGAAGGCCTGAGAGATTGTCAGGAGAACAATGGACCCTTCTGGATAATTACGTCCATCCAAATGTTAGCTTTTATTATGGAAGGAAGGCCAATGTTTTCAACATAATCGCAACGGTCAAGCCAAATGGCTGCATACTATACACTCTGAACTATGTACCAAAACAATAAATTTAATGTACTTTTTTAAGGTTTTGTTAAAAATGAATTTTCCCCATTTGCCCAAAACAATCCGAAATACTGCCTAATCCAGTGAATAGCTTAATTCCTCCAGGATGATAGAATATATACATCAACTGGAGGTTTTATTATGAGTAACAAGGATTTTGGGGTGGAGAAAATCAGCAAGCTGCTTTTCAGATTTTCAATACCGGTAATTCTATCAATGCTGGTCAGCGAACTGTACAGCATGGTGGATACTTTCTTCGTGGGAAGGGAAGTAGGTGGAGAGGGCATAGGAGCACTGATTGTTGTTTTCCCTCTACAGAGAATACTGATGGCAGTGAGCATAATGATTGCCGTGGGAACTGCTACGGCGTTTTCAAGACACAGCGGGAACAACAATATTGGAAAGGCAAGGCAGGTCCTTCAGACAGGATTTTCCCTTGTGTTTACAGTTATGGTTCCAGTGGCGATCGGGATATTCCTATTCAGGAATCAGATTGTGGGAATAATGGGAGCGGGACCGGGCATAAGCAGTCTGGCGGCTACATATCTTGGAATAATAATAATAGGTACAACATTTTTGAGCATGACAATTTTTATTTCCCACAATATGATAGCACTTGGAAATCCAAGGATATCCATAATCAGTACAAGCATTGGAGCAATCATAAACATCATACTGGATTTCCTTTTGGTACAGGGAATCGGTATGGGTGTCCAGGGAGCTGCCATAGCAACGGCATTTTCGCAGATTGCAGGATTCACTTACGCATTCTACCACTACACAAAGATGAGAAACAGGTACAACATACCTTTGAAATACAAGCTGGACCATAAATTGATTGCACCAATCCTGCTGGTTGGAGTGTCTGCCTTTGTTATAGAGGCTGAAGATGGGATACTGATGGGGGTTCTTAGCAGCCTTCTGACCAGTACAGCGGGAGACCAGGGAATAATCGTTCTTGGAGTTGTATCCAAGCTCTACATGTTCCTTTTCATAGCCATATTTGGGATAGCATCTGCCATGCAGCCAATAGCGGCATATAATGTGGGTGCCAGAAACTTCTCAAGACTGAGATCCCTAATGACAAAGACCATAGCATATGCAGCCCTTACTTCACTTGTAATGTGGGCCTTTGCAATGATATTTACACCACAGCTTATCGGAATATTCATTGAAGATACGGCGATCATAGTTGAAGCCACAAAGGCCTTTAGAACAATGATTGCAGTATTCCCTGTAATAAGCGTATATTATGTTTCAATCTTCTACTTTCAGGCAAGTGGAAGGGCAAAGATGTCAATCTCAGTGGCGGTTCTAAGACAGCTGGTCATCATGCTTCCCGTATCCCTTATTTTGGTCAAGGGATTTAACATGGGAGCAGAAGGTGTATGGCTTTCATATCCTATAGCAGACATACTTTCAAGCATAGCGTCCTTTATGCTGATACGTAATGAGGGGATTGAGCTTAATACTGCAATTGCAGCTCAAAAAGGTTCAAAAACAGCACAACAGGCAGCTGTACACTGATTTAATGAAATATTTGGGTATAAATAGGTAGAGGAATCTGCCTATTTTTTATGCCTTGGAGGCGATGTCATGTCCAGAGAGATCAAAAATATCGGAAAGACAGTGAATCTTCCCCCTGGAACCCTTCAATACACTGGGGAGGGAGAGGGTGACCAACTGATAATTATGACCCGCTACACTGAGAAGAGCATTGAGAGCAAAAGGTTGAAATCCTTTGAGGAGTTTTCAATGGTGGAGGATGATAGCACCCTTTGGCTGGATGTGATCGGGCTAAAGAATCCTGAAACCGTTGGAGAAATAAGTGAGATTCTGCATATTCATCCTCTGGTACAGGAGGATATTCTTAATATTGCCCAGATACCAAAGGTTGAGGAGTACGATGGGTACCTATTTACAGTAACAAAAAATGTTTTTTTCAGGGAGGATGGCTTTCTTGACACCGAGCAGATTTCAATTCTCTTGATCAGGAATATGGTTTTAACCTTTCAGGAGTACGATACAGACAGCTTCAAACACATACACGAAAGACTAAAGGATTCAGTATCCTTGAGAAAGCATGGTGCACTAGAGCTTTTCTACAGCTTGATTGACTCGGTGGTGGACAACTATTTTCTGGTTCTTGAAAGCATTGGGGATGAAATCGACTCCGTTGAAGACAAGCTGCTGGAAAATCCAAACAAGGATATCCTGGGAAGCATATACCATCTCAAAAGAGAGCTTGTATATATTAGGAACATACTCTGGCCCACAAGGAATCTTACAAGCTCCCTTGCAAGAGGGGAGTTTGTTGAGATAGATGAAAGAATCAGCCTCTATTTCAGGGATATATATGATCATGTTATCCAGATGATCGACATAGTGGAAACCTACCGGGACATATGCTCGGGGATGCTGGATACATACCTTTCAAGTGTGGGGTCAAAGACAAATGAGGTTATGAAGATACTTACCATTTTCTCCACCATATTCATCCCCCTTACCTTCCTTGCAGGGGTGTATGGGATGAACTTCATCTACTTTCCGGAGCTTAACTGGAAGTATGGATATCTTTTATTTTGGCTTATATCCGGGCTTATAACTGCATTTATGATAAGATTTCTAAGGAAAAAGGGCTGGCTGTAGCTCTTTTTTTTATGGGAAGGGTTGTATTATTAAAAACAAAGTGTTATTATAAAGATAGATACAATACTCAATTATTAAATAGTGTAACGATACAATACAAAAAATGGGGTGTAGAGATGTCCAAAACAAACAGCATTGTAACCTATGGTGTTTTTATGGCCCTTACAGTTGTAATGACCATGATAATACAAATACCGGCGCCTGCAAGTGTCGGGTATCTAAATCTTGGAGATATGGTAATTTTTATGGCAGCCTTCATGTTCGGCAAAAAGGGAGGATTCCTGGTTGGAGGCCTTGGATCAGCCTTGGCCGACATACTCCTTGGCTGGGGAGTATATGCTCCAATAACCTTTGTGGCAAAGGGCCTGGAGGGCTTTGTTGCAGGGATGCTATTTGATACTGCCTGGGGAAGGAAGATGCCTCTACTGGCAGCAGGTATTGGTGGCGTTGTAATGGCAACCGGCTACTACGCAGCTGAAATATTCATGTATGGAGCGAAGGCCGCACTTGTAAATTACCCGGCAAACATAATGCAGGGTCTTTTCGGAGCAGTTGCAGCAAGCATACTGTATGCTTTGCTGAAAAACAAGATAAAGGTAAAGAGAGAACATGCAAAATAACAGGAGAAATCCTGTTATTTTTTTTCATCATAATTTCATCACAGAATTACCTTATAATTATGGTATAGGAACTGGAATACTCTGAATTTGGGTATAACGGGTATAGAGGAGAGATTGCCATGGGGAATATACTTGTCGCTGATGATGAAATGAAAATGAGAAGACTAATTAGGGAATACCTTGTGTCTGAAGGCTTTACCTGCTATGAGGCTGAAAATGGAAGGGATGCCCTGGATAAGTTTTCGGAAAGGGACTATCAGGCTGTATTGCTTGATGTTATGATGCCTCAGGTTGACGGATGGACAGTACTGAGGGAGATAAGGAAGGAATCCTCCGTGCCAGTTATCATGCTGACAGCCAGAGGTGAGGAGTATGACAGGTTATTTGGATTTGAGCTGGGTGTTGATGACTATATGGTCAAGCCCTTCAGCCCGAGGGAGCTAATGGCCAGACTTAAGGCTGTAATCAGAAGAAACAGTAAAGATTCAGAAGAGGAGCCAATGGTATTCCAGGTTGAGGGAATCAAGGTGGATTTTGAAGGGCACACTGTCTACATGGATGGTGAGCAAGTGAAGATGACCCCAAAGGAGTATGATCTTCTGGTATACCTGGTTCAGAACAGGAATCGGGCATTAACCAGACAGCAGATCCTGGATGGCGTGTGGGGGATTGATTTCTTTGGAGAGGACAGGACCGTTGACACCCACATCAAGATGCTAAGGGAGAGACTCAAGCCCTACAAACACCTTATTGATACTGTATGGGGAGTCGGATATAAACTTGATACAGGAGAGAAGAAATGATGAGGAAGATATCCCACAAGCTGATTCTGGGAATGCTTATGGTAACCATATTATCCGTGGGGATACTTTGGGTCTACCAGAGGGTTTTTCTTGAAAATAGCTATATGAACAGCAGAGTAGATATACTTAAGGTGACAACCGAACAACTGAGCGAGCTTTACAATGAGGATACCGAATCCTTTGTTGATAGTGCTGGAAATGCTTTTATGGACAGAAACATCGCAACTGAGGTCAGTACTCTTGACGGCAGGATTCTCTATTCAACGGGGAATGCAATGGGAAGGGGACAGGCAGCTGGATTCAGGGTGCTTAGAGGTGAGTATCTGGATGAGCTACTTAAGTCTGGAGAAGCCACTACAACAACAATACATCAGAGGCAGAGTATTGAGCTCTTCACCTACTCAAAATTGCTGGAGGATGGTGGGACTGTGATCACAACCAGCCTTCCCATCGAACCCATAAATGAAACCGTGGAGATTTTGGAAAGGCAGCTATTGATCATTTCTGTAATACTTGTGGTTGTGTCAATCCTGATAGGGACATTTTTCTCAAGATTTTTCCTCAGACCCATAAAGAAGCTGAACAAATCCGTCAATGCATTGGCTGCAGGTGATATGGAGGCAAGGGTTGATGTGGAGGCCAAGGATGAAATCGGAGAGCTTGCTGTTAACTTCAATAAGATGGCGGATGAGCTTTGCAAGGTTGACAGGCTGAGAAAGGATCTTGTGGCAAATGTTTCCCATGAGCTGAGAACGCCCCTGGGGCTTATTAGAGGCTATGCTGAAATGAGCAGGGATATTCACAGGGATGATCCAGAGAGCAGGGAGGAGAATCTGGATATAATAATCGTGGAATCAGAGAGACTTGGACAGATGGTTGATGACATGCTTGACCTATCAAGAATTCAGTCAGGGAATATTGAGCTTTGGCATGAGGAGGTTGACCTGGTGGAGCTTGCCAGGGCTTCAGCCCTTAAGTATTCCATAGCAGCGGAGCAGAAGGGAATAGAAATCAAGTTATCAGCAGAAAAGGAGATCCATAATGTATGGGTAGATAGAAGAAGACTGGAGCAGGTTTTCCACAACTTTATAGCAAATGCATTGAATCATACGGAAAGTGGTGGAAGTATCGTTATAGATATATTTGAAAAGGATGATTTTTTGGAGACACACATCATGGACACTGGAAGAGGTATTCCCCCTGACCAGATTGAACATATTTGGGACAGATACTACAAGATAAACGGCAGCAACAGGGAAACAGGCGGATCCGGAATCGGTCTTTCCATAGCCAGAAGCATCTTCCAGGCTCACAGGATGGATTATGGTGTGGAAAGTACACCTGGAAAGGGTTCTGATTTCTTCTTCAGGATTCCGATAAATAAATAAAACTTACACCTATTCATCATATTTTCATCACAACTTTCTTCTATACTTAAAACATGGAAAGTAAGGAAGAAAAGGAGTGTTGAAAATGAAAAAGACAATTTTGGTTTTGGCAGTTGCAGTAATGGTATTGGGTACTATGAGTGTGGCTTTTGCAGATGCAAGCTGGGGACCTCTAGCAATTCTCGAAGGACTTACCGGAAAATCACAGGCAGACATCTACGAATTGAGAGACGAAGATCAGACCTTGGGTGAGTTGGCTGATGAGCTTGGTGTATATGATGAGTTCAGAGAAGCAGCTCTTGAGCAGAAGAAAGTAATGCTTGCCCAGTTGGTGGAAGACGGTAAGTTAACTGAAGAAAGAGCAGATGAAATTCTAGCTGCAATGGAAGATTGCGACGGATCAACGGAACAACTGAGACTTCTTCAAGGAACAGGCCTATTTGGTCAAGGTAGGGGATTTGGACAGGGAGCAGGCAATGGACTTAAGGCAATGGATGGAGAAGGCTTTGGAGCCAAGGAAGGCGGATTCGGCCAAGGCGGCGGACAGATGAGAAGAGGCGGAAGAAACTAGATTACAAAGATTTCGGAGGGTTAACCCTCCGATTTTTTTCGTTCAAATTTATTGTAAACATACAGCATTTATTATACAATAATCATGAATTTCAATAAGATTGAAGATCATTAATTTGATTAGAATACAGAATGAAAGGGATGGAAAATGGAAAAACTAAAACTGTATGGATTCAACAATTTAACCAAGACCCTGAGCTTCAATATCTATGATGTTTGCTATGCGGTATCACCCGAGGACAAGGAAAAATACATCGAATACATCGATGAGCAGTATAATTCCACAAGACTTACAGAAATTCTTGTGGAGGTAACAAACATAATAGGTGCAAATCTGCTCAATATTGCCAAACAGGATTACGAGCCCCAGGGAGCAAGCGTGAATCTATTGATAACTGAGGAACCCCTTCCGGACATAACGGTTGATGCCTCCTGTAATAAGGGGGAGCTGATTGCAAACCCCAGAAATGTAATCGGGCATCTGGACAAGAGCCATATAAGTGTGCACACCTATCCTGAATATCACCCTGACAGGGGGATAATGACCTTCAGGGTTGATATAGACGTTTCAACCTGCGGAGAGATATCACCACTAAAGGCTTTGGATTTCCTTTTTGGAAGCTTTGACTCTGATATAGTTACCTGTGATTACAGAGTAAGGGGATTCACAAGGGATGTTGACGGAACCAAGCATTTCAAGGACCACAGGATAAACTCCATACAGGATTATATATCAAAGGGGACAAAGGACAGGTACAACAGCATTGATGTGAATGTTTACCAGGAGAACATTTTCCATACCAAGATGATCCTTAGGGAGCTTGTTCTGGACAACTATCTCTTTGAGCTGAATGAAGAGGATCTGACTGGAAGACAGAGGGCAGAGATCATTGACAAGCTAACTCAGGAAATGCACGAGATATACTACGGAAGAAACTACTAGGAGGGATTTTGTGGAGCTTTGGTATTCAGAAAAAAACACAGAGACATGTAAGTTTTCAATAAAGGTGAAGGAACAGATATATTCAGAACAGACCCCCTTCCAGAAGATTGCCTTCTTCGAGTCATATGATTTTGGAAGATTCTTCACCCTTGACGGCCTGATGATGGTGAACGAAAAGGATGAGTTCATATATCACGATATGATTGTCCATGTACCAATGGCAGTAAACCCGGACATCAAGAAGGTTCTGGTCATAGGTGGTGGAGATGGTGGCACCGTAAGGGAGCTAACTAGATATGACCATATTGAATCAATAGATTTTGTTGAGATAGATGAAAGGGTGGTGGAGCTTTGCAAGAAATATCTTCCACAGACATCCTCAAGCTTTGATGATAAGAGGGTAAAACACAACTATGTTGACGGAATCAAGTTTATCAAGGGAAGGAAGAATGAATACGACCTGATTCTTGTTGACTCAACAGATCCAATCGGACCGGGGGAAGGGCTTTTCACAACGGACTTCTATACTGATTGCTACAATGCACTCAATGAGAACGGTATTTTGATAAATCAGCATGAAAGCCCTTATTTCCCCAACTATGCCAAGGAGATGAAGAAGGCTCACAGGAAGCTTAAGTCAATATTTGATGTATGTGAGGTGTACCAGTTCCATATGCCAACCTACGCCAGCGGACATTGGCTATTCGGCTTTGCCAGCAAGGGACTTCATCCCACGAAGGATCATAAAGGGGAGAAGTGGGAGGCTTTAGGTCTTAAGACAAAGTACTACAATTCCGACCTTCATCAGGGTGCTTTTGCACTTCCTACCTATGTACTTGAGCAGCTCAATGAAGAATAAAAAACTGTCTCCGGATTTTCCGGAGACAGTTTTTAAGTTAAATGAACCATTCGCCATCCTTGAATATCTGAATTTCCTCACCTGATTGGGTGGTTCCCAGGATGGACATGTCATTTGTGCCCACCATAAAGTCAATATGCGTCAGGGAGTTGTTAACTCCATGTTCTGAAAGTTCATCATCCGACATATCTGGTCCATTCTTTATTGTCGTTGGGTATGCCTTTCCAAAAGCAAAATGACAGCTGGCATTCTCGTCAAACAAGGTATTCATAAAGAGGATTCCGGCCTTTTCAATGGGGGAGCTAAAGGGTACAAGGGCTACCTCGCCAAGTCGCTTGGCGCCCTCATCCATATTAAACAGTTCAGTAAGGAATTCCTCTCCCCTTTGAGCGGAATATTCCACCACTTCTCCATCCTTGAAGACCAGTTTAAACCCATCAATGATGTTTCCGCTTCTGTTAAGGGGTTTCGTACTGTAAACCACTCCGTTTACACCATCCTTGTGGGGCATTGTGTAGACCTCCTCAGTTGGGATGTTTGCAACGAAATAGTCTCCCTTGGCATTGTCTCCTCCGCCTCCGCTCCAGATGTGTCCTTCAGGGAGTTCAATATGGAGGTCAGTTCCGTTTGAAGACTTGTAGTGCAGGGATTTGAAGTTCATTTTGTTCATATACTCCACACGATCAGCAAGAGCCTTCAGGTGTTCTTCCCATGCCTGTAATGGATTATCCATATTCATTCTGGTTGCTTCGTAGATGGCTTCCCAGAGTCTTTCCACTGCCTTCTCATCGTCCAGGTCAGGGAAGAGTTTTCTTGCCCAGCCTGTTGTTGGAATGGACAGTACGCACCAGGAGTTAAGATCATTCATGGTGTATTTCATATTTTCCTTGTTGGCTATTGCCGCTGCCTTATTGAAGGCTGCAATCTTCTTTGGGTCAACTCCCTGCAAGAGCTCAGGGTCCACAGCTGAAATTGAGATAAAGGCACATCCTTTTTCAGCGTAGTACTTTTCCGCATCTGCCTTCCACTTGGGAAACTCCTCAAATACCTCCATTGGAGCATTGTCATACTTCATTCTTGTCAGTCTGTCATCATACCAGTTTATGTGGACGTCGCTGGCTCCCCTGCCATAGGCCTCCTGAGCCAGAACTCTTACAAAGTCCGCCCCTTCAATGGGTGCCTTAATAACAAGAGGCTCACCTTTCTGGAGATTTACTCCTAGATTTATTATCAACCTTGCATATTCCCTTTTCCTGTCATCAATTCCTTTTACCATCAAATCACCTCGAAATATTGTATAAATAAAGTTTATCGGATTTATGTCACATTGTAAACATTTTTAGGGAAAGTACCACGCAGGATACCGATGTGGAAGGGATAATATGATATTTTAATTTGACAAGAGTTGTCATTGATGGTATATTTTTTATGAAATGAATATAGATCTTCAGGGCAGGGTGAAATTCCCTACCGGCGGTATAGCCCGCGAGCCGTAAGGCTGATTCGGTGAAACTCCGAAGCCGACAGTAAAGTCTGGATGAAAGAAGATTACTTTAGGATATATACAGCTATGTTGACTAAGCCCTGATTTTTGATCAGGGCTTTTTTATGTGTCAAGGAGGAAATATGGACGAAAGGTATATGGAATGCGCACTTGAGCTGGCGGAGCTTGGCTCCGGATTTGTCAATCCAAATCCGCTGGTCGGTGCTGTCATAGTGAAGGACAACAGAATAATCGGAGAGGGATACCACAAGGCCTTTGGCGGTCCCCATGCAGAGATCAATGCATTTGGGAATGCCTCGGAGGATGTGGCTGGAGCCACCATGTATGTAACCCTTGAGCCATGCTCCCATTATGGAAAAACTCCGCCCTGTGTTGAGGCCATAATAAGAAGTGGAATCAAAAGGGTTGTAATAGGAATGGTGGACCCAAATCCCCTTGTGGCAGGAAATGGCGTCAGGATGCTTAAGGTAAATGGCATAGAGGTTGAGACGGGAATTCTTGAGGATAAATGCAGACTGCAGAATGAAGTCTTCATAAAGTATATAACCACAGGAAAACCCTTTTGCATATTCAAATCAGCCATGACTCTGGACGGAAAAATTGCAACCTACACAGGTGACTCGAAATGGGTCAGTGGTGAAGAGTCAAGACTCCATGTACACAGGCTTAGAAACAGGGTCTCGGCAATTCTTGTTGGAGTGGGGACCGTACTGGCAGATGATCCCTTGCTGACTGCAAGGCTCGGGGAAGAGAAGGTCAAAAACCCTATCAGGGTCATTGTTGACACAAGGGGCAGGATACCGGTTGACTCAAATTTAGTAAGGACAGCAGGAGAGGTGAGGACAATCCTTGCAACCACAAATCAGGCTCCGAAGAATGCCCTTGAGGACCTGAGGGAGAGAGGTCTTGAAATAATGGTGACGCAGGAGAAGGATGGAAGGGTGGACATATCATCCATGGTTGAAAGGCTTGGAGAACTGGGAATTGACAGCATACTCATAGAGGGAGGAGGAGCCATAGGCTACAGCTTCCTGGAGGAGAGGCTTATTGACAAGGTTCTGTTCTTTATAGCCCCCAAGCTCGTTGGAGGGGATGATTCAAAGTCTCCCTTGGGAGGGAAAGGTGTTCAAATGATGAAGGATGCAATAGGTATAGATAAGCTAAAGGCAGTACCAATTGGTGAGGATATCCTGATCGAGGGATATCCCGAGTGGAGGTGATATTTGATGTTTACAGGTATTATTGAGGAAATAGGTTCGGTGAAGGCCATCATGAAAAGCGCCAAAGGCGCAAGGATAAGCATTGATGCAAGAAAGGTGCTGGAGGATGTAAAGCTTGGAGACAGCATATGCACCAATGGAGTATGTCTTACGGTAACTGATTTCAGCGACAGCAACTTCACTGTGGATGTTATGGCAGAAACCATAAGAAGGAGCAATCTGGGAGTTCTTTCACCTGGAGCTAAGGTCAATCTTGAAAGGGCCATGAAGGCAAGCGATAGATTTGGAGGACACATAGTCAGCGGTCATATCGATGGAACCGGAAAAATAATCGACCTGCAGAAGGAGGACAATGCAGTATGGGTAACAATATCCGCTGAAAGTGAGGTACTCAAATATATCATTTCCAAGGGTTCTATAGCCATTGACGGAATAAGCCTTACGGTCGCCTACGTAGATGACAGTTCATTCAAGGCATCCATCATCCCCCATACAAAGGAGGAGACAACCCTGCTCCGCAAGCAGGTGGGAGATGCGGTG
This sequence comes from Gudongella sp., assembly GCA_024649995.1. Taxonomy (GTDB): domain Bacteria; phylum Bacillota; class Clostridia; order Tissierellales; family Tissierellaceae; genus Gudongella. The sequence continues at coordinate 22,550 of JANKMX010000017.1, read as the reverse complement.
AACCTGGAATGCGACCTGGTGGGCAAGTATATTGAGAAGCTCATGAACTATGGAACTGACAAACATGTGGAAAGTGGAATTGATATGGATTTTCTAAGAAATAACGGATTTGCGTAAAGGAGAAGATGATATGGCGAAGTTCAATACAATAGAGGAAGCAATAGAGGATATCAGACAAGGAAAGATGATAGTTGTGGTTGATGACGAGGATAGGGAAAATGAGGGAGACCTCCTTATGGCTGCTGAAAAGGTGACTCCTGAAGCCATCAATTTCATGGCCAAATATGGAAGGGGACTTATCTGTATGCCTGTGGCAGGTGAAAGGCTTGAGCAGCTTAACATATCCCACATGGTTGAAAGGAACACTGATTCTCATCAGACTGCATTCACAGTATCCATAGACGCAATAGAAACAACCACAGGCATTTCTGCCTATGAGAGGGCCCTTACAATCAAGAAGATCCTGGAGGAGGATGCAAGACCCGTTGATTTCAAGAGACCTGGGCATATTTTCCCTCTCAGATACCAGGAGGGTGGAGTCCTGAGAAGAGCAGGGCATACTGAGGCAGCAGTTGATTTTGCCAAGCTGGCAGGCCTCTATCCAGCAGGTGTGATCTGTGAGATCATGAGTGATGACGGCAATATGGCAAGAGTTCCTGAACTGATGGATTATGTAAAGGAGCATGACCTTAAGATAGTTACAATAGCAGACCTCATATCCTATAGGAGACACAGGGAGGTACTTGTGACAAGGGCTGCAGAGGCTAAGCTTCCAACAAAGTATGGTGAGTTCAAGATGGTTGGCTACGAGAATATCCTTAATGGAGAGCACCACGTGGCGCTTGTGAAGGGAGATGTCTCAGACGGAGAGCCGGTTCTTGTCAGGGTCCACTCAGAGTGTCTCACAGGGGATGCCTTTGGGTCCCTAAGATGCGACTGCGGAGACCAGTATGCCCATGCCATGAGAAAAATCGAGGAAGAGGGCAGAGGAGTACTTCTCTACATGAGACAGGAAGGAAGAGGGATTGGCCTTATCAACAAAATAAGGGCCTACTCACTTCAGGATCAGGGCATGGACACTGTTGAGGCAAACCTGGCCCTTGGATTCAGTGAGGACCTGAGGGAATATGGAATAGGAGCCCAGATACTGGCTGACCAGGGGATCAAAAAGGTAAAGCTTATGACAAACAACCCCAAGAAGATCAGAGGACTTTCCGGATATGGAATCGAAATAGTCGAAAGGGTTCAGATACAGACAAACCACAATGAAAGAAACGAGTATTACCTGAAGACAAAGAAGGCGAAGATGGGGCACATGTTAAAATTTAAGGAGGACAAGTAAATGAGAATTTATGAAGGAAATCTGATAGGGAAAGGTCTTAAGATGGGAATCGTTGTTGGAAGGTTCAATGAGTTCATCGGTTCAAAGCTTCTTGGAGGAGCAATAGACGCTCTTAAGAGACACGGCGTTGAAGAGGAGAACATAGAGGTTTCATGGGCACCAGGAGCATTTGAGATCCCACTTGTAGCTAAGAAGATGAGCAAGTCAGGAAGATACGATGGAGTAATAACACTTGGAGCAGTCATAAGGGGATCAACGCCACATTTTGACTATGTGTCAAGTGAAGTGACAAAGGGAGTTGCACATGTGTCCCTTGATTCTGAAGTTCCGGTAGTATTCGGAGTGCTAACCACTGATACTATAGAGCAGGCAATTGAGAGGGCTGGCACCAAGGCTGGAAACAAGGGCTATGATGCGGCAATGACTGCAATTGAGATGGCCAATCTACTGAAACAGCTCTAGAAGGAGGTTGCTCCCTTGAAAACAGACGGTATCAGAACCATATTCTTTGACTATGACGGAACATTGCACAATAGCATGGCGATATATGCTCCTGCATTCAGAAAGGCCTATGACAACCTTGTTGAAATGGGTCTTGCAAAGGAAAAGGAGTGGTCTGAGGATGAGATTTCAAAGTGGATAGGCTACAATCCCAGGGAGATGTGGAAAAGCTTTATGCCACATCTCTCCCAAGAGCTGAGGGATATGAGCAGCGAGATGATTGGGGCCGAAATGAATAGACTTATTGAGCTTGGTCGCCCCGTACTCTATGAAAATGCCCTGGAAACCCTGGGATATCTGAAATCAAAGGGCTACACACTTGTATTTATTAGCAATTGCAGAAAGAGCTACATGGAAAACCACAGGAAGTTGTTCGGTCTGGATGAGTATTTCACCAGTATGATCTGTTCTGAAAGCTATGAGTACATTTCAAAGACGGAAATCCTAAAGAAGGTCCTTGAGTTGTATCCAGGGAAATGGGCCATTGTTGGGGATCGTGGAAAGGATATTGATGCTGGGTTTGGGAATGGAATAATGACCATAGGCTGCAACTATGGCTTTGGCTCAGAGGATGAGCTAGAGTCAGCCCATATGAGGCTAGACCATATATCTGAGCTTAGGAAAATCTTTTAATTAAAAAGCACGGTTGTAAAAGAATCCATATTCATGTAGAATTGTCCTATCTCAAAGGAGAAAAATTATATGATAGGGAGTGATTTAATGAGTAGGATCATGATTCAAGGAACCACCTCATCCGCTGGGAAGAGCATGACTGCAATGGCATTGTGCAGGATTTTCAGTAAGGATGGCTATAATGTGTATCCCTTCAAATCCCAGAACATGTCAAGGGAATACAGCTTCACAACAGACGGCAAGATGATAAGCGTGGCTCAAGCCATCCAGGCTGTAGCAGCTGGGAAAAAGCCTCAGGTGAACATGAATCCAATACTTCTAGTACCGGATACAAATACTGGGTCTCGGGTTTTTGTGCATGGTCAGGAGATGGGTCTTATGGAGGCCAGGGAATATTTCCAATACAGAAAAACCCTAAAGAAAAGTATTATGGAAACATATGAAAAGATTCAGAATGATAATGACATAGTCGTAATTGAAGGGGCAGGAAGCCCTGCGGAAATAAACCTTCGCCAGGATGATATCGTCAATATGGGAATGGCTGAAATGGCTGATGCGCCTGTGCTGCTTGTTACGGATATTGACAGGGGAGGAGCCTTTGCTGCTCTGTATGGCACTGTCATGCTTCTTGAACCTCATGAAAGAAACAGAATCAAGGGTATGATAATCAACAAGTTCAGGGGAGACAAAACCCTGCTTGATCCAGGCATCGAGATGATCCAGGAAAAGTTGGGAATCCCTGTGGTTGGGGTTGTTCCATATACAACAATTGACATTGCTGATGAGGATTCAATAATAGAGGGAAAAGAAAAAAGTGAATTTGACATTGAAGATATTGAGAGGTTGGAATCTGAGATTGAAAGATTCAGTCAGGTGGTAAGGGATAGCCTCCATATGGACTACATTTATTCACTTGTAGGTGTGAACAATGGTTGATATCCTAGCCGCTGTAATCCTGGATATTGTCATTGGAGATCCAAAGTGGATGCCACATCCTGTAAGACTTATGGGAGGAATAATATCCTGGGAGGAGAGGTTTATAAGAAAAATAACGGATTCTCCAAACGGACTTAAGGCTGCGGGTCTCCTTATGGTGATTGTAAATATACTGATTGCAGCTAGTTTACCAATCATTTTGCTTAAGTCAATTGATGGCTTTCCCATGGTCCAGAGGATTATTGGGATATTTCTGATATATACCTGCATTGCGGCCAGAAATCTCAGGGATGAGGCATTGAAGGTCTCAAGTGAGCTTGACAGGAGTCTAGAAGATGGAAGGAGAAGACTCTCCTACATTGTGGGTAGAGATACAAAGAACCTTTCACAGGAGGAGGTTATAAGAGCGACGGTGGAAACTGTCTCTGAAAACACCTCGGATGGAGTCATAGCACCCCTGTTGTATGTGATGATTTTTGGCATCCCGGGAGGGATGATCTACAAGTTTGTAAATACCATGGATTCCATGGTGGGATACAAGGATGAAAGATACAGCCATCTGGGTTATTTTCCCGCAAAGACAGATGATTTGCTGAACCTTTTCCCGTCAAGATTGACCGCAATACTGATGATAATTTCAGCTCCACACGATTTAGACAAGAAAAGGGCCTTCAAAATAGTTGGAAGAGACGGTAGAAATCATAAGAGCCCCAACAGCGGGTATCCTGAAAGTGCAGCTGCAGGATTGCTTTCAGTCCAGCTTGGAGGAAGCAACAGCTACAATGGGAAGATGGTCCATAAACCCACAATAGGAGATCCTGATGAAGTCCTCCATAAGACCCACATAGAGGATTCAATCCGGTTGATGTTTGGAGCAGAGCTTTTGCTTGTTTTGATTTTAGTAGTTGTAAAATTGTTTTAGCTGTGGTAGCATTTAGATGACAACAGAATATTTGTATTCAGGTTTATATGATTAAAAGGGAAATGGGTTAGAATCCCATGCAGCCCCCGCTACTGTAAATGACGACGAAATCAGCAAATGCCACTGGGTTTTCCGGGAAGGCGCTGAGATTAGGGTGAGTCATAAGCCAGGAGACCTGCCTGTGATACTTGAAGTAACCTTCGGAGGGAAGGATATGCTGATTCTCATAGTTTATCCCTGTCTTTGTCCATGGGATTTTTTTAATGCCTGGACTTGGACGGAACGATTATAGATAATTTTACATAGAGCTTCCCTTGACAATGATTTGTCATGGGGAGCTCTTTTGTTTTTGGAGGAGGA
>JANKMX010000017.1:0-17846 GCA_024649995.1 Gudongella sp. | reverse complement strand
GGGACGGGTCCAGGTGACCCGGAGCTTCTGACAAGAAAAGCGGTAAGAGTAATAAGAGAGGCAGACGTTATCTTTGTTCCAGGTAACAAGGGAAGGAACATGGCCTTGGACACCATTGAAGAGTTTACTGGAGGGAAGAGGATAAAAAGACTTGAGTTTCCAATGGGGCAGGTAACTTACAAGGATTACGACTGGGCTGTGGATGTTATTTCGGAGGAGATACCAGAAGGGGGGATGGGAGTTTTTGTCACAATCGGTGACCCCATGATCTATAGTACAGCCATATATCTCATGGAAAGATTGTCGGAGATTGGTATATCAATGGAGGTTGTCTCTGGGATTCCATCCTTCGTGGCAGCTGCAGGCAGGAGTCTTGTGCCCCTAACCATAAAAGGGGAAGCCTTGTATGTTTGCGATGAATTCAAGGAGTCAGCTCTTAATGAAGCTGACACGATAGCTATCCTAAAGACAAACAAGGATAAGGAAAAAATCCTTGAAGTACTTGAAAGGGAGAGGTTTCAGATTACATATATCAGAAAGGCAACCCTGGAGGATGAGAGGATATTAAGAGATATAGATGAGATTATTGAAGAGGATGCCTACATGTCAATGATTATAGGCAAAAGACAAAAGGGGGAACTGAAATGTACATAATAACAAAAATGAGGTTGCTTGCACTAGTTCTGATAATATCAATGGGGGTATCAGGTTGTTCGATGAATGAATTGGGGGATGCAGAAGCAATTGAAACCAATGAAGCTGCTGCAGTTGAGAAGGAAGATGAAACGGACAGATATATGATAGAAGACAAGGGCAAAAGTGTAAGCTTTGTTGATGGAAGGGGAGAGAGGATTGAGATTGACAAGTATCCTGAAAGGGTCATTGTGCTTATGAACTCATTCGTGGACATGTGGGTAGAGAACGGTGGAGAGATGGTGGGCATGATCGAGGACCCAAACAATATGGTGCCAGGTACCGAGAATGTTGAGACCGTAGGAAGATTCGGATCAATCAGCCTTGAAAAGGTCATTTCACTAGAGCCTGACCTTGTTATACTAAGCTCGAACTCAAAGTCATCAATAGAACTGATTCAGCCCCTCGAAGAGAATGGCATACCAATAATGCCCCTTACATATGAGCTTAAGGATGACTACTTCAAGATCTCAAGGATATTTGCATTAATAAATGACAGGGTTGACCTATATGAGGAAAATGCCGAAAGTGTTGAGAATGAGGTAAAGAAATTAATTGAAAGAATACCAGCTGAGAACAATCCGTCAGTGCTGATCCTGTTCGCAACTTCCAAGTCCGTCACTGCAAGGGGATCCCTGTCAACTCTTGGGGAAATGTTTGGGGACTTGAAGGCAGAAAATATCGCAGAAGGGGATACACCAATGGAGTCATCCCAATTCAGCATGGAGCAGGTGATCTTTGAGGATCCGGACTTCATATTTGTCCAGACCATGGGTTCTGACTTGGAAGCGATTAGTGAGAGACTTGTTACGGATGTGGAATCAAGTCCTGCATGGAATGAGCTGTCTGCAGTCAAGGACAAGAAGTATATAATACTCCCAAAGGACCTATATACATATAAGGCCAACACCAGATATGCAGAAGCATACAGAGGGCTTGCAGAAATACTCTATCCTGAAATATTCGAATAAGAGATAGGGAAAATGGACCTTTTAAGAAATTCTAAAAAGACAACCGTATTATGGGTAATGGTGGTGATTTTTCTTCTGACCATACTGATAAGTCTAGGCAAGGGAGCAGTGCAGGTAGGTGTGGATGAGATAATGGATGCATTGTTTTTGAAGGAGGTCACAACAAATAGGCAGATCATCTGGAATGTTAGACTTCCAAGAACGGTGGCGGCCATCCTTGTGGGAGTTGCACTCTCCCTTTCGGGGGCAATACTTCAGGGTGTAATGAGAAATCCCCTGGCAGGTCCCAACATAATTGGAGTATCAGCAGGAGGAGGCTTCTTTGGTCTACTGATACTTATCATCTTCCCCAATTATTTTTTTCTTGTCCCTGTGGGAGCATTTATCGGGGCACTTTCAGCAACCACAATCATCTACCTTCTGGCGTGGAAGGAAGGGGTGATGCCTACAAGGCTCATACTGGCAGGAGTGGCCATTTCCTCTATTTTTGGTGCAGGAAACAATGCCCTGATGATCTTCTATCCCGAAAGGGTGTCCGGTGTTTTGGGATTTATGGTGGGAGGATTGTCTGCCATAACCTGGAAGGATGTAAACATGGTCTATCCCTTCATACTTATGGGAATTGCCGCTGCATTTATTCTGCCAGGTAGGCTTAACATCCTTCTTCTTGGTGATGATGTTGCTACAGGACTTGGAATGAGGGTTGAGAGGACAAGGCTGTTTGCAATAGTTATCTCATCCCTTCTTGCCGGAGCCGCAGTATCAGTTGCTGGTATGCTTGGTTTTGTGGGGCTGATGGTTCCTCATATAACAAGACTTTTCCTGGGATCGGATTACAGATACCTTATTCCAGGATCCATGCTTATGGGAGGTACCGTACTCCTGCTTTGCGATACCATTGCCAGGGTCCTTTTTGCACCCATGGAGATACCGGTGGGAGTAATAATGTCAGCACTGGGAGCACCGTTTTTTCTGTATCTTCTCAGAAAGGGAAAGGGGAATCATCATGGAGCTTAGGGTAAGTGGACTGGAGGTCCTTTACGGGAACAAGATTATACTTAAGAATATTCATATGGAGGCCAAGGAAGGTGAAATCGTTTCATTGATAGGTCCCAATGGTTCAGGGAAGTCGACACTTGTAAAGACTGTTTCAAGACTTTTAAGACCACAAGCTGGAGAGATTTCCTATTCAGGTAGGACCATAAATTCAATTCCCACAAAGGAGCTTGCAAGGTTGGTCGCAGTGCTGCCACAGGAAAAGAGCCTCAATGTGGACCTTACAGTGGAGCAACTTGTTTCCTATGGAAGACATCCTCATCTTGGCTTTGGGAAGAGGTTTGGAAAAAGGGACAGGGAAATAGTTATGGAGGCTATAAGGCTGACTGGAATGGAGGAGTACAGAGAAAAGAGCATGCACAGCCTGTCAGGAGGGGAACGACAGAGGGCCTGGATATCCATGGCTCTTGCCCAACAGCCAAGAGTTCTTATTCTGGATGAACCTACAACATATCTTGACATATCATATCAGATGGAGGTTCTGGAGCTTGTGGAAGAACTTAACAAAAGTCTGGGGATTACAGTTCTGATGGTCCTTCATGACCTCAATCATGCATGTAGGTATTCAGACAAGGTCTATGTCCTGAAGAAGGGAACAGTCCATGGACATGGGGCACCAGGAGATGTTATTGATCGGACGATGTTGAAGGAAGTCTTTGGAATAGACGCCAGGATATATGAGGATGAAGTCAACAATTGCAGATTTTTCATTCCAGGCAGGATAGCAAAGGAGGGAGCATAAAATGGAGCATGGAGGAGATATTTATACGTATGGTAAAGAATTCAAGGGGAGGATACTAGACTTCAGCAGCAATATTAACCCACTGGGGCCACCAGAGGGACTTATGGAGCATCTCTCCTGGGGGGTTGATGAACACTCAAGATATCCGGATATTCAGTACAGGGAGTTGAGGAGAGAGGTGTCGGAATATCTTGGATGTGGCATTGAGAATACCATGGTTGGCAATGGTGCCGTCGAGATAATTGACAACTTCATTATGGATTCTGACAGGGTTGTCCTTATGGAGCCATGTTTTTCAGAATATCGGTTGAGAGCCCAGGTGCATGGGAAGGAGATTGTTGAAATTCCTTCAACTGAGGAATATCATTTGGATTTGGATTCCTTAAGGGGCAGACTTAGACGAAGGGATATTGTGATTCTTGGAAATCCCAATAACCCAACCGGAAAGAGGATAGATAGGGAGGAGATTCTGAAACTGCACAGGGAGGTGCTCTATTCGGGAGCGTATCTGCTCCTTGATGAAGCGTTTTTTGAGTTTTCTCCCCGTGATTACGACTCAATAGAATTATTCAGGGAATGGGGATACGAATCTGTTGGAATCATAAGAGCTGCAACAAAATTCTTCGCTCTTCCCGGGATAAGACTTGGGTATTGCTGCGCTGGAGCGGTAAAGGCTGAAAAAATAAGGAAAATCCAGCTTCCGTGGAGCGTGAATTCCATGGCAAACAGGGCAGGACTCCATATATTCAGGGACAAGGCATATGTGCAAAGGTCAAGGGACTACATAGCAGAACAAAGAGAGTACCTATTGGATTCATTGGCAGGTATGGAAGGACTTCATCCCTTTGGATCCCAATCAAACTTCATCCTTGTAAGACTGGAAGGAATCAGGGAGGATGAAGTCTTCAGCAAGCTCATTGAGCAAGGTATCATGGTAAGAAAGTGCAGGTCCTTTAGGGTCCTCTCAGACAACCACATAAGGATTGCTGTTAAGGATCGGGAGAGCAATGAGAGACTGGTTGAAGCATTTGGAAGAATAATGTAAGGGGGCATGGAGATGAGTAAGAAAATCATTTTGGCGGCATTTGTTGGGCTTATGTTGGTTGTCACTCCCGGAGCAAGTCACGGAATGCACATAATGGAGGGGTTTATGCCCTTGGGGCACTCACTGTTCTGGGGAGCAGTATCGTTACCCTTCCTTGTGGTTGGTATTCTCAGCCTCAAAAGAAGCTTGAAAGAAGATAGAAATGCAAAGCTCTATTTGGGATTGGCAGGGGGATTTGTGTTTGTTATGTCTGCGTTGAAAATCCCCTCAGTTACAGGATCCTGCTCACATCCCACAGGAGTGGGTCTAAGTGCAATCATATTCGGACCGTTTGCAACAACAGTTGTTGGGACGATTGTACTTGTATTTCAGGCAATCCTGTTGGCACACGGTGGAATAACCACTCTTGGAGCCAATATGTTTTCAATGGCAATAGCGGGTCCACTGGTATCCTATGGTGTATTCAAGCTCCTGGGCAAAGCAGGAGTCAGGAAGACATATGTAATTTTTCTTGCAGCATCACTTGGCAACCTGTTTACATATGTGGTCACCGCATTTCAGCTTGCCTGGGCATTCCCCGGTGGACCAGGCGGATTTGGAGGAGCCCTTGCAAAGTTCATGTCAATATTTGCCGTAACACAGATTCCTCTGGCCATAATTGAAGGGATTCTAACAGCAATGGTCTACAGCATGGTAATGGAGTACGTTTCATCTGAAGGGGTCACAATATTGACAAATAAGGCATGATTGATTGAGATTTTCGGCTGTCAACCAAATGAGAAGAGGAGTGGTGAAATTGAAATTTTTGGCAAATAAAAACACCTTGGTTATCCTATTGATAGTCTTGATTGTATTGACACCCCTATTGATGAACAGGGGTGCTGAATTTGGAGGAGCGGATGGTGAAGCCCAGGAAGCGGTACTCGAGATGAACCCGGGATATGAACCATGGGCAGAACCCTTGTGGGAGCCACCAAGCGGTGAAATAGAGAGTCTGCTGTTCTCAGTTCAGGTTGCAATTGGGGCGGGGGCAATCGGTTATGTGATGGGAGTCATGAAGGAGAGAAAAAAGATTGCTTCCAATTGATAGATATGCATACACAAACAGAATGGCAGGTTTGGATCCGGGGGTAAAGCTTTCAATTTGTGCGGCTGCCATCCTGCCTCCCATGATTGTTGAGAGTCATTTTCTGAATGGAGCCATTATTCTGATGATGCTGGGAGCAATTACCATTGTAGGTGGGATACCATTGGGTTTTTATCTTCGGATGCTCCTTGTACCCATTGGATTTCTGGTGTTGGGATTTGCAGGGATAGCATTTAGCATTTCAATGGAGGATGCATTTTTTTGGTCGGTTGGAGTTGGCCCCTATCATCTTGGGCTGACAAGGGAGTCTCTGGAGAAGGGACTTTTAACCGTATCGCGATCTTCTGCTGCAATTTCAGGAACCTTTTTTCTAGTTTTAACAACCTCTGCTGACAGCATTATGAGAAGCTTATGGAAATCGCCTATTCCGAAGGTCTTGCTGGAAATCGCCATGCTAACATATAGGAGTATATTCATATTCATGGAAGAGGCAGCTGCAATAAGCCATGCACAGGAAATGAGACATGGTCATGACAATATAAGGAAGTCCTATCTTTCCTGGAGCTTGCTTGTAAGGGAACTTTTTAAAAGGGTCATAGCAAGGTACGATTCCATGGTCATTGCATTGGAATGCAGAAACTATAACGGACAATTCAAGATGGGTGATTAGATGATAAGGATTGAAGGCTTAAGCTATGTTTATGAGGATGGAACTGAAGCATTGAGATCAGTTGATATGGATTTTAACAAGGGAAGGACCATAGGGATTGTTGGTGCCAATGGATCCGGCAAATCAACTCTAATGCTTGTACTTATGGGTGTTTTAAAGTCATTTTCCGGGAGGATCATAGTTGATGGGGAGGTGCTGAGAACTGACAGGACATCCCTAAGAGATCACAGAAAAAGGGTTAACATGGTATTTCAGGATCCTGACCGGCAAATATTCTATTCAAGGGTGTATGATGATGTGGCTTTCGGTCCCCGAAATCTTGATATGGCTGAAGAGGATGTTTCACGCAGGGTGGAAAACTCACTTGAACAGGTTCGTATGAAAGGTCTTCAGCACAAGCCTGTTCATTTTCTAAGCTATGGTCAGAAAAAACGGGTCTCAATCGCAGGTATCCTATCCATGGAGCCGCAGATGATAATAATGGATGAACCCTCATCTGGCTTGGATCCACAGATGAGGGAATCCCTGAAAGAGATTATAAGTCTCCAATCAAGGGATAAGCGGATTGTGTTATCAAGCCATGATATGGATTTCATCTATGAGGCTTGCGATTACGTCTATGTAATAAAAGAGGGACAAGTTATAGGGGAGGGGATCCCCAAGGAGGTATTTCTTGATAGGGAACTACTGGCAGGTGCCCACCTTAGCATGCCATGGTTGGTAAGGATACATTTGGAATTGGGACTGCCTTTGTGGGGAAACTGCAAGGAACTGACTGGAAAAGAAATGGAGGAATCGAAATGAAGAAGGGAATCATAGTGGCAAGCTTTGGAACCACCCATCAGGATACGAGAGAGAGGACAATCGATGTCATTGAAAACGCAATAAGGAAGGAATTCCCTGATTTTTCGGTAATCAGGGCCTTTACATCAGATGTTGTCATGAGAAGGTTAAGGGATAACCATGGAATAGATGTTTTTAGCCTGGAAGAGGCTATGGAGCAGCTTGTTTTTCAAGGGGTGACAGATATTTACATACAGCCTTTGCATATAATAGGAGGGATTGAATTTGAGAAGGTTCTAAGGGCTGCCAGGGACTTTATGAAAAATACAGGCAAGGTCATTGTGAGAGTCGGTACACCCCTTATGTGGGAGGACAGGGATTTCAGAAACATAGTAAGGATACTCACACCAAAGGATGATACCCCGGTGGTTCTTGTGGGTCATGGATCAAGACACAAGGCTGACAGTTCCTATGAAAGACTAGCCGAACACTTTGAAAGGGCGGGTATCAGAAATGTGTACATAGGTACTCTCGAAGGTAAGACCGGACTGGAAGACATGATAGGTTATCTAAAGGAAGGAGAACATAGGGAGCTTGTACTAAAGCCATTTATGCTGGTTGCAGGGGATCATGCAAAGAATGATATGGCATCGGAAGATGAGGATTCCTGGAGTAGCATTCTGGAAGGTGAAGGATTCAATGTGAGGATTGAAATGACTCCTCTTGGGGAGATTGAGGAAATTCAGGGGATGTTTGTCACAAAGATGAAGGAGGTGATTATGTCATGAAGGGGTTTATGATAGCTGCTCCATCAAGCAACACGGGCAAGACAACCATAACCACCGGAATAATTAGGGCTTTGGAGAAACAGGGATACTTTGTAAGCCCATACAAGACAGGACCGGATTACATAGACGGCAAGTTTCTTTCCATGGCTGCAGGTACCAGAGCTGGGAACCTGGATTTGCATCTGCAGGGAGAGGAAGGGGTCTGGGAAGCACTTTCAATGGGAAATGGGGATATCGCTGTAATTGAAGGTGTTATGGGTTATTTTGACGGTTCCTCAAACACATGGGAAAAATCATCCTATGATATTTCCAAAAGACTGGATATACCTGTGGTTCTTGTATACACACCAAAGGGAGAGATGTTCTCGGCTGTTCCCAAGATCAAGGGAATGGCTGAGTTTGAAGATTCAAGAATTCGGGCTGTAATTCTCAACAAGACAAGCAAGCGGATGTATGAAATGCTCAAGGAAGCAATTGAGGACCATACTGATCTTGCTGTAATCGGTCACATTCCCTATGACCAGGAGGTCAGGATTGAGAGCGAGTCTCTGGGATTACTTGAGCCCGGTAGGATAACTGGGCTTGAAAAGAGAATAGAGAGGATGGCTGAGCTGGTCCAGGAGAACCTGGAAATGGGAAAACTCCTTTCAATTGCCAGGGAGCTTGAAGTTCCAAAACCCCCTAAGCCTGATAGGACCGGGATAAGGATTGCGGTTGCAATGGATGATGCATTCTCCTTTCATTACAGGGAGAATCTTGAATTATTACGGTCCATGGCTGAGGTGATCTTCTTTTCGCCACTGGATGATGAAGTTCTACCTGAAGCTGACCTGGTACTCTTTGGAGGAGGGTATCCCGAGAAGTTCAAGGAAAGCTTATCCGGAAACCGCACCATGATCGAGTCCATCAGGGAGTTTGGGGAGAAGGGAGGTCATGTCCTTGCCCAAGGGGGAGGAATGCTGTATCTTATGGACACCCTGGAGGGTGTTGAAATGTGCGGTCTCTTAAAGGGGGATGCAAGGATGACAGACTCTCTCCAAAGGTTTGGGTATTCCAATATCCACATTGATGAGGATTGTCTACTTGGAAGAGCGGGTACAGAAATACCTGCAAATGAGTTTCACAGGTCTGTGGTGGAGAACACGGAAAAGGGGATACTCACAGTGAGCAAGCCTTTGGGAAATGAGAGCTGGTACTGCGGATTCAGACATAAGAATGTTTTGGGACACTTCCAGCACATTAACTTTGCCGGCAGGAAAAAACTTCTGAAAGAAATTCTGGATGGAATATGGAATGGGGGAGTTAAGGATGTACATTAAGAATCCCATGGAGATAGAGAACAGGAGCATGGACATCATAAGAGACTCCATAAGGGATCCTGGTTTTTCAGATAAGGAGCTTCAAATAGCCATGAGAATGGTTCACACCACTGGAGATTTTGAGTACAGTGGAATAATTGACTTCAGGAACGATTTCGTCAGGGAGGCACTAAGCTCCATGAGAAAGGGTGGAAACATCTTTACCGATACGAAAATGGCTCTCTCAGGCATCAACAGGAAGGCTTTGGATAAGGCAGGCTGTGAAGTTAGGACCTTCATCGATAATGAAAAGGTATTGGAGATGTCCCTTGAAAAAGGCACCACAAGATCGGCTTGTGCAGTTGACCTGGCCCTTGAGGAGGGAATCCGGATGTTTGTGGTTGGGAATGCACCCACTGCACTTTTCCGGATACTTGAGCATGTTGAGGAAGGAAGCCTTGATCCAATGTTTGTGGTGGGAGTACCTGTCGGCTTTGTGGGAGCGGCTGAATCCAAGGAGAAATTAAGGGAATTCGGCATCCCAAGCATTTCAACTGTAGGGACGAAGGGCGGAAGCAATGTGGCTGCTTCAATAATAAATGCCCTCCTCTACATGATGGTGGAAAGATGATTGGTGGAAATCCAGGCTATGTAATCAAGGACGGAAAAAAGCTAAGGTGCGGATATACAACCGGAAGCTGTGCGGCAGGTGCGGCAAAGGCTGCCGCAATGATGCTGAGAGGTGAAGAACCTGACTCAGTTGAAATTCATACACCTGCAGGCGTGCTTCTAAACCTTGCAGTAAACAGCAGAAGAATGGAGAAGGACCAGGCGGTGTGTTCAATTATCAAGGATGCCGGAGATGACCCGGATGTTACCCACGGGATGGAGATTTTTGCAAGGGTTAGGAATAGACAGGATGGCAGGGTCCTTATTGCAGGTGGAGAGGGCATAGGAATAATCACCCGAAAAGGATTTTGTGGAGAGGTGGGGGAATATGCCATCAATAGGGTTCCCAGGGAGATGATCAGGAGTGAACTCAAAAAGGTTGGGGACTTGGGGTATGATGTGGAGATTTTTGCTCCGGAAGGTGTTGAAAAAGGCAAGAGAACCTTCAATGAAAACATAGGGATCCGGGGCGGAATCTCGATAATAGGCTCCACTGGAATTGTTAAGCCAATGAGTGAAAAAGCATTGCTCGATACGATATTTCTTGAGATGGATCAGATCAAGCTTGATCATGGTACAGATGGTCTACTTCTTGTCCCTGGGAACCATGGGGAGAAAATCGCCAGGGAAGAGGGGATAAGCCTGCCCTCGGTCAAGATGTCAAATTATGTGGGTGAATCCATACAATATGCATATGGCATAGGTTTCAGGTCAATGACAATCCTGGGTCACGTGGGCAAGCTATCAAAGCTTAGCATAGGGGCTTTCAACACACATAGCAGGATTTGTGACATAAGGCTTGAAGCATTTATCTACCATCTGGCATTGATGGAGGCTCCCATTGGATTTTTAAATCAGGTGGAGAAGTGCCTTACGGCTGAGGAGGCCCTCCATCTTTGCCTTGACCATGGATATGGCCAGGTAGCAAGGAAAATGGAAAGCTCTGCAGAGGAAAAGATAAGAAGGTATCTGAAGGATGATGGGATAGAAATCAAGGTGACAATCTACTCCATGGAAAGGGGTGTTTGCCCATGTTGACGGTGGTGGGAGCGGGACCTGGAAATCCGAGGCATCTTACTGCAGAGGCCATTGACACCATTGAAAGTGCGGATGTGGTCATGGCTTTTGGAAGGATTGCTGAGAGTATCAGGTCGATCAGGACTGACGTCTTTGTCCTCAAGACCGTATCCCAGGTTAAGAGGGAGCTTGAGCATGAAGGGAATATTGTACTTCTGGCTTCTGGTGACCCCACATTCTACGGGATTGTCGGATTTTTGAAGAAGCAGGACATACCAATAGGAAGGATTGTCCCGGGATTATCCTCCATGCAATATATGTTCTCAAGACTGGGGTTGGAATGGCATGATGCAAATCTTGTATCGGCTCACGGGAGGCAACTGGAATTGGGATCAATATTGGAAAGGAGTCTATCGGCGGTGCTTCTTGACAAGGAGAACACCCCCGATATGATATCTATAGCCCTTTATGAAGGCGGGGCAAGAGGGAGAATACATGCAGGAAAAAACCTATCCTATGAGGATGAGGTCATCATGACCTGCAAGATTGGTGAGAGTACAGGCATGGAATCAAATCTAACTATGGTGGTGATTGAAAATGAGAATTAT
Source organism: Gudongella sp. (assembly GCA_024649995.1). Lineage (GTDB taxonomy): Bacteria > Bacillota > Clostridia > Tissierellales > Tissierellaceae > Gudongella. Next base: position 6,419 of record JANKMX010000017.1, on the reverse strand, counting down.
AAAGGACAGTGAGTTCATAAGGGGAGATATACCCATGACGAAATTTGTCACAAGAGCTGTGGTCATGGGTCTTCTTCAGCCTGGGGAAAATGACCTGATTATTGATATAGGGGCCGGAACAGGATCCGTTTCGGTACAGGCTGCTAAGCTTGGGGCAAGGGTTGTGGCAATCGAGAGGGAAAAAAGTGGGATTGAACTTATAGAGAGAAACAGGGAGAGATTCAATGCAGATATAAAAGTAATACAGGGAGAGGCACCTTACAATCTTCCTGAGCAGGTGGTTGACAAATGCTTTATCGGAGGAAGCGGTGGACATCTGGACCAGATATTTGAATATCTTGACAGAAATCTAAAGGAAGATGGTATTCTTTGTGCAACCTTCATAACCTTGACAAATCTGAACAGGTTCATGGACCTTCTGAAGCTTCACAGATATAAGGAAGTTGAAAGCCATATGGTTCAGTCATCGGAAATAAACCATGGCAGGATGTTAAAGGGAAACAGTCCGGTTTTTATCGTAAAGGGAGTGAAGTAGTATGATAAGCTTTGTGGGTGCGGGTCCTGGAGATGTGGATCTGATTACAATAAAGGGGAGAAGGTTGCTTGAAGACTCAGACATCGTAATCTATGCAGGCAGCCTTGTATCCATGGAACATCTGGGATTTTGCAGGAAGGACTGCCAGGTTCACAATAGTGCTTCAATGACACTGGAGGAGGTCATCGCAGTCATGGAGAGGGGCCATTACCGTAAGGAATCAATAGTGAGGCTACACACTGGAGATCCAACCATATATGGTGCCATAAGGGAACAGATGGATGAACTTGACAAGAGGGGGATAACCTACCAGGTGGTCCCTGGAGTCAGCTCCTTTACAGGTGCATGCGCAGCCATAGGAAAGGAGTTCACTCTTCCAGGGGTTAGTCAGACTGTTATTCTCACGAGGATGGAGGGGAGAACCCCTGTTCCCGAAAAGGAGGACCTGGAACTGCTCGCCTCACACGGGGCCTCCATGGCAATCTTCCTATCAGTGAAGGAGATGGGAAAGGTTGCAGACAAGCTTGCAAGAGGTTATGGTAGATGGGATGTACCAGTAGCTGTTGTGTACAAGGCCACCTGGGAGGATCAGAAGATTGTAAGGGGAACCCTGAGGGATATCGGTGAAAGGGTAAGAGAAGAGGGCATTGAAAAGACTGCCCAGATACTTGTGGGGGACTTCATAGAGGGAAGCTATGACAGGTCGTTGCTCTATGATCCAGGATTTTCCCATATGTATAGGGGTGCCAAGGAATGAGGCTGGCCGTAATATCCTTCACCAATGCAGGGAAAGAACTGGGAGAGAAATTGGATAGGGTCATGGATGGAGACCATGAAATGAAACTATTCCATAAGGGCATGTGGGAAGGAAGCCTGGACAGCCTGGTGGCAAGTCTTTGGAAGGAGTTTGATGGAATCATATTCATCTCAGCTGCAGGTATTGCATCAAGACTGATTGCTCCCCACGTAAAGAACAAACTGGTGGATCCTGCAATCATCTGTATGGACGATACAGGAAGGTTTGCAATACCAATATTGTCCGGTCACTACGGTGGTGCCAATGAAATGGCAAGACAGATTGCAGCATCAACTGGTGCAAGCCCGGTAATAACAACAGCAACTGACAACAGGGGGATCCAGGCTCCCGACATGTTTGCCAAGGACAATGGCTATGTGGTTGAAAACCCTGAAAGTCTTCCAAGGATCACTTCAATGATGGTCAATGGGGAACCGGTAGGGTTCTATGGTGAATTCGGTCCTTCCATAGAATACAGCGAGCTTGTACATCTTAATGGGGAAGAGCTCAAGAACTGCAGGCTGCCAGGGGTCATAGCGGTTTCAAACAGGTTAGGAATAGAAATCCCCGGCATTCCAAACCTTATTTTAAGGCCGCCTAACATCAACCTTGGGGTAGGGTGCAGAAAGGAAGTAAGTGGGGAGAGAATAATTGATTTTATATATGAGGTCCTTTCGGAGGAGGGGCTTTCACCCCTGTCCATTGCGAATATTGGTACGATTGAGTTGAAAAGGAATGAGCCTGGAATAATAAAGGCTGCAGATCACTTTGGGTGCGGTTTGAAAATATTCTCTGCAGAGGATATCTCAAAGGTTCAGGATATGTTTATGAAGTCTGATTTTGTGAAGAACACTGTTGGTGTCAACTCGGTATCGGCACCTGCAGCATATCTTATGGGAGGAAACCTGATAAGGGAGAAGGCCGTAAAAAAGGGAGTCACCTTGTCGGTCACAGTGGAGGTGTAGGGATGTTTGGTAAGGTTTTTGTTGTTGGAATTGGACCTGGTGGCAGGGACAATATGACTTTTAGAGCAGATAAGGCTTTAAGTGATTGTCATGCGGTTGTTGGCTATTCAGGCTACCTAAAGTATGTTGAGGATTACCTGCCCGGAAAGGAGGTGTACTCCACTGGTATGAAGGGTGAAATAGACAGGTGCAGGATGGCGATCCAGTTTGCCAGGGAAGGAAGGGATGTTGCCGTTGTGAGCACGGGTGATGCTGGTCTCTATGGTATGGCAGGACCCATCCTGGAAATGTCAGAGGATTTGGAGGTTGAAATCATCCCCGGAATCAGCGCTTGCTTTTCAGCAGCTTCAGACCTTGGAGGTCCAATCATGCATGACTTTGTAACAATAAGTCTTAGTGACCTGATGACCCCATGGGAAACCATAGAAAGAAGACTAAGGCTTGCAGCGGAAGGGGATTTTGTGATTTCCATCTACAACCCAAGATCAAAGGGAAGACCGGACTATCTTAAAATGGCTGTAGGTATAATAAGTGAGTTCAGGGATGAAAGGACCCCTGTAGGAATTGTTAGAAATTCCGGTAGGGAAGGTACTGAAAAAAGAGTCACAAGACTGGGCAGCATTGACTATGAAGAGGTTGACATGATGAGCGTTCTAATAGTTGGAAACAGCAATACATTCATCAGAAATGATTTGATAATTACACCAAGGGGATATGATATACTATGATATGGGTAATTGGAGGCACCTCTGAAGCCAGAGAGTTCATAAACCTATTTGAAAACAGGGAAATCCTGATTGTTACAGTTGCAACCGAGGATGGAAGAAGAATTCTTTCAGAGGGTAATATACTCACAGGAAGACTCGATTACCATGATATGGTCAGCTTCATAAGAGAAAACACCATCAGGGTTTTGGTGGACCTTTCACATCCATATGCAGTTGAGGTTTCAAACAATGCAGAAATGGCTGCAGCAGCTGAGGGGATACCTTACCTGGGCTTTTCAAGGAGCAAGACGGAATGGGTCAAGGAAGCCATATACCTTGATTCATTTGACTCATGCATGGATAAAGTTAGAGAGATGGAGGGGACCTTCTTTTTCACCACAGGTGTAAAGACGCTCCCCGACTTTGAAAGGATCAGGGGTAATAACAGATTTGTTCATAGGATAATACCATCACAGGAGAGCTTGGGCATCTGCACGGAGAACAACGTAAGCCTTGAGGATACTGTAGCTTTGCTTGGTCCATTTTCCAGGGAATTAAACACGGCTCTCTTTAAGGAATACAGTGTGGATTATGTGGTGATGAAGGATAGTGGCACTAGAGGTGGAACAATGGAAAAACTCCTTGCCTGCAGGGACCTTGGCATAGTTCCCTTGGTGATTGGCAGAAGTGAGAAAGAGGGTTATAGGGACCTGGTAAAGATGAAGATAGATGCAATCGGATTATTCAAGGGGTGAAAAAATGGAAAACTCTTACAGATTCTATAAAAATAGGGAATGCCAATACTTTCCATGCCACAGGGTAAATAATGAGGAGGATTTCAACTGTATGTTCTGCTACTGTCCTCTGTATCTGATGAAGGATTGTGGAGGCAATTTCAAGGACGTGAATGGTGTTAAGGATTGCACTAATTGTCTGATTCCTCATGGACCAAAGGGCTATGATTACATAAATATGAAAATAATGGAGAATAATAGAAGAAAAGTAGCCAAATAATGATAAGGGGTGGAAGGATGAAGTTATTAAGTGAAACACTAGAGATGATTAAACCCGCTGACAGGGAAACTATGGAGAGGACAAGGGAGAAGTGGGATGGACTAGTCAAGCCCATAGGAAGTCTGGGAATGATGGAGGAAATGACCATCAAGCTTTCGGGAATGACTGGAAAGGGCAACAACAAACTGGACAGGAAGGTCATAGCCGTAATGTGCAGTGACAACGGAGTCCTGGAGGAAGGGGTAAGCGCAGCTCCCCAGGTTTTCACCCAGCTCCTTGCAGAGAGCATGGTAAAGGGGATAACTGGAGTTGCAACAATGGCAAGATTTGTTGGAGCGGATATTGTCACGGTTGACATGGGAATGAACGGAGAAAAGGGAATACCAGGGATAATTGATAAGAAGATTGCCAAGGGAACAAAAAACCTTGCTCTTGAACCTGCCATGACCTATGATGAGGCTGTAAAGTCCATCGAGACTGGGATAGAGGTTGGAGATGGGCTTTTCCAAAAGGGGTACGACATCCTGGGAACAGGGGAGCTTGGAATGGGCAATACCACAACATCCGCTGCCATGCTTAGTGTTCTTGGTGATCTTGATGTGGCAATAACCTGCGGAAAGGGTGCAGGAATAACAGAGGACCAGTATCTGCATAAGATGAATGTCATAAAGAGGGGAATTGAGGTCAACAAGCCAGACAAGGACGATCCCATTGATGTCCTGTCAAAGGTGGGAGGCTTTGATATTGGAGGAATGTGCGGACTCTTCCTTTCTGCTGCAAAGAACAGGAAGCCTGTTGTAATGGACGGGTTCATATCATCTGCTGCTGCACTCTGTGCAATAAAGCTGAATCCCAATGTGCGGGATTACATTATCCCATCACACCTTTCACAGGAACCGGGCTCACTTGCCATGATGAAGGTGCTTGACATGTCCCCAATGGTGACCATGAAAATGAGACTTGGAGAGGGCTCAGGTTGTCCCCTGGCTTTTCAGATTCTCGATACAGCCCTGTTCACACTTGAAAACATGGGAACCTTCCAGGAGGCATCCATCAATAGTGAGGTCCTGGTTGACATGAGGGAAGATGGATAGAACAACTATTGCAATTATCTGAAAAATGGTGTATCATCACCTAATAAACTATTGAAGGTGGTGAAGCGCTATGGTGAAGTTTTCAAATAGAATGGATAACATGAAGGAATCAGCAGGTGTAATAAGGGGTCTTTTCGGAGCCATGACAAATCCGGGGATGATTTCCTTTGGGGGGGGAGCCCTAGCCAAGGAATCCTTGCCGGTTGATATCCTAAGGGAAATCTCACAGGATATATTACGAACCGATTCAAGGGGTTATGAGGCACTTTCCTACGGCCCTGTTGAAGGCATAAAGGACCTTAGGGAGATAATAGCAACTGAGCTTCTTGCGCCCAAGGGTGTCCAGGCAGACCCTGGCAACATAATGATTCTTACTGGTGGCCTTGAAGCCATGAATCTTATGTGCCAGCTCTACATCGATCCAGGTGATGTGATCCTTGTGGAGTCCCCGACATTTGTCCACAGTGTGGAGATATTTGATATGTTCCAGGCAAAATGCGTATCCGTAAGGATGGATGACGATGGTATGGATGTTGAGGATCTTGAGGAGAAGATCAAGGCACATAATCCAAAGATGGTATATGTAATTCCAACCTTCCAGAACCCAACAGGGAGAACACTTACACTGGAGAGAAGAAAAAGGATTGCCGAGCTTGGAAGCAAGTATGATGTGATTATACTTGAGGATGACCCCTACAGGGACATTAGGTACAGTGGGGAGGAGATTCCTCCAATAAAATCCTTTGACAGGACCGGGCACACGGTTCTTGCCAACAGCTTTTCAAAGATATTTTCACCTGGGAGCAGACTAGGGTATATTTTGGCAGACAAGGCCATAATAGACAAGATATACGATGCAAAATCAGCAACCAATTCCCATACTCCCATGCTGCCACAGATACTTTGTGCTGAGTTCTTCAAGAGAGGCCACTACAAGGACCATCACAAACAGCTCTGTGAGATACACAGGGAGAGACGGGATGCAATGATGGAGGCTCTGGAGAAGTATTTTCCCAAAGAGGCAAAATGGACCTATCCAGATGGCGGGCTTTTCACTTGGGTGGAGCTGCCAAAGGAGATCAACACAACTGAGCTTTTGAAGGAATCCCTAAGTGATCCTGAAGTCATGGTCGCATATGTTGCCGGAGAGGGCTTCTATACAGACGGTAATGGAATGGGCAGCAATGCTATGAGGATGAGCTTTGGTGCCGTACCACCAGAGAAGATATTCGAGGGTATGGAGAAGCTTGGAAGATTAATTAAATCAAAACTATAAACTGAGTAATCAGCTGCATTTGGCAGCTGGTT
>JANKMX010000016.1 GCA_024649995.1 Gudongella sp. | reverse complement strand
TAGTAGGCAAGCTGCATCCTAAGTGCTACAATTTCCAATTCCTTGTGCTTGTTTGATTTTACTTTTGCACTCAAAGACCAGAAGATTATGCTCAACCATTCTTCAAGATAAGCCATCAAGGCTTTAACGATTCTCAACTTTACCATTCCTCCTCAATAGAAGCAGCTATTAGGTAGGATTCTAGCACAAATGGTAATTTCAGTCAATTGTTACTCAAAATGGCGTAAAATGCGTAAGGAGCTGTGTTATGAAGAAACTAATTTTGAAGTACTGTCTTGCATTGGTGAATCTTTACGGAATCGTAAGCATTGAAAGGGTTGTCAATACATATAATATGCAAAATATGGCTGATGTAAGCGCTTCTGAGCTTGAGGGTATTGTTAATGCCAACAGGGAATACCTGAGGGAAAACATGGTTATGGTTCAGAACGATGACTTAGTGGCAATGGAGATTATCATCCTGGGTGATTATGATAGGGAAAAAGGATATAAGGGTGATAAGCCTTATTATATACCGGAAAGGGAAGAACTTCTTAGATACGTTAACTATACATACTTTGAGAGGACAAAGCCATATATTAATCTGGTTGGTTTCCTATATGACTTGTATAAAGACAGGTACAAGGCGGAAGAGCTTGCAAATGACATAAGAATATACTGCAAGTCAGTTGAGGGTAGAAAGAATTTGAGCTTTTTATTTGAAGAAAATGATTTTATGATCAAAAATAAAAAAGATGCCGATGAGCTGATGGAGTTGATAGAGGATCTGGCTGACAATACCAGGATGTGGGCAAATAATGGTTTTACTCCAAATGAAATTGAAGAGAGAAACTAAACAGCCCCTCACACAAGGTGAGGAGCCATCTAGATCTAAGGGTTTGTATTAGTGTATGCACTCGGGCATTTGCAGACATTGGGATATTCCCAGATCCATTTCCTGGGCACACTGCGCTATTAGAAGTCCACCCTTTGTTGTTGCCATTCTGGAAACATTGTTTGCTGCAAATGTTGTGCTTGATGATAGCAGAATCAATAAACTTAGTACTGACAATGACATGAACTTTTTCAATTTATTCCTCCTTGGGATGTATTGTTGTTTGAACAGGCTCTTTATTGCCATATATATTTTATACACAGAAATTATGACTCAATTGTGACATGATAAATATATCTTGTAAATTTTTATAGATTTATATATTTTGTTAAGAATGGGTGATTCTTAACAAGCCTTTCTGATAAAATGTAATGGAGTGCACACCTTCCTAAAAAGAGATGATTGGGTGTGCTTGATGAAGCTAGATATCCAACTATAGCAAAAGTTGTTTCTAAACCAAGGGGGAATAATCGAAGATGAATTTACTTAAGAGATATATCGTAGCCCTGACCAACCTTTATGGCATCCTTCCAGCAGAGAAGCTGGTGGAGATTTTCAACAGTCAGAATGATGAAAAGATAAGTTTAGAAGTGGTCAATGACATTCTAAACAATTTTCCTGAGGAACTTACAAAGGCTTATGTCTATTCCTATCGAGGATATTTTGTCCATGAGGCTGTGGTGGAGTTTGATGAGTTTGATTCCCTTATGAGCGAAAAAGCTGGGAAGCCATACTACATACCTGACAAGGAGGAACTCCTAAAATATACTGATGACTTTTATTATGAGGTCACGGAGGAATTTGATGATCTTTTGGATTATGTAAGCAAGAATCTTATAAAGGATCAAGATAGAGCTCAGGAGCTTGTTGAAGAAATCCAGGGATCTTGCCAGATTGGTTCAGATATTAATTTTGTGATCAATCACTTCAACCACTTCAATGTCGACTTCCAGAGCCTTGAGCAGCTTAATGAGGTCATGAAGCTTGTTATGGATCTTTCAAATAATACCAGGATTTGGGAGAATAATGGTCATACCCCAATGGAGATATTCGATAAGCTTGAAAAGCCAAACATGAGACCATTGCCTAAAGTACCATTTGATTTTAATGCAACCAATGTGATTGATATGAAGACCAGGAAGAAGATTGGCAGGAATGATCCTTGCCCCTGTGGAAGTGGGAAAAAGTATAAGAAGTGCTGTTTGGGAAAGGAGTAGACATTTTGGTTGGAGCTATTTCATGCGAACCAGAACCCGTGAGGGAGAAACTTAAGTTGAAGAGAGGGACTATTACTCAGTATAGAAATAGGGGAATACCTATATATCCAATGAGAGAAGAAGCATGACCAGACGCGACTTATAATGGATTAAACGTTCTAAAATGGAGATGTGCCATGAAAAAGGTTTTGATAATCAATGGAAGTATACGAAAACAGTCTACCTTCGGTCTTCTAAAAGTGGTTGAATCACTTTTGGAGGGCTATGATGTTGACTTTATAAATATCAAGGATTATGATATCAAGCCCTGTATCGGATGTGATAGCTGCATAAGGAAGGGCAACTGCTATATAGATGACGATGTCGAGGAGATTCTAGGGAAGATGAATGATGCTGATGGGATAATCATTGGATCCCCTGTTTATCTTAGGCACATATCAGGCTACCTTAAGGTCCTAATTGATAGAGGATGTGTATGGTATCACAGGTCTCCACTTGTGGGCAAGCCTGTGTTCTTTATCACCAGCACACAGGTTACAGGGTCAAAGGCAGCCATAAGGTACTTGAGTGACCTTTCCGTGCAATGGGGGACCATAAACACAGGTCACATATCCAGGAACATGTTCAATCTTGACAATGAAGTTGAAGAAAGAGCACTGGATAAATTCAAGTATTATCTGGAGGAAGGAAACAGGAAAGAGTACAGACCTTCATTCAAGCAGATTATTGAGTTCAATACTCAGAAGGTTTTAGGTGTCAACATTATTCCTCTTGACATGCAATACTGGGAAGAAAAAGGTTATGCGGATAAGCCATATTTCTATGACTGTAGAATAAATGTCTTCAAACGACTAACTGGGGCAGCCTACTACAAGCTATTGACTCATTTTATTGTGAAAAACAAGAGCTAGATTAACACTATCAGGGAATGATAATGTTTACAGGCTAGCATTTATTGATTGATATACTAACACCTGTGAGGTTTGGGAGTTCCCTTGAGGATCCCTTAAGAATTGATAACTAAGAAAAGGACGTAGGCGAAAGAGCATACCAGGGTGTATTTGTGTTAAAGGAAGCTTTAAGGAGGAAGTGTAAAATGATACTTAGGGAAGTGGAGTCAAGGGATCTTGGGAGGATACTGGAGCTTAACGAGGAGTCAGTCCATTACTTATCACCCCTTGACATGGAAAAGCTCAGGAGACTTTGGGAGCAGTCGGAGATGATTAATGTGGTTGAATGTGATGGTATGGCCGAGGCCTTTGTGCTGACGATAAGAGAGGGAAAAGATTACGACAGTCTTAACTACCTTTGGTTCTCAAAAAACTATAAGGAGTTCCTGTATATAGACCGGGTAGTGGTTTCTGGGAGGATGCAGGGAAAGGGACTTGGAAAGATGCTTTACAGATCAGTCTTTGAACATGCCAGGGAGATTGGTGTTCCTTTTGTAACAGCTGAAATTGATATCAATCCTCCAAACCCTGGATCCTTGAAGTTTCATGAAAGATTCGGTTTCAAGGAGGTTGGCAGACAAGCTGTGGCTGACGGAAAGAAGGAGGTATCCCTACAGGCTGTCCAGATTTAGGATTACTCATAGGGAATGAGTTTTATGAAATCAATTTGTAAAAGGTAAGGAGAAAGCAATAAGAACAATTAATTTTGATTGGGGAAACACAGAGTGATATTGATTAAGGACAAGTGCCCTAGGTGAATTTCCAATTTAATGGGTATATGTCCAAGATAAGGGGGGTTGGATTATGTTTGATTTTGGAAATTTCATGTTCTCCAGAAGAACTGTTGTAGCAATTGCATTGATTCTTATTGCATTACTCTCAATTTTTGTTGTATCAAAAGTGGTCACCTCACAGGAATTTAATGCAAAGACGGTTGAATCCCTGGATGATAAGAAGGTAACTGTCTTGAAGCTTTCTGTGTCAGCGGCTACTGTGTCCACTGCCATGTCCTTGATACCAGGTGATGCAGCTATGCCCATTGCAAATCAACTTGCACAGTTGACTTCCTATTTCATTGTTATATTAGGCGCAATCCTGCTGGAAAAGATGCTGTTGTCCGTTATAGGCTATGTTTCGTTTACATATATCATACCTTTTGCCTGTCTTTTAGGTATATCCTATCTATACATGAGGAAGGATACTCTAAGAGATCTTGCTATAAAGCTTGCAATATTCGGTATTATCATTTTCTTGGCAGTACCAGCCAGCATAAAAATTAGTGACCTTGTTTACGAGTCACATCAAGCATCAATAGAGTAGACCATTGAAATAGCTGATGAAAACAAAGATTTCATTGAAGAGAAGAAGAAAGATCTTTCCGAGGAGGACAAGAATTGGTTTAGCAAAATCGGAGATTATCTGTCTGATATCACTTCCAAGGTGGGTAGCGATATAACTGCAATGGTCAAGAAGGGTGAGAATACGCTGTCAGCATTTTTAGATGCGATTGCAGTGCTGATTATAACATCATGTGTTATTCCTATTGTTGTAATTTTATTGTTTGCATGGGTAATCAAGATTCTATTTGGTTTTGATGCAGTTGGAGCGTTTAAGTCATATGATCGAGCAGGGAAATAAGGATTACTTTGACACCATAAGCAGATGAAGAAAACCATAGAGCTAAAGTTTATGTGAGGAGATATAAAGTGCATAACAAGGATCGGAGCAAAGATAATAGTAGAGAAATACGTTTAGTTTTGGTACTTATCATAGTATTGATTTGGTCGGCCATAGATGCCAGGGATTACTTTGCATGGACCATGCTTACAATTCCGGTAATAATATATGCAGGAACCTTGATTGCAACCCACAAGAAGTTCAGGTTCACCTATTTTACTTATGTATTGGTCTTCATACACATTGTTATCTTACTTATCGGAGCAAAATATACCTATACTCATAATCCATTATTTGAGGAAGTTAAGGAGATTTTCAATATTTCCAGGAACCACTATGATCGTGTAGGTCATTTGGCTCAGGGGTTTGTGCCTGCCATAGTTGCAAGAGAGTTTCTGCTTAGGAAAGGGTACTTTAAGAAGAGCAAATTCTTCTATGTGACTATTTTTGCTTTTGTACTGGCAATTAGTGCAGCTTGGGAGCTTCTGGAATTTTTCGCCGTTATAATTTCTAACCTGCCTGCAAAATATGTACTTTCTCTTCAAGGGGATTATCTGGATACACAAAAGGATATGCTATTGGCTTTTATTGGGGCAGCATTGGCATTGGTGATTTTGGGTAAGACTCATGATAAGAGGATTAGGGATATTTCAGAGGGATGATTCTATTCCTAGTAATATATGATTAATTTTATACTAATACAAGGGAGGTGAGTATATGTTTGCAGGTACACAAATATGGTTTAAGCTATTATATTTTTATACTGCAATGGTCCCGGCTTATGTGTTATTTTGCATACAATTGTCAGATAAGTATCCATGTCTTGAAAAAAATTTATTGATAATTTTGATATTAATAATAATACTTTCAGGATGCATTACTGCGAAATTCGTTATATCTCGCTTGAGAGATACTCTAGGTGTTGGATATACAACTGATTTTAATCCAGATAATATTAAAGTAAAAAAAAATGGAGAAGTTTTATCTTTTTTGTTAGGGGTAATATTACCTTCGGTTTTTATATTTTCCAATAATCTAATAATAACTATAGTAGTTTTTATCACGATACATTTGATGATTTATCAGATAATTGTGAGGAGCAGTAATATTATTCCTAACGTAATTTTAATGTTCATGGGGATGGATACTTATGAGATTACCACATTTGAAGATTATGAACCCGAATTTATAATAACCATAGGCAAGCATGACTTAGAAGATGGCGTAATAACTAGGATAGGGAACGATCCATTGTGTAGAACTTATATTTTAGGGAGGGTGGACTAGATTGAAAAAATTAACAAGTGAAAAGTTATCAAGTCCTAAGAATGTATGGGTAGGTATTGGAAGGAATTCACAAATCAATAGAATTCTTTTTTTAAGTACTGATTCAAAAGTAAAGAAAGGTATTATTGACAGTATATCCGAAGATTTTGAAGAATATTACAATAAAAAACATCAAATTGAGGAATTTAGTAAGAAATCTTTAGTTCTAGAAGAAAAATTTTATTATAAATTAGAGGACATAGATGAAGACCATAACTTGTACAATATTAAAAATAAAGTTTTTTCAAACAATTCGCTTCATTCCCATAATAAAGTTATTAGTTTGAAGAAGATAAAAAATGAAACTATAGAGGATAAAGATATAGTTAAATTCTTGCTAGTAGATAATCAAAATGAATTAATATTTTTATCAATAAATTCAAGGAAAACAATAAAAGATTCTGGAATTTTAAATTTAAAAAACATAACAGATGGGGGTATTAAAGTTGGTATTAATTCAACCTATATGGAGGTTGATTCAGGAATTTCTATACCAAATAGCATATCAGCAATTTATAATATAGCTGAAAAACGTTTGTATGTACTTAATGTAATAGAATTTGAAAAAATGGTATACGTAAATGAAATTAGGAAGCGAAAAGCTGAGATAAACTTAGATAAATTCATTGATGGAAAGTATACAATAAGTTCAGACAAATGGAATGTAGAATTTGAAAATTCTAAGACTATTAGAGAAAATATCCTTAACAGTTCCAGAGCGATTAATAGAATATCTAGTTACGAAAATGACTCGAGTTATGATATTGCAAAAATTAAGTATGCAGTAGATCAATTATCTGAAAATGAAAAAAAAGTAGAATTTGATTATAAAAATAATAAAGTGAGGGTAAACCCATTGAATTATAAAACATTCATAGGTATAATTCATAATGGAATAGTTAAAAGATTAATATCTGGAGACGTGGAGGTAGTATTATAGTTTAATCAATATAGCTACTAAATGATGTAAAAGTCACAAAATGCCAATTTTGTGACTTTGAGTATTTTTTGTGCAAAAAATCCGAAATTGTATCTAGTTAATCTGATACGAAAAAACTAATATAACAATATTACTTGAAATATAACATAGATAATGATATATTAAAATTAGAATATGTTACATTGGGAGGTGATCCAATTGCTTATGTCAGCAGAGCATTATTTGAAAGAAAACATCGATGAACAGCTTACAATAAGACCGTGGCTTAAAAAGAATAATTTTCCAGTTTTTTTAAGGGATAGCTACAACTTCTATGAGATGACGATTCTTGGGACACGGTGTATTTTACTAGAAGTCGTTGATGAAATGCCAAATATAAACCAGCTTCAAAAGCACATAAAACAAGTTAAGAACCTAACGGATTGTCAAATTGTTTTGTACTACAAAGATATCACGAGGTATAGAAGAAAAAGTCTGATTGAAAACAGGATCTCCTTTGTGATTGAAGATGGACAGATGTATTTACCATTCTTGGGACTTGACCTGAAAAAAGCCCAAGAACATGTTGAAGATAAGATGATTAGCTTTACAACACCTGCGCAGATTGCGTATTTGTACTTCTTGTATCATAAGGAGGAAGTCCTAAACACGACTGAGTTTGCGAAAAAGCTGGGGTTCAATAAAATGACAGCTTCTAGAGCGTTAAATGATCTATACCGTGCGAATCTCATCACCTATGAAATAGGAGGTATGACTGGACGCAGCAAGGAATATAAGAGGATTCAAGACCCGGACTACTTTCTAAGAGGTCGCGAATATCTAAAGACGCCAGTGAGGAAAATCATCTACACAAATACAAAGCCTCTTACTGCTTTTACAGCTGGACTGGATGCTTTGGCAGAATTATCCATGATCAATCCACCTGGTTATCCAATTATGGCAATAGATATAAACAAGCTGAATAAAGAGCAGGTTGAAATTATTAAGAATAAGGACCTTATAAAAGATACAAGACCTGTGGAGCTAGAGCTTTGGGACTATGATCCTGGACTGTTTTCTTATGATGGCCATGTGGACCTACTGTCTTTGTATGCGTCTTTGAAGGAAGAATCTGATGAGAGGGTTGAGCAGGCATTAGAGGAAGTCTTGCGAGGTGAGCCATGGTACACGGATTAGAAAAATTCAAAGAGTATTTTAAAAATCACACAAGTCAGTATGTCTTTATTGGAGGAACTGCATGCGATATTATTATGGATGACCTTGGAGCTACATTTCGAGCAACCAAGGATCTGGACATGGTACTTATCCTTGGAGGCTCTAGATTCATCATTTGTAGAAACCTTCTGGCAATTCATAGAAGATGGAGGATATGAGTATCGTGAGAAGGGAACGGGCAAAAATCAATTCTATCGAAATCTCTTGGTAAGAATACTCCTTCCTCTATAGGTAGGAGATGAATTACTAGATTTTCTTGCAAAACACTTGTTCGACTTAACTAGCTGTGATATACTCATACCAAGGAGTTGAGTATGATGAACAGAGCTTACAAATATAGAATATACCCAACAACTGAACAGGCTGAATTGATTAACAAAAATATTGGTTGTAGCAGATTCATCTACAATCATTTTTTAGCATTAGCTAAGGGTGATGGATATCTTAACTACAGTCAATATGCAAAGGCTCTTCCCTTGCTTAAAAAAGCATATCCATTTTTAAAGGAAGTGGAATCCACATCTCTACAACAAACACTAAAGGATCTAGACAAATCCTTTGCTCGCTTTTTTAAAAAGTCAGGAGGTTTTCCTAAATTTAAAAGCAAGCGAAACCCCAAGCAGAGCTATCGTTGTCAAATGGTGAATAACAATATCCGAATTACAGATAATTACATAAAACTGCCAAAGCTGGGCTTGGTGAAATTTGCTAAATCAAGAGAAGTTGAAGGCAGAATTCTTAATGTCACCATCTCCAGAACCAACACTAATAAATTTTACATCTCGATTTGTGTTGATACTGAGATTATGGCCATGCCCTCATCTTCTGGGGAAATTGGCATCGACTTAGGTCTAAAAGACTACTTGGTGACTTCGGAAGGCTTAGTAGTACCTAATCCTAAACACTTTAGAAAATATGAACGCCAATTAGTCAAAGCTCAAAGGAGACTTTCCAATAAAAAGAAAGGCTCTCAAAATTATGAAAAAGCTAAGCTTCAAGTAGCACTTCTTCACGAGAAGGTTGCAAATGCCAGAAAGGATTTCCTGCATAAACTATCCACTACAATAGTAGCCGAAAACCAAACTATCGTTGTAGAAGGATTAAAACCAAAAAAAATGATTAAGAACAGACGGTTATCCAAGTCTATAGCTGATGCATCTTGGGGCAGATTTCTTAATATGCTTGAATACAAGTCTTCTTGGTACGGAAGAAACTATGTCCAAGTAGATGCCTTTTTCCCAAGTAGTCAGCTCTGTTCAAACTGTGGCTATATTAACAAAAACACAAAAAAACTACATATCAGGACATGGGAATGTCCTTCTTGTGGTGCATTTCATCATAGAGATGAAAATGCAGCTAAAAACATTAAAGCTGAAGGCTTAAGGATAGCTTCATAAGCCTTTTGCCAATGTATGATAGGGTGCTGGAACCACCCGATTTTAAGCCTGTGGAGTCCTAAATGAGACCTTGCTAACTTAGAAGGCACAAGACTATGAATCAGGAATCTCCCACTTCTATAAGTGGCGAGAGTGTTCAAAAAATAGTTGGATTTGAAGAATTGCTGAATTGCTTAGAAGGAATTGACTACCTAGATGAAAAAAAACTTAAGCGCTATCTTGAGATATTCGATATACAGGGACTTTATCAACGTGTAGGGTATCTACTTAATAATTATCGGAAAGATTTTCAGCTTTCAGAGGAGTTCATTGAGTATTGTAAAAGTAAAGTAGGAAATAGTAGACGGTACCTTGTGAATGAATCAAAAGAGGAAAGTTACTATAACAGTGAATGGGGGTTGATGGTACCGATAGGATTATTTGAACTGACAGATCACGGAGGTGATATGCTTGGCTAATTAGGTTATTATCGTTTTTGGGGAAAAAGCTAATGAGCTGGGGATCTTTTAAATGCCTATTATTTCATTATTATTGCCATTAGCATCTCTTTGATATAGGGAAGAAATTTAGGCTTGAAATAGGGTATAATAAGCACAAGTGAATGATGGATTGGAGATGCTAATGAACAGAGAAAAGCTACTGAAAATATTCGATTATATTAACGAAAGATTGAAGGAGAACCAACTTCAACTGGAAATCACAATTCATGGTGATTCAATTATAACCATGGTGTATGATATCAGACCTGCAATAAAGGACATTGACTGCGTGTTCAGCGAAAGTAATAGTATGATCTTGGATAATATTCTAGATATGACAAAATTCGCTTTTGGTTTAAAGGATGGATGGATTAATGATGAAATTAAGGAACCATTAAAAGAAATTATCAAAGAGGACATTGAAACCTACAAGGTGTATTCAAACCTCAGAATATTAAAACCAAGTGCTGAACAATTGCTGGCTATGAAGATCTTAGCAGCGAGGTCTGAACCAGCTAAGGATTTTGTTGATGCATATATTCTATGCAAGGAACTAAAGATAACAACCAAGGAGGAATTAATGCAAATAGTTCTCAAGTATATGCCAATAAAATCGTTGGGTGAAAGACAGATTAATTTCATCAAATACCTAGGGGAGGACTTAGGTTATGATTGGGAATAGATACTTGTCTGAATTATACGAAACAGTAGATGAAGATACTGCTTTCAACCAGGTTATGGAAATGATCATAAGCAATGATACTGTTTTTATTGAGAGTTTGAATATTCCTGTTGATCTTAGTGAGTGTGAATCAGAAGAGCTGATTTTTTTAACAAAAATTGCTGCTATACTTGATTACTATCTCCAGTTAGATGGGAGAGTAGTTCCTCAGTGGTTAAGGGATGAAAGGCTGTCATTTGAATTGCCATATTATCACTCCAGGAGAATAAGCGATTTTGAAAAGCTAAGACTCATCTATACTTGTCCGGCACCCTTTAGGGCAAGGAATGCATATTTTGATTTGGATGCTTTGGTAAGAATCTAAGTATATTAAAATAGTTTTGAATTACAAAACAAGAATAGCCCCGCTTAGGGGCTGTTTGTCATTCAAGGAGGAAGTCTATGATGTTTTTAATCTTGATTCCGGAGTAGTCATTAAGGTTCATATTTAATTTCGACTATAAACGAAAAAAGATAAATAACAACTAATATTTTGAGTATACTCGAAAAAATAGAAGAGAAACCGATTATTTCGAGTATAATGTAAAAACTATGGCATTCAATTGCTATTGCTGCCTATTACAAATATTAGCTAAGAATGTTTAAAAATACAATAAAATTCTTTGCATTAGTTGACTAAAATGTTAAAATTGAAGGGAAGACGTATCGAGGGGTACATACGGACCAAGGCGGATATTCCAGAGAAAAATGGGGTGGATAGATTTGATTTCCAAATACGAGGATTTATTGAATGAATTGGTGATATTGGAAAAAAAGTATCTCCTTTATTCTCGTGGCCATGATTTTGTGAATATGGCTGCCTTGGATATTCTCAGGACCATAGGGGAAATACATGCCAGCACCCCAAGCATCACAATAGTTGACAACGGGTTCAACCTGGTCATCAACGGTGTGGAGTTTAATGACTACAACATAAAGGCATCATATCTTTCCCAGCTGCTTGGGAGTCGTGGCATCAAATCCCTTACATTACTTCCCGGGGTGGGATTTTCGTCCCTAATGGACTTTCTATATCTCCTGAATTCCATTCCCAACAATAGCAAGCTCCTTTACCATACGGACATTCAGTATGCCATTCACAATATTGACTCAATCCAGGTTGAGGAGATTGATTATGGTAGCCTCAGGTATGGCTATAGCCATGAAGGCCAGGAAGAGTCTATAGAGGAGAACAATATCAGGACTCAACTTTATGAATCCCTGAAGACCCTTGATTCAGTCAATGATAGCTGCGGGACGGAGGAACTGATAGATATTGCCCTGGAAGAGATGTCTGAAATGTCTCAGACCCAGGTGACGGAATTTTTACAGGGGCTGTCAGACGATGCTGTTTCAGAGATCATAGCAAGGATAAAGGCCAGAGAGAACTCCATATCTCCATCACTGCTTGACCTTCTTATCGCAATGGATTCGGCCAGGAAGCTTGCAGGTGAGGACAGTACAGGCAAAGCGGTTGAGGAGATAAGCTCAGACCAGCTGAGCAAGCTGGTGGAAAGGGAAGCCTACGAGCTATATGTTTCAGAGGATTACAGAATGCATCTCAGGAGCCTTCTGTCGCATGACATTGATCCTCAGGATGGAAGCATGAATATTGATATGTTTGACAAAAACCTTATCAACAGGACGATTCTAATGGCACTTGTACATCTGACAAGGAGCAAGCTGGATGATGTAATGCAGGTGAGCTTTGTGGATAGCATACATGGCTATATTGACGAGTTTATTGACTGCCAGGACTGGGAATTCATCCATTCAATCTCAGATGAGGAGCTGGTATCCTCATATCTCAAGCAGGATTCCACGGTTCTGGGATTGTCCGAAGCAACAAGGGGAAAGATCTCCCACCCAGACAGTCATTTGATGGAGGTCATCAAGGTCAGTGGTCCCAAGAACATAGACTGGCTAATGGATGCATATGTTGATGAGGATGACCTGAGGAGCAGGAGGGTCATTCTTGGCCTGATTCAGGAGTTTCAGGAGACTGCAGCCATTCTTGCTGTAAAAAGGTACTTGGGAGACCCAACACAGAAAATATCATTGCTTATGCCAATAATAAAGGACCATCTGGACTGGATCCCCAGGGAACTGTCATCTGGGCTTTTCACCTGTGACTCGCCGGATGCCAAGCTGCTGGCCATGAGAATCCTCTTGACTGAGGGGGATGAGGGCGTTAAGAAGGACATGGAGCGGATTATTGGGGATGGCAGGGATGAGCTTGTAATGGGCTCGCTCCATCTGGTCAGAGACTTTGGGGTCACTGAACTCATGGATACCATAGTGGACAGGATCACTACCTTCTACATAGATGAGAGTAGTCATAAGTATATAGTGAAGGCCATTGACACCATCTCTTGGTTGGATTCAGAGGCCTTTAGGGATTTGGAGAAGAGCTTGATGGGAAAGAGGCTAACACTTTCGCCAAAGAGACTCAGGAGTATAAAGAAATATCTAAAAGGAGTCAGCCATGATCACATATCCAGATAGAAACGACCATATCTTGCCTGATTTGTTGGGGGCAATCAATTCCATAAGGCTATACTCCCACAAGCATCCTCAGGCCAGAACCTCTGTAGACCGGGTGATGGAAAGGCTTGACCAGGTTTTCCAAACCGAGGAGAAGCTTGCTATAGGTGTGTTCAATGATAACATGCTGGTTAACCGTAAGCCGGTTGTGGGCGTTGGAAAGGTTTCCGAGTCCATGGTCAAGGTCCTGAAGGAGGTGGGAATTGACCAGATAGTCTTTCTCAAGGGCTTGTACCAGGAGGAGTTCACCATGTTTCTCATGGAAACATTCGGAACAGGTGCGGGAAGTTCGGGTTTCATGGATTATTCACACATACTGCTTGGGAGAATATCTGAAGATGAGGAAAAAGGCGAGGATACTAATGTTGATTCGGTTATGGACCTGAGCTCATCAAAGGATTTCATTTGGATGCTGCGGAATCTCGACCCGCAAAATCCCTTCAACTTCAAGGCTGTAAGGGACCTTTCTGTGGATTTGATGGATACCTTCAGATATTCAGCCACTCCCTTGAAATACCTGGCTGAGGTCAAAAGTGAAGATGAATATACCTATGTGCATACAATCAATGTGGCCCTGCTATCCATGTCATTGGCCAAGCATATTGGAATATCAGGCTCTGAGCTGATGGATATAATCTATGCGGCCCTGATGCATGATGTTGGCAAGATGCTTGTTCCAAAGGAGATACTCAACAAAACTGGCCCCTTGACCCCCGATGAGTTTGAAATAATCAAAGCACATACGGTAAACGGGGTCATGTACCTGTGCAATCAGAAGGAGATACCCAGAATAGCCATACTGGCTGCCTTGGAGCACCACATCAAATACAGCGGCGGTGGCTACCCCAACATAACCCGTGACTGGAAGCCCCATTTTGTTAGTCAGATCATAAGCATAGCGGATATATATGATGCCCTAAGGAGCAACAGACCATACAGGGCACGACTTGAGCATGACCAGATCATGGGAATCCTGCGCCACGATGCAGGCATAGGTTTAAATCCACAATTGGTGGAGGTCTTTATTGAAATGCTGGAAGGTCAATCGAATTAATGGCTACAAGGTCATTTCAATACACCAATGTGATTTAGCATATTGGAGTAATGATATATAATATGGTTTAGGTATAAAATCCCGAAAGGGAGGTAAGAGACGTTGGAAAAGACAAAAAGAAACAGAATAATTATTTTCGTTGCAGCCTCTTTATTGCTGGCCTTGATTTCATATCTTGCCATCACACTCCCATCAGAGGACTATAGGCTCATCAACAGCGATAAGATCGACCTGAACCATGGGTGGATTGTGGAGTATGGGGATACTGTGATCAGGGATGTAAGCCTACCACATGACCTGAGACTGGAGGAGAATACCAGATATGCGGCAAGCCTTATGCTGCCTGATAACCTGGACAACCACATCAGGCTGAGGATAAGGTCCTCCATGCAGGATGTCATTGTATATGTGGATGGGAATGAGATATTTAGGGACATGAAAAGCGATGATGGAAGGTTTGAAGTGCCAGATGCAAGTCTATGGCATATTTTTGAGCTGCCCAATGATATTGGCGGCAAGGAGCTCAGGCTTGAAATGCAATCTCCAACACTGGCCTTTTCAGGAATGCTCAACGAGGTTTATGCCGGCCAGGGAAAGGACCTGATCTTTGATGTCATTGCCAGCAATATCCTTAAGATCACCCTTGGCTTCATCTTCCTGGCATTTGGGGCGATCACACTAGTCCTATCCGGTCTGGTCAGAAATCTTGAAGACAATAGGCTTATTTACCTGGGAGGCTTTGCTGTTTTTGTTGCAATCTGGATATTAAGTGAATCAAAGGTGCTTCAGCTCTTTGTTGGAAACAGGTTTATTCTGGGTGGATTAAGCTATATGGTCATTCCACTTATTGCAATGGCCTTTGTATTGTTTCTTAAAGAGTCGGTACTAAAAAAGTACAGGTCAATTATGGTGACCTTTGCCCTTATGTTTCTTCTGAACCTACTGATAAATCTATATCTGCAGCTGGCTGGAATAGCAGCATTCATAGCAAGCATGCAGTTGACTGTTGTGCTGGTGGTTCTTACTATGGCGGCATCAATACTGTTTATGATGCTGGAATGGAAGGAGCATGACAACCAGCAGGCCAAGAATATGCTCATTTACTCCAGTACATCTGGTGCTTTCCTCTTGGTTGAGGTTATTGTTTTCCTGCTGGGAAGATATGAAATGACGGGCTACCTAACTGGAGCTGGAATACTCCTCTTCCTTGTTCAGATCTCATACAACACCTTCAGATCAATCAATCTTATGCTACAGAATGAAAAGGAATCCCAGATCCTTAAGAAGCTGGCCTACAAGGACATCCTAACGGATATGGGCAACAGGGCAGCCTTTGAGAAATACATAGATGGGCTGAGGGAGTCAAGCAGCAGCAAGCCCTTTAGACTGGCCATGATGGACATCAATAACCTTAAATACATCAATGACAATTATGGACACAAGGAGGGAGACCATGCGATAAGGGCATGCAGCGATGCAATCAAGAACCATTTAAAGCCATACGGGGATTGCTTCAGGCTGGGTGGGGATGAGTTTGCCTGCATAATATTCGACCTGGAGGATGAGGTATTTGAAGAACAAGTCAAAAGGATGAGGGATGAGCTAGGCAAGGCAAAAGCCGAGCATGAATACATGCTGGACATAGCAATAGGCTCTGATATCTATGACTATGCTACTCATAATGATATCGGCGATTTCATACATGAGACCGACCTTAAGATGTACTCCAACAAGAAGCGGATCAAGAAGGGATATGGAACACTATAATAGAGGGGATTGCTGTGGGAAATGAAAGGGTTAGATTAAGTAAGGAAGAAGTAAAGAAGGAAGCATCAATAGAAAAGATAGAGAATGAGATTGACCTAAAAACCGTTTTGGATTATGAGAATAGACTTGCTAATGATGAGGTTGAGTTCTACACACTGGAAGAGACCAAAAAGCTGCTGGACATATAGGTGCTTTATATTAATACAGGCTATAGGCTTGTATTTGAGAAAATGCCATCAATCATTTACTAGAAGCTATAGGCTAGAATTAAATTAAATATCGATGCACTTGATTTCTCTTACCAAAATGACGGATGCGGGAAGTTGAGTGCTTTTTTGTTTTGGACTGTAATATTTGACACTTTCCGTTCTATTGCATCTGGATTAATGGTAGAATTAAATGTATGAGATGTTACTAATGGCTGAACCAGAGGTGTGAATATGAAACTTTTCAGTATTATTTCGGATGATTTCTTCAAGCCCCTTACAAGTAAATACAAGGAAACCTATGTGGATTGCCTGGAGATAATCTATGAGACCTACAAGACCGAGTTCTCCTTTGGCGTGGAAAGGGAGGTTCTTATTGGAAAGCTTGAGCAATACTTTGATGAAAGATTTCCTGAGGAGATGATCTTCGACGAGGAGGAGGTATCCCTGACAGATTCTCGATCCAAGGCCAATTCAATACTGAGGAGCCTTAAAGTCTGTGGCTGGATAGAGTTTGAGCACGATTCCAGCTACAATGTGAAGGTGAATCTCCATGATTACGCAGCAACTGTAATTGAGGCGCTTATAAAGGTTGACAGAAACGAGGAGATGGAGTACCAGAGTGAGATATCCTCAATATATGGAATACTCATGAACCAGGAAGGGTACGGCAGGCCATATGAGAATGTCATAAAGAAGGTTATTGAGAATACGGAGTATGTAATGGTAGGACTCAAGAAGCTCAACACCTCCATCAAGAACAGGATAGACAGTATAACAAGGGACAAGTCTGCTTCAGAGATAGTCAGGGATTTCTTTGACTACAACATCGAAATAGGTTCAAAAAGCTACCACCGCATGAAGACCAGTGAAAACATTTCCCACTACAGGCTGGAGATAGTGGAGAGGCTAAAATACATACTGGATGATAAGAATGTCTTTGAGAGAACCGTGGACGGATTTATGGATATTGAGCAGACAGAGGATAGGCAATTGGCAAGGGAAGAGCTTAGGAACAGGATTTTGAGGACCATCACCTCCTTCAACAGCTATGACGACATAGCCAGGGAGATTGATGAGAAGCACACCAAATACCTTTCTAGCTCAGTTGCCAGGGCAAAGTTTCTCTTGAATGATTCTGGGAACACTGACGGTAAGATATTCCAGATCCTTGCTCTTATGGCGGATGGTCTGAACAGGGAGGATGAAATGGGTCTTAATCATGATACTGAGGATGACCTTCTAAGGATATTTGAAATCTTTCCTCAGGGCTTTCTTGATGGGGATTCATTGTATGTAATGCCCATCACAAGAAAAAATCAGGTACCCCAGCTGCTGGACCAGTCAATCGGTTTAAGTGAAGAGGAAAGACTGGCGAGGAAGATGGCACTTAGGGAGAAGCACCGAAACAGGTTCTCCAGAAAGAACATAAATTCCTTTGTAATGGAGAGTCTCGGTGATAGGGAGACAATCCTGGCATCCACCCTGCCCCTGTCCACAAAGAGGGACCTTATAAGGGTCATCTTTATCAGTCTCTATGGAAGACATCATCTGTCAGGCTACAGGATCAGTCGAATGGGAAGGATGATTGAGTCAAATGGGTTCAGGTTTGAGGACTTTGAGATAGAAAGGCGGGATGGAAATGGAAATATTCAATGAAAGTGTGGCACAGAAGGAGAAGTTCAGAAGCGCTGCCAACAAGCTCCTTAATCATTGCTTTGTGCTGAAGAAAAAGGAGGATACCAGGAATGATTACATTTTTATCCTCCAGCACAGGGAAAAATTTCAGGAGTATTTTGACCTGCTTGGATATGAGCTGAGGATCAACGAAAACAGCGATGTTGCTGGAATAGTAAACTACAATGGAACTGGCAGGTACCGGTTGAAAAAGATTGAGACCATAATACTTTTGATCTTAAGGCTTCTTTACATAGAAAAACGAAGGGAATTGAGTGGGAATGACGACATAATGGTGTTTTCCGAGGATATCCATGACAAGTACCGGATGCTTAAGATAGAATCCAAACCCACCATTGACAAGACGACACTCAGGGATGTAATCAGGCTCTTTAAGAGATTCAACATTGTGACAAACATTGATACCGATGTGACCCTTTCAGATGCCAGAATAGTGATCTATCCCTCGGTCCTCTTTGCAGTACCTGGGGAAAACATCAACAATCTGGCTGAGGACATATCAGATAGGCTGAAGAAATATGCGGGTGGAGGTGTTGAGGATGAAGAGACTGACCAGGATCAGGCTGATTAACTGGCATTATTTTATTAATGAAACCATTGAGGTTGACGGATCCTTCCTGATTTCCGGAGAGAACACATCAGGGAAATCAACCGTTCTTGACGCAATCCAGCTGGTGCTGACCACCAATACACGGAAGTTCAACACAGCTGCCAATGAGAAGAGCAAAAGGGACCTGAGGGGCTATGTCAGGTGCAAGACAGGGGATGAGGACAATACATATCTTAGGAAGGAAAGTGTTATATCCTATGTTGCCCTGGAGTTTTTCGAGGAGACCAGGTCATCGTATTTCACTATCGGTGCCAGGATAGAGTCACCTGATGAGGAGGCAAGGCTTGATACAAAATGGTTTGTGGAGGAGTGCAGACTTGATGAGCTAAACTTCATAAGCGAGGGAAGACCCTCAATGAAGGATGAGTTCAGACGAAACGACAGAAAGATTGTCCTCATAAGCCAGATGGGCGAAGCGAAACAAAGGTTTGGAAGAAGGTTGGGGAACCTGGAGGACAGATTCTTTGACATGATACCAAAGTCACTGGCCTTTAAGCCCATGGACAATGTGAAGGACTTTATCAACAAGTTCATCCTTTCGGAGAAACGGATTGAGGTACATTCCCTAAGGGAGAATATCCGCCACCTTAAGGAATTTGAGGACCTTATGGCAAAGACAAGAAGCAAGATAGAATCCCTTGAGGAGATTCTCCGGAAGGAAGCTGAGATACAATCAAAGGAAAGGGACAGGAAGGTAAATGAAATCCTTCTAAAGAGAGCTGAGCTTGAGAGGCTCAAGAAGCTCATGGATAGGATGGAAAGGGATTCCTATGTAATCAAGGGTAAATTTGATGATGCATCAATAAGAAGTAGGGAGACGGAGAAGGCACACGAAAGTCAGAACAACAGGCTTATAGGGCTTGAGGCTGCCCTGCGGAGCAACGAGGTCACAAGGCTTATTGAGGGCATTGAGAATGAGATAGGCTCCATGGAGAAGGAGAGGGGACATCTGTCTGAAAAGCTGGCAAGGCTTTCTGCCATGGTCCAGAAATGTCAGAAGGCATTCGAATTGCTTTTCAAGGAAGGGAGTGCCTCCATAACCAAGAAGCAGATTGATGATCTGGAGAATACCAAGATTTCTGCGGAAGAAAAGCTGGAAAGGGCATACGAGATGGAGAAAATTGTCCGGACCAACAAGAGTCAGTTCAATGACAGGCTTTACGGTTCAAGGCTAAGGATAGACCAGCTGGAGCATACAAGGAGAAAGCTGCAGGAGGAGATAAAGGACCTGCGGAATAAGAAGCTGACCTATCCAAAGAACACCGTCGATCTCAGGGATGAAATAATGTTGGAGTTCAAAAGGCGTGGAATTGGAGCAAATGTTTGGATTTTCTCGGAGCTTCTTGAAATAACAGACCCTTCTTGGCAAAATGCAATAGAGGGCTATCTGAACACACAGAGGTTTTACCTGCTGGTGGATCCCAGATATTATCAGGTGGCCCTGGATACCTACAACAGGGTCAAGGAAAGGATCCATTCCGTAGGTCTCATAAACACTGAAAAGCTTAACCTTGAACTGGAGTCTGAAAGGTCATCCTTGGCCTACCATGTGACCAGCAACAACAGATATGCAAGGTCATATGCATATTACCTCCTTAACAGGGTGACAAGGTGCACCAGGATTGAGGACCTGAAGAAGCATAAGATTGCAATAACACAGGGGTGCATGCTCTACCAGAACTATGCAGTCAGAAAGATTGACGAGAAGGTCTACAATCCTCCATTTATAGGAGCCATAGCCTACAAGAGGCAGCTGGAAATGAGGGAAGCTGAGCTGGAGGAGACAGTCAAGGAACTGGACACATTGAGAAAGGATGTGGCAAGATTTGAATCTATCCTTGCTGCCCTGGATTCTTGCCACATGGAAACAGTGGTGGAAAACCTTTCAGCACCTGAAGAGCTTGCCAGGATAGAGGAAATACTGTTCACAAAGAGAAATGAGCTGGACAAGGCAAAAAGCAATCCCACATATCTGGAGATAAAGGGAGAGATATCCCAGTCCCGGGAAAAGGTGGGAAGGCTTCTCAAGGAAAGCAGAGACTACATTGCCCTGTGTACTGGTCTGGAAAAGGATATGGAGACCAACAGAAGCAAGGTTGCCGAAATAGGCAGGGAATATAAGGAAAGTGAGGGGGTTCTCAACAATCTAAGGGAGACTGAAGCGGATGCCTATGAGGAAGGAATCAGGAAGTTTGGGGACCAGTCAAAATCAAAGTCACCAGAGACCATAATTGCCAACTTTTCACCCCACACCCTAGGTCTTGAGAACACGGTCAACAAACTGACAGATGTACTTAAGGACCAACAGAGGGAATACTGCAGTCTTTATGACTGTGATTTTGGAACCGGCCGGGAGGCAATGGAGGAGTTTGTAAGGGAACACCACAAACAGGTCTCATCTGAAATTGTAAAATACGAGGACCAGCTGGCCAAGGCAAAGGATGACTGCGAGCTGGAGTTCAAGGAATCCTTCCTGGCAAGGCTGAAGGAGAACATAGAAAGCGCCAGGCTTGAGTTCAGGCAGCTGAACAAGGCCCTCAGAGGGATATACTACGGTGAAGACAGCTACAAGTTTGAGATCACAAACAACAAGAAGAAGGAGAAGCTTTACCAGATGATCATGTCCGACCAGAATACCGGAGGAAGCCAGATGTTCCGCTACAGCTTTGAGAATCAGTACAGTGATGAGATAAGCGACCTCTTTGAGAAGCTTACGGCATATGATGATATGGGAGACAGGGTCATCATGGAATACACTGACTACAGGAGTTATCTGGACTATGACATCATTGTTGAGAAGAAGGACGGGAGCAGCCAGCGGTTTTCAAACATCTATGGGGAGAAGAGCGGAGGGGAGACCCAGACGCCCTACTATGTTGCAATAGCAGCATCATTTGTACAGCTCTACAGGGCAGGGAACACAATCAGGATAATCATGCTGGATGAGGCATTTGACAAGATGGATGACAACAGGATAGCTTCCATGATGGACTTTTTCAACAGCCAGAACTTCCAGATTATCCTGGCCACCCCACCGGGCAAGATGGAAATCATAGGCGAGAAGGTTGATACGGTCCTCTTGGCCATAAGGGAAGGAAACAATGCAATTGTTGAGGTGTATGACCTATGATGGGCAGATATGAAAAGAGAATCCTTAATGAGCTTTTGGACAAGTATGAGAACAGCAAGAGCTTCAAGGGGACAAACAAGGTGAATCAGAGGTTTAAGGTAAGAATTTCAAACCTCTTTCCCAGGTATGAGGACCATTCGGACTACGACCTTTTCAGGGCTGTGAACGAAGAGGTTGATGTCCTTGCCAGAAAGGGGTTTGTAGTTCCAAGAGTGACAGGGGGAGGTGTCATCAGGGAGGTCTATCTCAATGTTGAAGTCATGGAGGAGGTCTACAGCTACATAAATAGGGTGCCAAGGGATGATATAAATGCCAGACTTGAAGAGCTGATCAGCAAGTATAAGGGGAATGGTGAGATACTGGAGGAATACCTTAAGGATCAGCTAAAACGCATTGGAGAAAACAGGAGTGTAAGGTTTTTTTCAGGTGATTTCGAGGAATTCGAAAGAATTCTTATGGCTGTAAGGGAGTTGGAAGACCTTCAAGGAGAGCAGTTCATCAGGGAGTTTTCTGTACGGCTATACAAGGATTCAAAGGCATTCGGGCAAATCCAGGGGAAAGTGGAGAGCATACTGTATGATTATGGTGACTTTCCTGATAAGGATGAGATCCTTGGAAATCTCAACCTTATGAGAACACCCACCTATGTCAATTTCAAGGGATCAGGCAAGGTCTCCCTGTCCGGCCAGGAAATTGACCTAAGCAGGTTGGACTCGGATATTGCAATCTCTTCAAGCATGCTTGATAAAATTGAGTCCGTGCAGGTGTTTAAGGGAAAGGTTATTACAGTGGAGAATCTGACATCCTTTCATAGATTCATGGAAGAGGGTTATTTTGTATTGTACCTGGGCGGATTCCACAACAGGGTCAGGAGGGATTTCATAAGGATGCTCCATGACCAGAACAGTGAAGCGAGATTTTATCATTTTGGTGATATTGATGCGGGAGGATTCCTTATACTGGAACATCTTAGGAGAACCACTGGGATTAAGATAATAGCCTACAACATGGATTTGGACACCCTGAAAAAGTATGAAAAGATGGGAAAGCCTCTTACGGAGAATGACAGGAAAAGGCTTGGGAAGCTTCGCGAAGGGCAGTTCCGTGAAATAGTTGAATACATGCTGGAGAATAATGTAAAGCTTGAACAGGAAGCAATTGTGTAGTGAAACCTCAAAAAAATGAATCGAACGCTTGTACGAAATGTTAAGTTATGCTGGATTATACTTAATAATTTCGTATGGGATCTGTGGTATAATGTCCATACGGATGATTGAATCGGGGGTGTCCATATGAACAATGAAGAATTTCAAAGGATAGTGCTGGAGGAGTTAAGGGATTTGAAGGCAGGTCAGGGAAGTCTTGAAGACAGAATGGGAAGTCTTGAGAGTAAATTGGATGCTGTAGTGGAACAGACAGCAATACTTACTGAGTTCAAGGAAGATACCAGTAAGAAGCTTGGCATTATTATTGAAGAAAACAAGGTTTTCAAGGAAATAATAGGACAACATGAAGTTGATATAGAGATACTTAAGAAAAAAATATGCTAGATAAGGACTCACCACAATTGTGGTGGGTTTTTTGGTGGTCCTTGTGATAAAATAATACTGTTAGGGATAGTGGTTGATTTTCAGCTCATTACATATCATGAAAGAGGTGGGTTCTTTTGAAGGCATATATCATAAAAATCGAATTCAGTGAGCTTGAGCCAAGGGCTTGGAGAAGAGTCGTGGTTCCGAGCCAGTGCACATTCAGGAGACTTCATGACACAATACAGCTTGTGACAAATTTCAAAAGCCTGTTTGGGACGGATCTGCACATGTATGAGTTTATCCTTGAAAGGGACAACATCAGGGTCACCAATGACGAGTTTTCATATGAACAGCACAAGGAATTTGAAAGGAACAAAAAGACCTACATGGCTCAGCTTAAAAGCTCAGACTCACAATATGCACAGTTTGAGAGAAACAGGATCAAGGCCCTGGGAGTCCAGGTAAGAAAGCCCATATCAATCAAGATTGACAGGTACCTTGAGGAATATGGAAGCCTTGAATATACCTATGACTTTGGGGACAGCTGGAGCATTCTGGTCACCTTGGAGGAAATCGTCCATGACTACCATTTTGGATTTCCCACCCTGCTGGATGGTGAGGGTGAGGCCCCTCCGGAGGATGTTGGCGGAGTTGAGGGCTTTAAGGAATTTCTGACAGAATACAGCAACCCAAAGAGCAAGCACCACAAGACTACGAGGGAATGGGCCAAGAGCCGGAATTACAGGGAGTATGACCCTGAGTGGATCAACCATATGCTTAAGTCAGCCAAGTGGAGAAGGACAGAGTGGGATATGATTAATCATGAAAATTACAATGTAGTCGATGACAAGTACAGATAGAGGTTAAATGCTTAGTTGATCTAAAGGGGGAACTCCTTATGATAAGGATAAAGAAGGCCATTAGATTTGCAGTTAAGGCACATGGGGAACAAATGAGAAAGGGGACGGATTTTCCATATATTGAGCACCCCTTACATGTTGGAATTCTTCTGTCAAAGGCAGGCATGAGAGATGAGGTCGTAATTGCTGGTATACTCCACGACACACTTGAGGACACTGATACCACTGAGGATGACCTGAGAAGTGAGTTTGGAGAGGAGATTCTAAGGATTATAAAATCAGAATCGGAGCCAGACAGGACCTTGCCTTGGAATGAGAGGAAAAACCATACGGTGGAGCATCTTAGGGGCGCTTCTGGGGATGTTAAGATGATCGCACTCTGTGACAAGCTGTCCAATATTATGGATATTGAGGCTGATCTGGAGACCAATGGAGATGCTCTCTGGGATAGGTTCAATGCAGGATATGTGGAGCAGAAGTGGTATTACACATCGCTGGTGGATGCCTTGAGTGACCTGGCTGATGCTGAGCTGTACCAGGAGTTTAGGGAAAGGGTGTCCAGTGTGTTTGGATAGGATTATCATTGATATAAGTACAAAATATTGCCTAGGGGGAGTTATGAATGTTCAGGGAAATGAGAAGGAAAAAGCAGCTTTTAAGCCAGGAGGATATTGAACTTGTTATGGGTAGGGGAACAAACGGAATACTTGCCTGCCAGGGTGATGAGGGGTATCCCTATGCAGTTCCCGTAAGCTATGCTTATTTCAATGGCAAGATATATTTTCACTCAGCAAAAGCGGGTCACAAGGTGGATTCCATAACAAGGGATCCCAAGGTATCCTTTGCTGTCGTTGATGAGGATACCATCGTAAGCCAGGAGTACACCACATATTTCAGAAGTGTGATCGCGTTTGGCAAGGCCAGGATTGTAGATGGAGATGAGTGGTTTCAGGGCTTTAAGGCCTTGGTGGACAAGTATTCAGGAGACTTGCCCGAGGATGCAAACATAAAGGAAATCCAGGGCTGCAAGACTTCACATATAATTGCCATAGACATTGAAAACATGACAGGAAAGGAAGCAATTGAGTATGTAAGGGAGAAAAACAAGAAATAGATTCAATTATTAAGCGGGGGATTCCCGCTTTTTTCTTTGTGCAAAAATAACAGGTGAGCATATGTCTTTATCCCTCTTATGTTAGAACGACCGGCCGTTAAGGGTATCAAAGCCTTGAGGAGGGATTTTAAGATGAACACACACATGGAATTTATAGACCAGATAGATGAGCTGGACAAGAGGGACAGGGTCAGGATCATCCTTGACCACATAAAGGGGAAGTATCCCCAGCTGAAGGAGGAGATCAAGTGGAATCAGCCCATGTTCAGCGACCACGGAACATATATCATAGGATTTAGCATATCCAAGGGGCATATTTCTCTTTCACCGGAGGCGCATACCCTGGATATTTTTGATGAGGAGATCAAGAAATCAGGCTATGAGAGGACAAAGATGACCATGAAGATCAAGTGGAAGGAGAAGGTTGACCTGGACCTTATTGATAGGATGATTGACTACAACATTGAGGACAAGAAGGATATGACAAGATTTTGGAGATGAATGGGATGAACCTTATTTTTATAGACACTGAAGATTTGAGGTGAGAGTATTGAAAAAACTTATAGTGGTTTTGGCAGGGTTGGTAGTTGTTGTTTGGGGGATGCTATTCTTTCTAAACAGAGGTGAACCCATGCAGCCACCAATTGACGAGCCAACATTTGAAACACCTATCAGTGAAGAGGGTGATATGTTTGAAGATGAAAATGGGAGAACACCACTTGCCATTCCTGAACTTCTCGAGGATACGGACCCATCACCTGACAGGGCTGAATTTCATATCATAGCCCAGAATGGGATCATGGAATTTGTCCCTGGGGTTCAAACTGACACCATGGGCTATAATGGTGACTATCTGGGACCTGTGATCAGGACCAGAAGGGGGGAAGAGGTAGCCGTAAATGTTGAGAACAGGATAAATGGTGAGATGACGACTATACACTGGCATGGGCTTGAGGTCTCCGGAGAGGATGACGGTGGACCACATTCAGGCATTCAGCCTGGAGAGACCTGGACTCCGGAGTTTACCATTGACCAACCAGCTGCAACACTATGGTACCATCCACACCCTCACAAGAACACGGGAAGACAGGTCTACAAGGGCCTGGCAGGCCTTTTTATAATTGAGGATGAGGTGTCGGATTCCTTGGATATACCCAAGGAGTATGGTGTTAATGATATCCCACTTGTGATTCAGGACAAGAGATTTTCTGAAGATGGAAGCATAGATTACATCCTTGGAGGACCGGAGATAATGTTTGGCCTGATGGGAGACACCATACTTGTAAACGGGGATATTGATCCTTACCTTAAAGTGGAGCAGGGACTGATGAGGTTTCGGATCCTGAATGGGTCCAACGCATCCATATTCAACCTGAGGCTGAACAATAACCAGACCTTCTATCAGATTGCCACAGACGGTGGGTTTATGGAAGAGCCGGTTGAGCTTGGAAACCTTATTCTTGGACCATCTGAAAGGGCTGAGATTCTGGTGGATTTCTCTGATTATGAAGATGGGGCAAGGGTCAGTCTTGCTCACAGGGACAGGGTATTTATGGATTTTGTCGTGGATGGAAGCCTTACAAATGACTATTCCTTGCCGGCTGTCCTAGGTCCAATTGAATGGCTTAAACCAGATGATGCAACCATTACAAGGGAATTTGTATTCCTTGGAATGGGTCCAAATGTGAATATAAACGGTAAACAGTTTGACATGGACAGGATAGATGAATTCGTAAAGCTAGGAGATACAGAAATATGGGAGGTATCCAACCAAAGTGGAATGGGCATGATGGCAGGTACTGTCCACCCCTTCCATGCCCACGGAACTCAGTTTCAGATACTTGACCGGGACGGGAATCCACCTCCTGTCTATGAAAGGGGATGGAAGGATTCCTTTGTGGTGGATGCCGATGAGACTGTAAGGGTTATTGCAAGATTCAAAAAGCCAGGAATCTTCATGTACCATTGCCACATACTTGAGCATGAGGATGTTGGCATGATGGGCCAGTTTCTGGTTGAATGATATAGGTATAAATGGGAGTGATTTTAGTGAAGGACGAAGGTAAAAAAATGCAGGAGCAAGATAAGAATAAAGACCAGGAGCAACATGGGGATTATGGCGGTCACAATAAGCAAGAGGATCATGACAAGCACGAAAATCATGGAGAGCATGACCACGGGGATATGGTGGAGGATTTCAAGAGACGTTTTTTCATCTCCCTGGTACTGACCCTTCCGATTCTTGCTTTGTCTCCAATGATACAGGGTTTTCTTGGAGTTGAATGGAGATTTTCAGGGGACATGTACATCCTATTTGGATTGTCCAGTGTGGTCTTCTTCTACGGTGGATGGCCCTTTATCACCGGAGCCAAGGATGAGCTTAAGGACAGGAGTCCTGGAATGATGATGCTGATCGCCCTGGCAATAACCATCGCCTACGGCTACAGCAGCCTTGTTGTATTTGGCTGGGAGGGAAAGCAGCTGTTCTGGGAGCTGGCAACCCTTGTTGACATCATGCTTCTTGGTCACTGGATCGAGATGAAATCAGTGATGGGTGCCTCAAATGCCCTGGAGGAGCTGGTCAGGCTTATGCCAAACGAGGCCCACAGGCTGGATGAAGAGGGCAATGCCCAGGACGTACCCCTGTCAGAGTTAAAGAGCGGAGACAGGGTCCTTGTGAAGCCTGGAGAAAAGATACCAGTTGATGGAATAATAGTTGAGGGAAAGTCAGCAGTTGACGAGTCAATGCTTACAGGAGAATCCGTACCTGTTGAGAAGAAGGAGGATGATGAGGTCATAGGTGGGTCTGTGAACAAGGAGGGCTCACTGACGGTCCAGGTGGAGAAGACCGGGGAGGATTCCTACCTTTCACAGGTTATTACAATGGTCCGGGAAGCCCAGGAGACCAAGTCAAAAACCCAGGATCTGACCAACAGGGCTGCCAAGTGGCTCTTCTACCTGGCCCTGAGTGCCGGAATCATAACTCTTGTTGTTTGGCTGACTCTAGGCTATGAGTTTGATATGGCCCTTGAGCGGATGGTTACGGTGATGGTGATCACATGCCCCCATGCCCTGGGTTTGGCTTCCCCGCTAGTTGTGGCTGTTTCAACCACACTTTCTGCCAAGCAGGGACTTCTAATAAGGAACAGGGCCAACTTTGAAGGCGCAAGAAACCTCCAGGCAGTCGTGTTTGACAAGACAGGCACCCTTACAAAGGGGGAGTTTGGGGTTACTGATATAGTCCCCTCGGAAGGCTACGGGGAGGATGAGCTTCTAAAAATTGCCGCAAGCCTTGAGCAGAATTCTGAGCACCCAATAGCAAGAGGGATTGTAAATGAGGCCAAGGAAAGGGAGCTTGACCTTTATAAGACAGAAGACTTCAAGGCCCTGACCGGAAAGGGAATCGAGGGAAAGGTAGATGGAGTGGAGGTCAAGGTTGTAAGTATAGGTTTTATTGAGAACAAGGATATTTCCTTTGACAAGGACCACTTTGACAGGATGAGCGAGGATGGTAAGACCGTAGTCTTTGTCCTTGAGGATGGGGGTCTGGTTGGCATGATCGGGCTTGCTGATATGGTCAGGGAAACCGCCAAGGAGGCCATTGAAACCCTTAAGGAAATGGGAGTCAAGTCCATTATGCTTACAGGGGACAACCAGAAGGTTGCTGACTGGGTAGCCAAGCAGCTGGGCATAGATGAGGTCTATGCCGAAGTACTGCCAGATGATAAGGCCGACCAGATAAAGAAAATCAAGGAGGACAAGGGCTGGAAGGTTGCAATGACAGGTGATGGGGTAAACGATGCACCTGCACTTGCTACAGCGGACCTTGGGATAGCCATAGGAGCTGGAACCGATGTGGCCATGGAGACTGCGGATGTGGTTCTTGTTAAGAGCAACCCCAATGATGTGGTTGCCCTAATGGACCTTTCCAGGAAGACATATAGGAAGATGGTCCAGAACCTTTGGTGGGCCAGTGGCTACAATATAATCGCAATTCCTCTTGCAGCAGGGGTGCTGGCTCCCTGGGGAATAGTCCTCAGTCCTGCGGTTGGAGCCATACTGATGAGCATGAGCACGGTTATTGTTGCAATAAATGCCAAGATGCTGAAGGCCTGATGAAAACAGGGTATATTATAGACAGATAGCTGGAAATGGGAGCTTAGGTCTGGAGGGATGCCAAATGGATGAAAAAGTATATCTACCGTGGAAGCTAATTGGAGATTTTATGATTGCAGCCTTTAAGAAGGTCGGGGTTCCAGAGGAGGATGCCAGAATATGTGCAGAAATCCTTATGGAAAGTGACAGACGGGGGATTGAAAGCCACGGTGTCAACCGCTTCAAGCCCATATACATGGACAGGATAGAGGAGGGGATCCTGAACCCGGCAACTGAAATGGAGATAGTGAGGGAGACCCCAACAACTGCCGTGGTTGACGGTCACAACGGCATGGGTATGGTGGTTTCCTACAGGTCAATGAAGCTGGCAATTGAAAAGGCCAAGAAGTATGGCATGGGAATGGTGGCTGTAAGGAATTCCACCCACTACGGAATCGCAGGCTACTATGTGACCATGGCAACAGAGGAGGACATGATAGGGATCACCGGAACCAATGCAAGGCCCTCCATTGCTCCAACCTTTGGGGTGGAGAATATGCTTGGGACAAATCCCCTTACCTTTGGAATGCCCACCGATGAGAATTTTCCCTTTGTCCTTGACTGTGCAACCAGCATAACCCAAAGGGGGAAAATTGAGTACTATGCCCGTCTTGGAAAGGACACACCTGCAGGTATGGTCGTTGGCAGCGATGGAAGTGCCATGACTGACAGCGAAAAAATCCTCAAGGACCTACTTACAGGAGAGGCAGCCTTTGCACCCCTTGGGGGGATTGGAGAGGAGATGGGCGGTCACAAGGGTTATGGCTATGCCACCGTTGTGGAGATATTGTCGGCTGCCCTTCAGGCTGGAAGCTACCTGAGGATGCTTTCAGGAATAGGGGAGGATGGACAGAAGATACCCTATCCCCTTGGTCACTTCTTTATTGCCATAGATACTGAGGCCTTTATGGGTGCGGAATCCTTCAGGAGAACAGCAGGAAACATCATAAGAGAGCTTAGGAGCTCAAAGGTAGCCCCTGGTGAGGAGAGGATATACACTGCAGGTGAGAAGGAATACCTGATCAGGCTGGATAGGGATGACAAGGGAGTACCTGTAAATGAAGGTGTGCAGAAGGACCTTTTAGAGGTTAGGGACACTTTGGGGCTTGACTTCAGCTTTCCATTCGAAATGGATTAGAGTCCAGGCCATGGGGTAGGTAATAATTATACAGCGAAATGAGGTGATTCGGATGCCGGCCATGAATGAAGGCTATGTAAAGACAGTCAGAGGAAGCGTAGTGGAGGCTGTTTTTGAGAACAAGCTGCCAGAAATAAACAACAAGCTTGTGGCAGGGGAGAACCATGAGATGATTTTTGAGGTAAGCTCCCACGTTGATTCAACAACCGTCAAGCTTATTGCCCTGACCTTCACTGCAGGACTTGCCAGAAGGGACCCCATATGGGATACGGGGGACCATTTGATGATTCCTGTGGGGAAACAGACCCTGGGGAATCTCTATGATGTATTTGGGAATAATCTGGTGAACCCGGAGGACAAGGAAGACAAGCTTCTCAGGTCCATCCATCAGGACCCGGTATCATTTTCACAGCGAAGCTCATCGGATGAGATATTCCTAACGGGTATAAAGGCCATTGACGTGCTGGCACCCTTGCCAAAGGGTGAGAAGGCTGGACTGTTTGGAGGTGCCGGAGTTGGTAAGTCCGTACTCATCACTGAGCTCATCAACAATACTGCCAAAAAGAGCAAGGGCTACAGCGTTTTCTGTGGGATTGGTGAAAGGTCCAGGGAGGCAGAGGAGCTATACAGGGAAATGAGGGATACAGGGGTAATTGAAAATGCAATCCTTATATTTGCCCAGATGAATGAGCCCCCGGGAGCAAGATTCCGTGTGGGCCATGCTGCCTTGACCATGTCGGAATATCTGAGGGATGTTGAAAAAAGGGATGTCCTCCTGCTTATCGACAATATCTTCAGGTTCATCCAGGCAGGATCCGAGGTTTCGGGATTGATGGGCAAGATGCCCTCAAGGGTTGGATACCAGCCAACCCTTTCCAGTGAGCTTTCGGAGCTTCAGGAAAGGATTTCAAGCACCAAGACAAACTCCATAACCTCCATCCAGGCGGTATATGTACCTGCAGACGACTTTACGGATCCATCTGCAACCCACATATTCTCACACCTGTCAGCATCGATAATACTTTCCAGAAAAAAGGCCAGTGAAGGACTCTACCCTGCCATTGACCCTCTGAACACCACATCAAAGATGCTGAACAAGAGAATCGTCGGGGAAAGACACTATAACATAGCCCAGGAGATCAAGCGTAACCTGGCCATCTATGACGAGCTGAAGGATGTAATAGCCATGCTTGGAATCGAGGAGCTTTCAAAGGAGAACAGGGACACTGTCCTAAGGGCAAGGAAGCTGCAGAGATTTTTGACCCAGCCCTTCTTCACCACGGAGCAGTTCACAGGAATGGAAGGCAGGTTTGTGGAGCTTGAGGATTCCCTGGATGGATTTGAAAGGATCCTCAATGATGAGTTTGAGGACTACAGGGAGAGTGACCTATATATGATAGGGAATGTGGAGGAGGCCAATGAACGTAGAAATAATAATTCCTAACAAGACCATAGTCAGCAAGGAAATAGACAGCATCACGGCGCCGGGGACTGAGGGGAACTTTCAGATACTGCCCAGACATATTGATTTTGTGTCCTCACTGAAGGCGGGCATACTTACTCTAGCAATCGAGGGTGCTGAGGAATACTACGCAATCAATTATGGGATTCTTGTAAAAAGGAGCAATGAGGTTTTTGTGGTATGCCAGCAGGTCATAAGGGGAGAATCCCTGGAGGAGTTAAATAGGGCAGTCGAGGAAAAGCTGAGCGTACAGAGCGAAAAGGAAAAGGCCACAAATGAGATACTATCCAGAATGGAAATAGCCACACTGAAGAGAATCTCTGAAATGGAGTGATAGCTTTGGATAAAAAGAAACCTACACCTGAGGAGGAGCTTACAAAAAAGATCTCTGATGATGTAAAGCACAGGCTAAGGTCTAAACGGGAAGGAAAAGAGATTATGTTCGGTATGGGCGTTTTCGGAATAATTGGGTGGTCAATAACCGTACCAACTCTTCTGGGAGTGGCATTGGGATTGTATCTTGATGGTAGATTCCAGGTGAGGTTCTCCTGGACACTTACCCTTATGTTTGCAGGACTGATTGTGGGCTGTCTTAACGCATGGCGCTGGATCAGTGAAAAAACCAACAGTAAAAGGAAGTGAAGCTATGGTAATTGCTTTTATAACAGGTATTTTTCTGGGATTCATATTCTTTGGAGGACTCTATTTCAGCGTCAACCGCATGGCAGATATGAAGCATCCGGCAGCCTTTATGCTGGCAAGCCTGATTATCAGGATGCTTATTCTGTTGGTGGGATTATATCTTATCAGGGGAGATAGCTTCTACAATATTCCCCTTGCCTTGTTGGGGATACTCTTGGCAAGGACCTATCTGACCTGGTGGGTGAAAAGGAAGGAAAGTTAGCGTATATGAAAGGAACGGGATGGAAAAATGTCCATTGATCCCAGTAGCATAGTATATTTCCAGTGGGGAGTTGTGAGGATAACTGCGACCTTGGTCTTTACCTGGGTGACAATGCTGCTGCTTACCGTGGCTGGATTGCTCCTGACCAGGAATCTGACAGATGAGAACGACATGTCCAAGAGCCAGTCCATACTTGAGGCGACCCTGATAACAATGAAAAATCAGATCAAAAGCGTAAGCCAGCAGGATCCTGGCAAGTACCTGCCATTTATAAGCACTCTTTTCATATTTATCCTGACGGCTACGATTTTGTCAATCATACCGGGCTTCCATGCCCCAACAGGCTCCTTGAACACCACAATAGCCCTATCCCTCTATGTGTTCTTTGCAGTTCCCTTCTACGGGATACAGAGCCTTGGGATAAAGAACTACCTTAAGGAGTATGCCAAGCCGTCTGTTGTGATGCTGCCCTTCAACATCATCAGCGAGTTTTCAAGAATCGTATCACTGGCGGTAAGGCTGTATGGAAATGTCATGAGTACAAGTGTAATAGTCATTATTCTGTTGGGTGTGGTACCCTTCTTCTTTCCGGTTGTAATACAGCTGTTCGGAATTCTTACTGGGGCTATCCAGGCCTACATCTTTGCCATACTGGCAACAGTCTATATAGCTTCAGCAACAAGTGAAAATCAAGGAGGATGAGTTATGGATTCAATAACGGTTATAGGAATGACTTCCATTGTGATGGCGGGACTGACAATAGCAATTGGTTCAATTGCACCGGCCATCGGAGAAGGAAATGCGGTTGCACAGGCGTTGAGGTCCATTGCCCAGCAGCCTGATGAAGCCAATACAATCTCCAGGACGCTTTTTGTAGGACTGGCAATGATAGAGTCCACGGCTATTTACTGCTTTGTAATATCCATGATTCTTCTTTTCGCCAATCCGTTCTGGAATGCGATTATGGGGTGATGTCATGCAAATAGAATGGTTTGAAATTTTAGCCCAGGTGTTCAACTTCTTCATTCTCCTGCTGATACTGAGGAAGATTTTCTACAAGCCAGTCAACCAGGTAATGGAGAACAGACAGGAGAAGATAGACAAGCTTATTGAGGAATCAGAGGAGAAGATGGCAGATGCCAAAAGCCTGATGGATGAATACCAGACGAAGCTTGCCCGGCTGGAGTCTGAGGAGGAGGCAACAATCAGGGAAGCCAGAAAAAAGGCAGAGGATATGAAGGATGACCTTCTGGAGCAGTACAAGAATGAGGCTGATAGGAGAAGGGAAGAGTTTCTGAGGGAAATTGAGGATGACAGGAAGAGGCTTTCCAGGGAAATACAGACTGCCCTGGGACAGAACTCCGTAAAGATTGCCAGGCACATCCTGTCATATATAACTGATGAGGACCTTGAGGAGGAGTATTTTGAGTCCTTCCTGAACAAGATCCACAGGCTGGACCAGGCAGCCACAGGCTTTGAGATTTCCTTTGAGGAGGAAAGCTTTGAATTTACAAGTGCTGGGGAGATTTCCGACGAAAAGAAAAAAACACTGGAGTCGGCCTTAAGGGAAAAGTTCAGGAATTTCAAGGACCTCAGATACTCAGTGGATGAGGACTTGGTCATGGGATATGAATTGAGGCTTGAATCCTATGTATTGAACAGCAGTCTGAAAAAGTATCTTGACCAGACGGAGATAAACATACTGAAGACCATTGAGGCCAAGAATTAGTAAAGGGGCAACTCACAATGATTAGAGAACAATTATCCAAATTCGGTGAATTTGTTGATATTGCTTTGGATGAAAGCCTGGACAAGTATGAGGTTGAGGAGATGGGTGAAGTTGTCTCCTTGGATCGGGGAATTGCCATTGTCAAGGGACTTAGAAAGGTCAAGTACCAGGAGCTTATACAATTTCCCGGGGGGACAAAGGGTATGGCCTTCAACCTGGATGCCGACAGCCTGGGAGTCATACTGCTGGGAGATTACAACCACATAAGATCAGGAGATACCGTCAAGAGGACCTACAATGTTGCGGAAATCCCCGTGGGGGATGAGTTTATTGGAAGGGCTGTAAACCCCCTGGGAGAGGCTTTGGATGATGGTGGACCAATATCTGCATCCCAAAGGCTGCCGATTGAAAGGGAGGCTCCCTCCATATTGGACAGGGATCCGGTCAACAATCCCCTGCAGACGGGACTGAAGGTAGTCGACTCAATTGTGCCCATCGGAAAGGGTCAAAGGGAGCTTATTGTGGGAGACAGGCAGACCGGTAAGACGGCAATAGCCATTGACACAATAATCAATCAGAGGGACAAGGATGTCATCTGCATTTATTGTGCAATCGGACAGCAGGCATCGACCATCTCAAAGCTTATGGAGTCCCTAAGGGAGAACCAGGCCATGGGCCATACCATTGTCATATCAGCCCAGGCCGATGATCCACCGGGCCTTGCATATATTGCGCCCTATGCTGCAACTGCCATGGGGGAGTACTTTATGGAAAAGGGTGAGGATGTACTGATTGTCTATGACGACCTTACAAAGCACGCAAGAGCCTACAGGGAGCTTTCGCTTCTATTGGAGCGGCCACCAGGAAGGGAGGCCTATCCTGGGGATATATTCTATATCCACTCAAGGCTTCTTGAACGCGCAACCCATCTGACCAAGGACCTTGGAGATGGAAGCCTTACGGCCTTGCCCATCATAGAGACCCAGGCGGAGAACATCTCCGCATATATTCCCACCAACCTAATTTCGATCACGGATGGACAGATTTTCGTATCGTCAAAAATATTCAACAAGGGGAACATCCCTGCACTCAATATTGGGGATTCACTGTCCAGAGTAGGTGGGAAGACCCAGCTGCCGGTATACAGGAACATAACCAACGACCTTAAGCTCTCATTCTCACAGTTCGAGGAGCTTGAGATTTTTGCAAGCTTCGGGACAAAGCTCGATGATGAGACCAAGAAGATACTGGCAAGAGGTGAAAGGATCAGAGAGGTGTTCAACCAGCCCCAATTCTCACCGGTGGATGTGGTTGAACAGATTGGGATTTTCCTTGCCCTGACAGAGGGACTCTTTGACCAGGTTCCACTTGGAAGGATAAGGGATGCGGAAACGCTTGTCAGGGATGTGGTTGGGGAATTTGAGGAATTCAGGGACCATATCAAATCAACGGACAAGATAAGCGAGGAAATAAAGTCGGAATTCAAGGGGAAGGTTTCCCGGCTTTTGGAGGAGGAGTTGATCGGTGATGCAAACTCTGCAGAATCTTCGGAGGAGCATTGACTCAGCGGAAAGTCTTAAATCCATTGTAAAGACAATGAAGGCCCATGCATCCATGAATATTCACCAGTTCCAGAATGCGGCAGAAGCCTCTGGTAATTACCGTGAAGTCCTTGACATGGCCATCCATATAGTATTTTCCCAAGAGGAGGAGGGGCTTATGGACAACATAAGAACTGAGGAGGGATCAACCCTGCATATAGTGTTTGGATCTGACCATGGACTGGCTGGACGCTTCAATGAAAATATTACAGACTACACCACAGCCAGGGTGGAATCAAACAGCACCAATATGATCATTGCTGTGGGCCAGCAGATTTTCAAACGGCTTGAGCCAGAATACAGTATCCACAGCCTCCTGCCTGTGCCTCAGACCAATGACGGCATAACATCCATTGTACAGAAGCTGCTTATGGAAATTGAGGATCTGAGAAACAGGGAAGATATCAGCAGCATAATCCTCCACTATTGCAAGCCTGAGGGTCATTCCAGCTATACCGAACAAAGCACTGTGCTTTTCCCGGTTGACATCAGAAAATTTGCAGGCAGGGAAATGGAGTGGGAATCCAGAAGTCTCCCCACATTTACAATGGATAGGGACCAGCTGGTTTCGGATATCATTAGACAGTACTTCTTTGTCACCCTTTTCAGGAGCTTTTGCTATTCCCTTGTTTCTGAGAACATAAGCAGAATAGAGTCAATGACATCAGCGGAAAAGAACATCGATGAAAAGCTTGAGCAGCTGAACTTTTCATACAGCACCCAAAGGCAAAACGGAATCACCGAGGAACTCAACGACGTGGTTTCAGGCTACAAGGCCATCAGGAAGACAAGGTGATGGAAATAAAACTTCAATAAAGCATGCACAATTCACCCCTTTACCAAGGTAAATTAATTAAGGGGTGTTTCTTTATGCAATAAATACAGGGTATAAATATACCGAGAGGAAGAGATCGGATGATTCATCAGTTGGTTATGAAAGGGGTGAAATTATGAGAAGGTTACTTAATGGATATTATGGGAAGGTCACTGTTGTTCTGATTGTATTCCTGATGATCCTATCCATTGGCACCAGTCGGGTTCAAAGCGCGGAACCAGTGGACAAGGTTGAGGTGCTTGTTGGCTTCAATGACATGTCAGCAAGGGAGCAGAACAGGGGACTTGTTAGAGCCTTTGGTGGGGAGATT
Source organism: Gudongella sp. (assembly GCA_024649995.1). Lineage (GTDB taxonomy): Bacteria > Bacillota > Clostridia > Tissierellales > Tissierellaceae > Gudongella. Next base: position 1,766 of record JANKMX010000016.1, on the reverse strand, counting down.
TATGCCGAGTTTGGCATAGTGGATGTAATTGCAGCGAGAATGACACCTCAGCAGGCATCGGCACTTGCCAGGAATCCCAGGGTCAGCTACATTGAGCCAGATTCTGAGGTTCATGCCCTGGCACAGGATGTTCCCTGGGGAATTGACAGGGTATTCGGAGCCGAGGACTACTCATTTGGCACATGGGATTCCAGCAGAGGAGCAGGTATTGGCGTAGCCGTACTTGACACAGGAGTTGATATGGACCATGAAGACCTTGAGGTTGTAGGCGGAAGGAGGTTCTACCTTAGGGGGTTGACCTTAAGGAGCGATGACCAGTACAATGACGTAAACGGTCACGGCACCCACGTCGCCGGTACCATTGCGGCACTGGACAACGGAATTGGAGTGGTTGGTGTTGCCCCTGAAGCAAAGCTTTATGCCGTGAAGGTTTTGGGGGATAACGGCAGTGGGTCGGTTTCAGCAATAGTGGCAGGAATTGAGTGGGTCTATAATCGGAGTGATATATCAATCATAAACATGAGTCTTGGCAGCAGCACCTACTCAGCCACCTTTGAAAATGCATGCAACAGGGCTTACAGTGAAGGGATATTGATTGTGTCATCTGCCGGAAACTCAGGAAATACAGAAGGAACGGGGGATACTGTAGGCTATCCTGCAAAATATGCTTCAGTAGTAGCGGTTGCAGCATCGGATATCAATGATGGACGTGCATACTTTTCAAGCACAGGTCTTGATGTTGAGCTGATTGCACCGGGAATGAACATTAAAAGCACAGTGCCTGACAGCAAGTATGAGGATGGATGGAGCGGAACCTCAATGGCTTCGCCTCATGTGGCAGGAGCAGCCGCCTTGGTTTGGGGAACGGATCCAACTATGACAAATGAAGAAGTAAGGGGAATCCTAGCAGATACAGCTGGAGATTTGGGCTTGCCAACGGAACATCAGGGTAATGGTCTTGTGCGTGCGGACCTTGCAGTGGGTGATGATGGGCCAGTAACACCCGTAACCTATACCCTGACCATCGGTCCTAGTGTGGGAGGTACAACTGATCCTCTGGAAGGCGAATATGATTACGAATCAGGTGATGAGGTTACCCTTACTGCTACGGCTAATCCTGATTACAAATTTGACAGGTGGGTAATCGACGGAAATGCTGTCTATGATTCTGAAACCAGCATAACCATGAGTAAGGACATAAGAGCAGATGCTTATTTCTCACTAATTCCGGATGAACCAGGTATTGAACCAATTATAGAGGTATCTACTGATAAAGTTGATTATTCCGGGAATACCTGGGTCTATATTACAGCTAAGGTTTTGGATCCAACCAACCCAATGCCTGGAGAAACAGTAAATGTAGTTGTTGCTCCACCTTCGGGAAGTATAACCTCATACACTGGAATGACAGATCCATCAGGACAGGTGGTATTCAAGTACAGATTGCTTAAGACATCACCAAAAGGGACTTACAATGTTGATGCATCAATTAACTGGGAAGGGACCACAATAGTCGATCAAACATTCTTTACAGTCAAGTAGGCTATAGAGGCACCAGAACTAATGCAGACAGTATAAGTAAACCATGGATCGGCCACGACTGATCTGTGGTTTACTACTTCCATGAAAGACAAAGGTTTAGGACTCTAATGTCAATTTTAGCTTGACATTAGAGGTCAGTTTGATATAATTAGCAACAATATATTAATACTTTAAGTCGATGAGTTGGAGAATTACTATTGGTAGTTTGAAATAGCGAGTTGGGG
>JANKMX010000015.1:38600-39785 GCA_024649995.1 Gudongella sp. | reverse complement strand
GCAGATAAACTGCAACTTCCCTTCCACATAGGTATAGGTGTCTGGCCACTGCAAGTCCGTCTCCTCCGTTGTTTCCAATCCCGCATACAAGAACTATCTTTTCTGACTTGGGATTGATGTTCTTAACCACCTTAAGGGCTGCACTCTCCATCAGTACAATACTTGGTATTCCAATTACCTCAATTGCATATCTATCCAATTCCTTCATTTCACTGCAGCTTATCATATGATACCCTCCTTCCTCTATATCAGCTTTTTACCCATAATCAATATTAGTATTTATTTGATGATCAAACTAAATATGCAAAAGTCTCTATAGAGCTAGAGATTCATGGGTAAATGATATGCAACAAATTATGATTGGGAGGGTATACTATGACATCATTTAGACCCATAGAGGAAATTTACAGTATTGAAAAGGAGCATTGGGTCGGCACTGGCTTTAGGGTTAGAAACTACTTCCCTGAAGGCAGAAACCTTCTTGATAGGTTTTCACCCTTTGCCCTCCTTGACTACAATGCCCCCTTTGAGTTTCCCCCCTCAGGTAGTCCAAGGGGTATAGGTCCTCATCCCCACAGGGGATTGGAAACCGTCACCCTTGTGTTTGAAGGCTCCGTTGAACATCACGACAACGAAGGTAACCATGGCATCATATATCCAGGAGATGTACAGTGGATGACAGCAGGTAAGGGAATTATGCACAAGGAGTACCATGAGAGGAATTTTCAGCATGATGGAGGAACCTTCCATTTGATTCAGCTATGGACCAGTCTGCCAAAAAAGGATAAGTACACAGAGCCTAGATATCAGGAAATCCTTAAGGATGATATGGGTAAAATCAATCTCTCTGATAAAGCAGGAAATGTGACGGTTGTTTCAGGAAATTTCAGGGAAGTGATCGGACCAGCCAAAACCTTTTCTCCAATCAATATGTATTTGGTGAGCCTCAACAAGGATGGAAAAGTTACATTGGATGAGCCGGGAAACTACAACACTGGAATCTTAATGGTTTCAGGAAGTGCAGAAATCAACGGGAGAAATTGTGACCACAAGGATTTCATACTTTTTGAAAATTCTCATGGCTCCATAGAGATTCAGGCCGAAATGGAAGGCGCCAAACTTCTAGTCCTAAGCGGCGAGCCACTCAATGAGCCGGCGGTTGCAGCTGGTCCCTTTGTCATGAAC
>JANKMX010000015.1:23009-38590 GCA_024649995.1 Gudongella sp. | reverse complement strand
CATGAACACCAAGGAGGAGCTGAGACAGGCAGCCCAGGACTACAGGGATGGGAAATTCGGTACGGAAAAATTCTGATGAGCAGTGAAATAAAAAAGGTACTTGTCCCGCTCCATTGAGCAGGCCCAGTACCTTTTTCATGCCATTCAAATATATATTATATTAAGGGGAGAACAGCCTATTCTTCTACGTGTTTTCCAGTTCCTGCCGGTGAACGTCCACCCTTTAGTCCAAACACTATTACAAGTATGGTAACCACATAAGGGGTCATCATTACCAGCTGTGAAGGGAATACACTCTGGAATATTGTCTGCAGTGCATCGAAGAACCCAAAGAAGGCGCTTCCTGCCAATGCACCGAAGGGATTGTATCTTCCAAATGCGTTTATTACAACGGCTATATATCCACGTCCTGCAGTCATGTCCTTCACGAACATTCCCATCTGTCCCAGTGAAAGATATGCTCCGCCAAGTCCTGCAAGGGCACCACTCATGGCAACCCCGAAGTATTTATATGCCTTAACATTAAGTCCAACCGCACTTGCGGCATGAGGGTTCTCTCCAACCATTCTCATTCTCAGACCCAACGTGGTCTTGAACATGAATATCCAGCTTATGATTACCAAAGCCATGGCTATGAAGAAGATTACGTTCTGTGAGCCCAGTATCGGTCCCAGAAATGGAATTCCCATCAGCCAATCCGGATCAAAGTTTGAAAATGATGTGACTATTTCAGATTTTCCGCTCAGTCCATAGACTATGGTCAAAAGCAAAGGTGTCATGGCAGCTGCCAAAAGGTTTACCGCCATACCGCTTATTGAACCGTTTACCTTGTAGTTGATATGCATTACAGCATGAAGCATTGAAAAGACTATTCCAAATACCACTCCAAAAAGCAATCCCATCCAAGGGCTTCCTGTCATCCAGGCCCCCATTACTGAAAAGAATGACCCAGCAAGCATCATACCTTCAAGACCCAGGTCAATAACACCGGATCTCATGGAGAAGGCTCCACCGGTTGCAGCAAGCAGAAGGGGTACGGTTCGTCTCAAGGTTGATGCCAGGATTGAAATGACTAAGCCTGTATCAAAATCTATCATTGTACCTCACCTCCGGCTATTTCATTCTTCTTTTTCTTCCCGGTGATTCTTTTGAATATGTTCAGTATCTGTCTGATCATGGTTGGTGCTGCCACAAATATTATTACCAGTACCTGGATTACATCAACAAACTCAATTGGTATTGAGGTAGTTCTGCTCAAGGTTATTGTTCCAGCTCTCAGAATGCCTATTAGGAAGGCAGCCGGTATTACCCCGAAGGGGCTGTAGGCAGCCAGTGCCGCTATTGATATTCCAGCAAATCCATAGCCTGATGAGAATCCCTCTATGAACCTGTAGTTTACACCAAGGACCATTGCAGCACCTCCCATGCCTGCAATGGCACCACTCAGTGCAAATGTGAGTATTGAGATCTTGGACACGTTTATTCCAGCGACCTCAGCAGCTCTCCTGTTGTTTCCCGTTACCTTCAGCTCATATCCGAATACTGTCCTATCAAGCATAAATTGTATTATAATGGCCACGGCAATTACAATCAGCAGTGCAATCGTAAGCTGAGTCTGTGGCACCAATCTCATAAGTCTCGCACTATCAGCAATCCTTTCCGTCTGTCCTACGCCGCTGCCCTCAGGCTTAAGCGGGCCGTTTGCCAGGTAGCTGGTGAAAAGTATTATTACGTTGTTGAGCATCAGTGTAAGGATGATCTCGCTTGCTCCTGTGTATACCCTCGCAATGGCAACCAGTCCAGCGATTATCCCTCCTGCAATGAATGCAACCAATAGTGCAAGGGGTATGTGGACAATTCCAGGAAGGTTTGTCACATATGCTCCCACAAGGGCCGCAGCCATAGCTCCAGCATAAAGCTGTCCCTCAGCTCCAGTGTTTATCATCTTTACCTTGTATGCCAGGGCAAATGCTATTCCTGTAAACATCAGGGGGGTTGCCTGACTGAGAGTCAAGGCGAAGCCCTTTATGGTACTGAATGACAGCCCAAAAATGGCCTTGTAGGTTTCAAAGGGCGAGTAACCCGTCACCCAGATGAAAACTGCTCCAAGAACAAGTGAGAACACCAATGCAAAGAAGGAATTTACAACTGAGCTTCTCATATTTGAATATTTACTGCTCTTCAAATTATCCAATCTCATCCCTATTCCCCCTCTATCATTGAATGACCACCTGTCATCAACAATCCCATCTCTATGTCCGTAAGCTCTCCAGGCATTGTTTCTGAAACAATTTCTCCTTCAAACATTATCAACAGCCTGTCGCTCAGGGTCTTGACCTCGTCCAGGTCAGCTGAAATAAGAAGTATGGCAGCTCCCTTGTCCCTCAGCTCAATCATCTGTTGATGGATGTATTCCATTGCTCCGATGTCCACACCCCTTGTTGGATGTGCAATTATGATTGCCTTTGGATTATGGCTGAATGCCCTTGCTATTACAACCTTCTGCTGATTCCCTCCTGACAGCTCATCTATCTTGGCATCAACATTTGGTGCCTTGACCAAAAACTGGTCCTTCAGTCTATTGCCTTTATCATTGATCTCTTTTCTCTTGAGGACCCCTCTCCTGTCGCAGCAGTCATCCTCCCTATGATAACCCAGTATCATGTTTTCCTTGATGGACATTTCCTTTACAAGCCCCATTGAGAGTCTGTCCTCTGGTACATGGGCTATTCCCGCTCTGAGGAATCCATCGCTTGCTCCTGTGATTTTTTCTCCATTGAGCAAAAGCTCCATGGAGTCAACCCTTCTCAAACCGGTCAAAGCCTCAATCAGCTGGGTCTGACCATTTCCTTCAACTCCTGCGATACCAAGTATTTCTCCTGCCTTGACATCAAGGGATACATTGTTTACCTTTTTCTTTCCGTCTTCCTCAACCGTCAAGCCCTCCACATGAAGGGATACATCTCCTATATTCTTTGCAGGCCTTCTTTCCTGAAGGTCAACCTCACGGCCAACCATCATTTCTGAAAGCTGATTTGTGGATACCTTGGAAGGATCCACATCATCTCTGATCAATTTACCATCCCTAAGAATCATGACCCTGTCAGCCAATGCTATTGTTTCCTTAAGCTTGTGGGTTATGATGGTTATGCTCTTGCCTTCAGCCCTTAGCCTTCTCAGTATGACGAACAGGTCGTCAACCTCCTGGGGTGTCAGCACGGCTGTTGGCTCGTCCAGAATTATTACATCCGCCTTCCTGTAGAGAACCTTTAGAATTTCAACCCTTTGCTGCTCTCCCACAGAAAGGTTTTCAACCTTGGTGTCAGGGTCAATATTGAACTTGAACTGTGATATGAGGTCCCTGACCTCTTTTCTGGCCCTTCTCATATCCACAAAGCCATTCTTCCCAGGCTCGCTGCCAGCGATTATATTTTCCGTTACAGTAAATGCAGGCACCAGCATAAAATGCTGGTGCACCATACAAATTCCTTTTTCGATAGCATCCACCGGACGTCTAAAGTTTATTTTCTCGCCATGATAGTAAACATCTCCAGAGGTGGGATCAGTCAACCCGTATAAAATTTTCATCAATGTGGATTTTCCAGCACCGTTTTCTCCCAGCAGTGAAAGGATCTCTCCTTCATTGAGAAAGAAGTCCACCTTATCTAGAGCAACAGTACCAGGATAGATCTTAGTGATCTTTTCCATTCTCACTATCTCCACCAAATTCACCTCCGAGTTCTATCTTAAACTCCAACTCCTACTTCTCGTATACGTTATTTGCAGTCCAGTCATCCAATTGGTCAAGATCAGTTGGAAGTACGATCACTCCATCGATGATCTGCTTTCTGATGTCCTCGATTGTTGCCGTTACATCCTCTGGGATTTCAACATCCAAGCCCTCAACGTTGTAGTCTACTACACCTTCTGCCATCCCAATCTCTGTGAATCCTGGCTCCCATGTTCCTTCGCTAAGTGTTTTTATCTCTTCGATTACGAATACCCAAACCTTCTTGACTGATGTACTAAGGCTTACCTCAGGATCAACCATTGCCAGTGAAGTTCCGATTACGTATCTGTTCTTTTCCTTTGCTGCTGCGAAGACTCCCTGTGATGAGCTTCCAGCGTTGGCACTTACAATATCCGCGCCTCTTTCATACATGACAAGTGCCAGTTCCTTGGCTGTTACCGGGTCATTGTAGCCACCGATGAAGTTTGTAAGGATCTCCACATCAGGGTTGATGTATTTTGCTCCTGCAAGGAATCCTGTCGCCTGTGCCCTTGATACTGGCGTATCCATTGCTATTGTAAAGCCAAGTACATTTTCAGGGTTGCTAAGTGGGAATCTCTCGTCCTGAGTTGCAATTCCAGCCAAAACTCCTGAAAGGAAGTGCTGTCCTGGGTTTGATGATGCAATGCTGTGGATGTTGTCATATCCCTCTATCTTTTGGTCAAGCATAGTAAATCTCTGCTCTGGATAATCCTCAGCAACCATTTTCAATGCCTCAACCTGCTCTGTGCTTACTGCTATTATGGTTGCGTATTCTCCTGCATCCGCAAACATTCTAAGCTGTGTTTCAAACTCTGATATGTCCTTTGGCTCCGCATAGTCAAATTCTGCGTCATATTGCTCAGCTGCCATCTGTACTCCCTGGAATACCTCGTCGTTGAAGCCGTTGTCTCCTAGTCCACCTACTCCAAGTATTGCTGCAAACTTCAATTTCCCGCTTTCCTCTCCACCATTTCCTTCCTCAGGAACCTCTGGGGCCTGTCCACCGCATCCTGTCAGCAATGATATCAACAATACACTTACAATTAAACCAAATAAAATTTTCTTTTTCATGAGTTCTCCTCCAAGCATTTTAGTTTTGATATTCCGTTTCAGACATCCTACTTGCACCCTTCATAAATCGTTTTCCCCTGAACTTCATTCCCCCTTTAAACAATTTCACGCTATTTGACATTGCTGAGCGGTTATGGCTGCTTCAGCGTCATAGAATTTTCATGTTAGACAACATACGCTTAGATCATTATCCATCCTGTGGACTGAACCTTAAGTTATAGTATGTAGCTGCTGTAATTATTACCCTTTTGAATTGAACTTTAATTTCAGTTCAAAATTTACTAAATTCAAAATATTCTGGTTGGTCATTGGTTGTCCAACAACTACCATGGATATATGATATCATGCGGCTAAACACCTTGTCAATTAATCTAATACAATATTCTAAAAGTTTCTTTAATTTAATATTCTGACCCCATTTTTTTCGTTTTATCAGTGATTTTTTCTTGTATTTTGTCCATTATTCTTGGCAGTTTTCTGACCTTCATCCATTACCAGGTCTTGACAATCCGTTTGTTTATATACTAAACTTAAGTCAACAAAATCAACTGTAAGGAGTGTTTGTATTCATGAAATTGACCAATAGAAGCCTGTCTTCACAGGTTAAGGAAGCTATTGTGGCCATGATAAATGAGTCAAGCTTCATGAGCAAATTACCTTCAGAGAACAAGCTTGCAGCCCAGCTGGGCGTCAGTCGAAACACTGTTCGGGAAGCACTGAAGATCCTGGAAAACCAGGGACTGGTAATTTTGCGTCATGGAATCGGAACATTTGTAACCAGTTATAATAGCAACGATAACATCAGGTACAATATCGCACAGCTTGACAGCACAACCAAAATATTGGCAGAGCATGGCTATGTCCCCGGTACAAAGAGCGCAAGCCATGACATCAGAAAGGCAAATGAAAGGATATCAACTGAGCTTGGAAGCGATTCACCCATGGACGTCCTTTACATTGAAAGGGTCAGGACAGCCGATGATGTTCCGATTGTTTTTGTTGAGGACTACATCCCCTACCAGGATGGAATGATGGAGAAATTTGAAGAGAACGGCAATGCTTCCCTATTCAGGTTCCTGGATAAGTATACTCCTGTTTCCTTTTCAAGCTGCTCGATCCATGCAGTCCTAAGCGATGAAAGATTGATGGATAAGCTTTGCCTGGATGAGCCCAAGGCCCTTCTGCTTCTGCAGCAGATGCACTATTCCGCTCAGGGTGTGCCTGCATTTTACTCTGACAGCTATTTCCTGACAGATAGGCTGGAATTCAATATTATCCGAAGATTCATAGATTGATTCCGTCTTAAAAGAGAGGAATATATTTTTTTAACCTTTAAGACGTAGGACGACCAACTTTGTTCAATGGAAACGAGGTAAACAATGCTGCTACGAAACGGATATGTGTTACAGACTGATGAAAACAATATATATTTTGAAAGGCTTGATATACGGACCAAAAATGGAGAGATTGTGGAGCTGGGCACCAGACTGAACCAGGACCAAAAGGAGGATATGGTGGACCTTGATGGGGATCTTGTTCTTCCCGGGATGGTCAACAGTCACTACCACTCCTATACCAACATTATAAGGGGGACCTCCTTTGGAGAGCCCCTTGAGCTTTGGTCAAACGATACGGTTGCCCTGGGTGGAGTCTTGTCCGAACGGGACATGGAGCTATCCGCATCCCTGGGCATCATAGAGATGCTGAAGGCTGGGGTTACTGCCTGTGTGGACCATATTCCACACCTTGGCAAGGCATCCCCGATTGCTGAGATCTATAGAGCAACGGGTTTCAAGGCAGGCCTTGCCCCCATGCTGCACAATATAAAGGACAGTGACCTGCTCTACAGTATGGATAGGGAGGTTCAAAAGTCAAGTGGTCCAAGTCCCTTCCCATCAACGGATGAATACGTCAAATTCTACAAGGACTATATTTCAGAATTCAACAATCCTGATGGAAACACCAGGGTAATGGTGGGAATCAATTCCCCACAAAGGGCTGACGATGAGCTTCTAGAGGCATCCTCGCAACTCTCTGGAGACTATGACCTCCCTGTGCACAGCCATCTCCTTGAAAGCCGCTGGCAAAGGCTATCTGCTGACCATGCCTCTTCACCGGTTGAGAGGATGGACCGGCATGGACTTCTCACCCATAAGACCTCGCTTGCCCATTGCGTTTGGCTGACAGCTTCCGAGGTGGACCTTTTGGCAAAGAGAGGTGCCACTGCAATTACAAACCCCACCAGCAATCATTTTCTTGGAAGTGGGATATTCCCTGCCAGACAGTTCCTTGAAAAGGGCATTCCCATAACCCTTGGGTCAGACGGGGTAAACTGTGGAACAAACCACAATATGCTTGAGATCCTGAGATTCTTTCTCCTTATTGAGAGAAACTCAAACCCTGACCATGACAGCTGGATAGGCCTGAAAAAAGGCTATGAGATGATCACAAAAAACGCCAGCCCAATCCTCGGCTTCTCAAGACCTGCAGGCGAGATAAGGGTAAACCGTTCAGCCGATCTTGTTGTTGTGGACAGGACGAATCTCCTGGATATCCTAGATTCATCCCTGCCAGCCCAGCTCATATTCAACACTTCACAGCTGGATGTGAAGCATGTCCTCATAAATGGACGATTTGTGATGCAAAACCGGAATATCCTTGGTATGTCGGAGGTGGACATCCGAAGGGAGCTTGCAGAGAGAAAAAGGGAACTTGAAGGGTCAATGAAGGAGGCTCTTGAGAAAGCATCCAGGGACAAGGAGCCCTTCCAGAGGACCTTTAGAAGTCTCAAGGAAAAATTCAATTGCTACGACAAATAGAAAAATGCTGTTACGGACTAGGTAACAGCATTTTTTATTTCAATAGGAGGGTATCCAGTTTTTCATTGAAGAGCTTTCTTAAATGCTCCTTATCCTCATCTGATGCAAAGGATACCTCAAGTCCGTTCAATATGACCCTTCCCAGGTCCTCCAGACTGAAGCCCACTTCACTTACAAGCTTCTCATACTCCTGATTCAGATCAGTGTTTGAAACAGTCATATTGTCCGTGTTGGCAGTCACCACAACCCCATCCTCAAGGTATTTCCTGATTGGATGGTCACCGTAGGATTCTATGGCCTTGGTCTGGATATTACTTGTTACACAAAGCTCAAGTGGAATCATGTTTTCCCTGACAAATTCATAAACCTCCCTGTCCCTGTATGCGTGGACTCCATGTCCAATCCTCTCTGCATGAAGGTCCCTTACTGCAGAGATGATATTTTCTGGTATACCTGTCTCACCTGCATGTACAGTTCTATGGAAGCCATACTCCTTGGCCAGCTGGAACGCTTCCCTGTGCTGCTCGGGTGGAAAGTCGTGCTCGTTTCCCGCCAAGTCAATGGCCACAACACCTTTACCCAGAAATTTCCTTCCCAGCTCAACCACCTCAATGCTCCTCTCTGGAGAATGATGTCTCATCAGGATAAGTATCAGGTTTGAAAGGACTCCAAAATCCCTTCTGCCTTCCTCCATCCCAGCAAGAACCGCTTCAACAGCCTGGTCAAAGGTAATACCCTCGTTCAGGTGGAAGTAGGGTGCAAACCTTATCTCCAGGTAAAGGACATTCTGCTTGCTCACATCCTCAATGAGCTCATAGGCAATCCTCTTGAGGTATTCCTTTTTCTGCATTACACTTAGGGTAAGCTCGAACCTTTCCAGATACTCCTTAAGTGACTTGCACTTACTTGGAGCCTGTACATAGCCCTTGAACTCCTCAAGGTCGTCCGTGTGGTGAGGTATCCCCTCAAGCTTTGCAATTTCAAGTATTGTTCCGGGTCTGATGCTTCCGCTCAGGTGGCAGTGCAGATCCAGCTTTGGCAATTCCCTTATGATATTAAAATTGTTCATTGAAGAATCAACCTTTCATGGAAAATATTCCTGGCAGTTTCATTCCACCAGGAATACTTGTATTCTCGATTATTTTCTGGCGTCAACAGCTTTTCTGTGAAGCTCCTGGCATACGCAATCATGGTTTTCCTCAACCTTCATTGCTGTTGTGAACAGAAGCTTCTTAAGCTTCTCATTGTTGTCCTTGACAACACTTCTATGAAGGGCAAGGTCCGGCTCAACATCAGTAAGACCTGCAGCCATGTCCGTCACAAGGTTCACAGTCGAATAGCATATTCCAACCTCTCTTGCAAGGGTTGCCTCAGTTGAGTTTGTCATTCCAACCACATCCATTCCCCAGCTTCTGAAAACCTGGACCTCCAAGGCTGTTTCATACCTTGGTCCTCCGGTACAGATATAGTTGCCCTTCTCATGAAGCTGAATTCCCAGCTCCTTGGCTGATTCAATGAAGATATTCCTAAGCTCCGGACAATATGGGTTTGTCATGTTTACAGAGTGCTTTCCAAAGGTTGATTCCCTGTTCCAGGCAAAATCCATAAACTGGTCGATCAAAACCAGATCCCCAACCTTCATTTCAGGATTGAGTGAACCAACTGCGTTCATTGCAATTGCCCTCTTGACTTCCAGCTGCTCCAGTGCCTTCATGTTGGCATGGTAGTTTACCTGGTATGCCAGGACTCCATGTTGGATTCCATGTCTTGGCAGGAAAATTATCTCCCTGTCATCTATCTTTGATACATATACCTTTGTCTGGCCGTATTCAGTATCTATTATCCTTTCTTCAGGGTCCCTTAGAAAGCTAGTATCATAAAGACCCGTACCTCCGATTATTGCTATTTTCATACAGTCACCTCCAAATTTACCAATCCAACTACTTGAGCTTGCTAAATAGTGCAATCTTTGCAGTGTCCTCAGCCATTTCAGCCATAAAAAATGCCTTTCTGAAGTCAGGACCGACAGATGTCAAGCCGTGCTCCTTCATAAGGATTACAACCCTTTCTGGGTCGGAATATTCATTGAGAACATTCTCTGCAAGCTCCTCTGAGCCTGATCCTGCTATTCCAACCGTAGGGACCTTCTTGAGATAGCCCTTGGCGTGATTGGTAATAAGTGGAAGCTCATCATGATTTGCTGCAATTGCTGTCGCATAGGGTGGATGTATGTGGATAACCGCATTGACATCCGGTCTAACCTTGTAGATTCCGGCGTGGAACCTCCACTCCTTGGATTTCTGAACTGAGCCCTCAAGATGATTTCCATCAAGGTCAATCTTTACAACATCATCTGTTGTCATGTCACTAAAGGCACTTCCCGTTCCCTTAATCAGGATTGCATCCTCCCCGGGAACCCTGCAGCTTATGTTGCCGCCAGTTGCACAGATCATTCCCCTGTCGTAGCACATCCTGCTGTATCTAACCAATTCTTCCTTCATTTTTAGAATATCCATTCTTATTCCTCCTATTTATCTTTTCCAAGTGATGGATGCCAGTAGGTCTTGTTGTTAGCCTTCTTAAGCTGGTCCCACTCATCAAGGATGAGGGCAGCCTCTGTTGCTGCTTCAATACTCTTCTCAACTCCGCCGTAGACAAATTCATCAGTTACCCTGTTACCGATAACGGCAAATATTGCCCCCGCCTTGATCTTGAAAAGGCTTGACAGGGTCAGCACGGTTGCGGCCTCCATTTCGTAGTTCACTACATTAGCAGCCCTCAGGTCCTGATATCTGTCCTCAAACCAGCTTTGCCTGTAACCACCAAAGCCTGGTCTGTTCTGTCCGCAGAAGAAGGATGCTGCTGTCGCAGTTATTCCCACATGATAGGTGAATCCCAGTCTCTCACATGCCTCGACCAAGGCTGCCACAACCTCGTAGTCCGCTATTGCAGGATAATTAAGGTTCACGTAGTTTTCACTGGTTCCGTCATATCTTACCGCACCTGATGAGATGATAAGGTCACCCGGTCTGATATGGGGCTGTATTGCAGATGTTGTACCTACTCTAATGAATTTCTTTGCACCAACCTCTGCCAGCTCCTCAAGGGCACTGGCAGTTGAGCCTCCACCGGCTCCAGTTGAGCATGCCGAAATATCCATTCCCCTGATTTTTCCTGTATGGGTGACGTGCTCTCTGTATGCGGCTATTTCCCTTGCTTCATCCCAAAGCTCCGACATTTTCGGTACCCTGTCAGGGTCCCCGGGAAGAAGTACGGTTTCAGCCACATCCCCTGGGCGACACCTTATATGGTATTGCAGTCTACCCTCAAGTTCAGGTCTTTCCGCCTGTGAGTTCCAATTGTTGTTCTCTGACATTTAAACTCCTCCTCTATTTAAAGATAGTTTGATCAAATCTACGCTTCATTGGCCAGCTTGGTCAGCTTCTCAACAAATGGCCCTTCCAATGCTCCGTTTTCTGTGATGATTGCAGTGATGTTCTCATTGGGTGTAATGTCAAATCCGGGATAGAGCGCTTCAACCCCGTCAGCTGCGATTCTCTGTCCGTTTATCATAGTGACCTCGCTGCTATCTCTCATTTCTATTTCTATATCCTTGCCGCTCTTTGCATTAAGGTCGATGTTGTATTTGGATGTTGATATGTGGAATGGTATTCCGTGAGCCTTTGCAACAAGTGAAATCATGTAGGTTCCAATCTTGTTGGCAGTGTCTCCATTTACAGCAAGCCTGTCTGAACCGGTTATAACCCTGTCAAACATCCCCTTCTGTGCAATTGCTCCAACCATGTTGTCTGTTATCAAAGTAACTGGTATTCCAAGCTTCTTCAGCTCCCAGGCAGTGATTCTGGCACCCTGGAAGTATGGTCTTGTTTCACAGGATATGACCTTGATGTTCTTTCCCTGGGCCATGGCTGTTCTGAATACCGAGAGGGTTCTTCCCCCAAATCCGAAGCCTGCCACTCCCCCGGCATGACATATTGTAAGGATGGTTTCCCCGTCCTTTATCAGGTCAGCTCCTGCCTTGCCTATTCTTCTCTCAACATCAAGCTGCTTCTCCATTATCTGGATGGAACGCTTTTGCATTTCCTGAACAAGCTCATCCCTGCTGAAGCCATCAATATCCTGACAAAGCATGTCGACTGTCTTGTGCATGTTAACCGCTGTTGGTCTTGTTGCCTTAAGATACTCGCCAGCCTTCCTGATCTCATCCGCGTCACCCTTGGTGGTGAAGGTTGTCATGATGATTCCATAGATACCTGCAAGAGCGATTGCGCCTGAACCCCTGATCACCATATCCTTGATTGCCTTGGCCACGCCCTCCATGTCCTCAAGCTCAATGTATTCTTCCTTTGGCAGCTTAAGCTGGTCAAGCATAACTATCTTTCCATCCTCATACCATGCAGGCAGAAGCAGATCATCATTCTTCAGCTTTTCTACGTAATCCCTCAATAATCTATCCATAATCAACACTCCTTGCAATATTATTTGTTAGTATCCTCCGCCATATCAATCTCTAGAACTTGAAATATTCAACTATCTTTGCTCCAAGAAAAATACCAATTATTCCAACCACGCCAGGCAATGTTGGTGGTGCCGGCAATGGCAGCTTAAAAAGTGTGAAAGCTCCTCCTGCAACCAGTCCTGTAATCAATGCCAAAATCGTTAAATTCATATGTTTCACCTACCTTGATAAATAAGATATGCAAACCGGTCTTGTAACCGGTTACATGGTTTCTAAAAAATTATTTTGCTCCACAGCTCCTTCTCACAATAAGCTGGGGTTTTGTTATTATCTGCTGGGTCTTCTTTCCATCATTCTTGATTATTTCCATAAGAATCTGGAAGCCTTCCCTTCCGAACTCCTCCTGCCTGTTGTCGATTGTTGTTAGCTGTATGGCATAGTATGACGCGAATTTGATGTTGTCAAAGCCAACAACGGCCATATCCTCAGGTATCCTTACCCCTTTCCTCTCAAGGGCTTCCATGTATGACAGGGCGAGGTTATCGTTGAATGCAAATATTGCAGTGGGTCTTTCTCCCTTCCCATCAAGCATTCTGTCCACATTTTTCTCAACATCGTTCTCAAAGTACATTTTCTGGTCGGTCCCTATTCCGTTGGATGTCAAAGCCTTCAAATAGCCCTCGTATCTCAGCTGGTTCAGGTAGTTGTCGTGCTTCTCGGTACAGTATGCAATCCTTTCATGTCCATGGTCCACCAGGTGCTGGACAGCCATTCTGGCCCCCTCCATGTTGTCCACCGAAACATAGTTGACTGGATACCTGTATTGTACAGGTCCCATGAGAACAAAGGGAATCTGGTTGTCGTGCAGGTAGTCCAGGGTCTTCTCATCAATGTCCGCAGTTGACATTATTATTCCGTCAACATCCCTGCTTTGAAGGACCATAATGTCCTTCAGGGTCTTTTCCCTGTTGTAGCCTGAGTTAAGTATGATGATCTGATAGCCGCTTTCGCTGGCTGCCCTTTCAGCCCCCTGGATAAGCTCCCCGAAAAATGGGTTTGAGACGTTTGGAACGATTATACCAACCGTATTGGTGCTCCTTGTGGAAAGACCTCTGGCATTGGTGTTTGGAATGAATCCAAGCTCATCAATAACCTTCAGGACCTTGTCCTTGGTCTCGGCTGTCACCTGGTCGCTCTTGTTTATGACCCTTGATACGGTTGCAACTGATACTCCACATTTTGTTGCAACATCCCTGATTGTCACCTTCATATTCTTCCTCCGTTTCAAATGTAACCGTTTACATTTTCCTCTTGTGTCCATTCTACATAATTTCTTCAGGTATTGCAAGAGAAAAATAGCCCTCCGGATAATTAATCCAAAGGGCTTATCTTTTACTACAACCTTAGTCCTCCATTTACCGATAGAACATGACCAGTTACAAAAGAGGCTTCATCACTGGCCAAGAACAGAACTCCGTTAGCTATTTCCTGTGGTTCTGCCAGTCTCTTAAGCATAGTCTTTTCCTTAATTGGTCCAAGAACTGTTTCTGGAACTGTTTTCATCATATCAGTCATTGTATATCCTGGTGCTACAACATTGCATCTAACAGCTGCACCCTTCCTTGAAAACTCTTTGGCCCATGTCTTTGCCATTCCGATAACTCCAGATTTGGTAGCTGCATAGTTGATTTGGCCAATATTGCCATATTCTCCCACAACAGATGCGATGTTAACTATGGAACCAGCCCCTTCTTCCATCATCAAAGGCCCAATTGCCTGTCCCATGTTGAATGTTCCTTTTAGATTTATCTCAACGACATCGTCCCACATTTCCTCTGTCATCTTATGGGTTAGTGCATCTCTTGTGATTCCTGCATTGTTGATTAGTATATCAATCTTTCCATGTTTTGCCTTAACATAATCTACAAGTTCCAATATCCTGTTCCTGTCTGTAACACTACCGATGAACCCTTCAACATTGTCACATGCATAGGGAAGCTCATTGATATCATAGCTGATTACAAAAGCACCTTCCCTGGAAAAGGTTTCACAGATGCACTTGCCTATTCCACTATTTCCTCCTGTTACAATTGCAATTTTTTCTTCTAGCCGTCTCATAATACCCCTCTTTCCATCACTGATCTACTCCAACTCTCCCCATAAAATGGTTGTGGCGGCCCAAGTGTAGCCCGTCCCAGCACCCAAGAGTACTGCTACATCACCGTCCTTCAATCTTCCTTTTTTGATCCCTTCAACAATCGATATAAATGCATCCGCTGACTGACAATGTCCATAATCCTCCAGTATGAAAGAATTTTCTTCAGTTAGACCATATTCTTTCAGAATCTCATCCAACATGGATTTCTTCATGAATATTGGCGCAATATAATTTACTTGGCTCTTGGAATAACCACTTTTTTTTAATGAATTATCTATCACAGAATAGAAATTCTTTAGAGATACTGGGTCAAGCCTCTCCTTCATGCTTTTCTGATCCTTCACATCCAGCATTATATCATCACAGTTATACCCTTGCTCATTGTTAAAAGCCTCACTTCCTACATTATAGCATGCAACGTCTTCAGCAAATCCTCCATCAGTGATCATGTGGGTTTCAAGGATAATATTTCTACTCAACCCCTTCCGTAGAATAACCGCCGCAGCCCCGTCTCCAAAATTAAACATAAACCTAGATCTTTCATTATTCAAGTTCACAAGATCAGTCTCTTTAGATGATGTCACCAACAAAACCGTGTTAAGATTATCATCATCCCTCATCATGCCTTTCACAACCTTTAGAGAATAAACCCCCGCCGAACACAATGAATGTATCTCAAATGCATTTGCATTTACTGCACCTATTGAGTCCTGAACCTTGGCCGCAAGGTTGAAAAGATAGTAGTCCTTGTACTCACTACCACAATAGACAACAAGGTCAATACTCTTTGGATCAATATCTCCAAGTGCTTCTACAGATGCCTTTATTGCCATATCAGAAACACTTTCGTCTGCCATTGCTTTGTGTCTTGCCCTAATGCCAAATTTGTTCAATATGACATCTTCAGGTATCCCACTTTCCTTACCGATATATCTATAGTCCTGAACTGTCTCAGGGACATATATTCCTATGCTTTCAATCCCAATGTTGACATTCTTCATTATCTCACCCTCAATCAATTATTGTCATTACTTCCATACAATCTTTCGACCTCATTTCGCATAACCTTTCCCACATTGTTCTTGGGAATATCTTCGATTATTTTGTAGTATTTAGGAATCTTATATTTGGCAAGGCTTTTCCCAAGATAATTTTGCAAGTCTGATATTTCTATGTTCATGCCTTTCTTTAATGAAATAACGGCTTTTCCTACCTCTCCCCATTTTTCATCCTTCACACCTATTACAATAACCTCGTTTATTCCTGGATACTCATATATGG
>JANKMX010000015.1:0-22999 GCA_024649995.1 Gudongella sp. | reverse complement strand
TCAGGTGGAAATACATTCTCCCCTCCGCTTATGTACATGTTTTTCTTTCTGCCTACAATGTAATAGAATCCATCCTTATCTCTTACAGCCATGTCCCCAGTGTATACCCAACCGTCAACCAATGTTTTTTCTGTCTCTTCTGGATTTCCCCAATAGCCAGAAAATATCTGCGGTCCACTCCAAATTAACTCACCTAGTGTTCCATCCGGGACCTCATTTCCATCGTCATCCACTATCTTAGCCAATGTGAAGTACATGGGCTTACCAACAGATTCAAACTTGTCTCTCATGTCACTAAAACTCATAAATTCAGCAGGGGCAGTTAGATTGTTGGGGCCTGCTTCAGTCATCCCGTACCCCAATACAAACGGGATTTTCTTTTCCCAGAACTTCTCCATAATATTTATTGGAGTCGGTGCAGCACCTGCCATCACCCATTTGACGGAAGAAAAGTCAGTCCTCTCAAAAGAATCAGTGTTTATCATCATCCTAAATATTGTGGCAGCACCAAATATGAAGCTTGGTTTTTCCTTCTCAATAATTTCAAGAGCCAACTCAGGATCAAACTGTCTATTTAATATGATTCTGCCTCCTGAATGAAGTATTGGCAAAGTTAACAGATTCCAACCTCCTGTGTGGAATAAAGGAAGAAGAATGTGTGCAACATCAGTGTGGGATATACCCCATGTTATAACTTCATTCATGGAATTAAAGAGCAATGCTCTATGTGATAGCATCCCACCTTTTGGAAGCCCAGTAGTTCCGCCAGTGTGTATGATCATATGAATATCCTCAAAGTCCAGCTCAGTACACACTATTTCAGACGTGTTTCCTGAAAGCATGATTTCATGATACTGATTAACCCCATCAGCATTGTCAAGGCATACCATAAATTCAATATCCGTTTGTTCTGCAATATGCTTGATGCTTTCTGAATAAATTTCCTCATAGAACAATACTCTTGGATTTTCCAACCTTATAAGCTGGATAAGCTCCTTATCGGATAGCCTTGAATTGTAGGGTACAAATATTGTCCCGGTTTTCGCAGTAGCATAGTATATGTCAATAAGCTCAACCCTGTTCCTTGAAATCGCAGCCACCCTGTCACCCTTTTTTATGCCAAGATTATGAGATAAATGATTTCCCAACATATTGGCACGATTTTCCAATTCCTTATAAGTAAATCGCCTATTACTATCTACATCATATACCGCTTCCTTATCAGGTGTTATTCTAGCTCTAAAATATGAGTAATTGCCAACCCATCCACTATTGATCAAAACTTTCACTCCCTACTTTTTTAATTTCTTAAGTATATATTCAAAGTTATTTGTCAGATGATCCAAAATTCCCTTTCCTTCTTCGTCCTCGTCAGCATCCATAGCACCACCCTTTCCTGCAACACCAACATTCCAATAAGTCGATCCTGGTATGATGCAATCATTTGCCGTAGCCCACAATAGGATTTGAGCGAATGTAAAATTCTGCCCAGCTCTTCTTGCAACAGTAACAGGTGCAACCAACTTTCCGGAGAATGCGTTTCCTTTCCACTCATATGATTCTGATTTGCTCTTCATGTCGTTTGCATACCATCTCCCAGAAAATCCTGCCCTGTCGAGAACAGCCTTCAACATTGGGGTCATGGATGAATGATATGATGGTGATCCCAAAATAAAACCATCAGAATCAACCATCTTTTCAAATATCTTCATAAATTCATCATTAATTACACATTTCTTTGCTTCTACGCATTTATAGCAACCCGTACATTGTCCAATGTTGTAATCGATAAGGTCAATATATTCGGTTTCTATACCCTTCTCACTCAGCCTATCCAGCGAATACTTGACAAGATAACCTGTATTCCCATTTTTTCGTGGGCTTCCATTTAATCCGATTATTTTCACTGTGATCCTCCTTATTGTATGTCTTCATATTTCATATAGGTGAAGATACTACTTATCTTCACCTATATCCCAATATGATTTTACCAGTATATTGATCTTGTTACTACAGATCCATAACAAGATCCAGCTTCTCATTCATATGATCTTCTTTTGTAAACAGTGATATGAATACTGTTGCAAAGATTGATATCGCAATAACATTAACATACCAAGGCAATGCTCCTGGCC
This sequence comes from Gudongella sp., assembly GCA_024649995.1. Lineage (GTDB taxonomy): Bacteria > Bacillota > Clostridia > Tissierellales > Tissierellaceae > Gudongella. The sequence goes on along the minus strand of JANKMX010000015.1, from coordinate 20,864 downwards.
AGGCCATACCCATTAAAGATGCTATATTTAAAACCAATGAAAGCAATAATCCTGCTGTAACACCCTTGGAGTTTGCTCCCTTCCATAATAGGCCAATTATAAATACAGGGAATGTACCTGACATTAGAGTTCCCCATCCGAAAGTTCCTAGTATTGCTACCATTTCGGCACTTGTCAATGAGAAAAGTATTGATAGTATGCCTATACCGAAAATTGTTATTTGAGCCACTTTCATCTGCTTTTCCTCACTCTTGAACTCCTTGCCGAAGGCACTTGGAAGATCCCTGGCTATAATATTGCCTGAAAGTGTTAGAAACATACTTGCTGACGACATGGCTGCTGCTAGAACTGCTGCATATACAAATAGTTGGGCGTAGAGACCAAGGTAGTCTGCATAAGCAAAAATTGCATTATCTGCCACTACCAGGGGATCTATTTCCCCTATCCCCACAAGGTAAAGAGCTCCATAAGCTACCACCAGTGCAAAGAATCCAACAACCATATGTGCCAAACCTGCATACAGGCCAAGTTTTGGCATATCCTTTGGGTCCTTCAAAGCATACATTCTTGTAAGTACCTGAGGTTGACCTACTGTTCCAAGTATTGGTATTATGACCCATGCCATTGCTACAGACTTTGGCAATATTCCCCAGGCATTCATGAAATCAGGTCCAAAAGATTTTGAAACATCCCCTGCAGTTATGGTCCCTGCCTTGGAAACAACCTCAAGAACATTTCCAAATCCTCCAGTTATTACAAAGAATGACACAATTATTATTATTCCTGCTACAACCATCACTAGTCCTTGAAATGCCTGGGTCAACAATCCTCCTACCTCTCCGCTTATGGCAGTATAAACTGTCAAAACACCAAATATTATAAATCCCGTCACTATTGGGCTCCACCCCAAAAGGTTGTTGAATAACTCGGACCCAGCCTTTATCTGCGCTGCCAGATAAGCTATACACCCCAAGAAGATTATCACAGACATGAGACCCTTTATTAGTCTGTTGTTATTGAATCTCAGATCTGATATATCTCCAAGGCTGGCAACTTCTCCAATTTCAGACATTGCTCTAATCTTTTTACCTAGTATTATGTAAGCCATTGCAAAAGCTGCTGACGACAGCATCCAAAAATTCATTGCATTTCCTGTGGAATAGAGTAGTCCTGGAACTCCTACCAATGCAAAAGCACTTGCAACTGCAGCTGTAGATGATAGACCAACTGCTACTGGTCCAAACAATCCTGTACCACCAAAATACTCTTTCGCTGTTTTTACTTTTCTTTTAGCCCAAAGTCCTATCAGAAGTGAAACCAAAAGCATTGCGAATGAAAAACCTATAATCATTACCTTAACAGCAGTGGTCATGTTACATACCTCCCTCTTGTCCTTGATCTATCAATTCCACTTTTCTCTTGAACTCATCCCAATCTGATGATGAAAGCCATTCATCCTTATATATCATAAATCCCCAAGTTAATGTCAACATTCCACCAATCCAATAAAGTATTATTGTCCAGCTGAAGGAAGGATGGAAACCCAGTATTGTAAAGTTTGGCATTACTCCTGTGAAAATGTTTGCATGCATGTTAGAAAGATAAAAACTAACAGCCCATACCACTGCCCATGGTATCAAGGGGAAAATCAAAAACTTCCTAGACACCTTGTGATTCACCGAAACTCCCAATACCATGTGTAAAAACATCAATAAAACACCTAAATACAAGCCTGGCATATACATCTCATACCATCCCAATACGGATATGGCTCCCCATAATAGGGCAATTGTTACGATGATTCCTGTTCTCTTACCTTGAATATCCATAAACAACCTCCTTAATTATTTTGTAACATGAATTATGAATCACCTTTCATGTTTAGGGTAAAAAAATTTCTTTCCTTTAATCTAACACCGTGCTACTATTTTGTCAAGACTTTAATGAATATTGATTCATGTTTCATGTTTTTTTCTCCGTTTTCTTGCTAAATTCCTATCCGTTTGATATCATTAAAAATCATAAGCAAGAAAGGAGTTTGCCATGTATCTGGCTAATGAACCAAAGACCAAAAGAGGTTATGAAACCCTAAAAAACATTTGTGATTCGGCTGAGAAGCTGTTTAGTGAGAAGGGCTACTACAACACAAGCATAAATGATATAACATCAGAAGCAAATATTGCACCCGGAACCTTCTACATATATTTCAACGACAAAAAAAGCGTTTTCCAATATCTCATTCACGACTTAAGTAAAGAGTTGAGAAAACAAATCAAAATGGAATCGTCAAATTGTAAAACAAGATATGACGCTGAATTTCAAGGGATGAAGTCATTTTTTAAATTTGTCCAAAGTCACACAGGACTGTATAAGATAATTTGGGAATCACAATTTGTCGATTTTGAGATTTTCAAGGCTTACTATGAAACATTTGCGGAAAGATATATAGCTAACATCAAATTAGCGCAAGACGAAGGAGAAATGAAGGAAATGGATCCCGAAGCATTGGCTTATTGTCTAATGGGGATATCAAACTTCATAGGTTTGAAATGGGTAATATTTGAAAACAGAGAGGTTCCCGACGAAACAATTGAGCAGATTATGGCCTTTATCAAAAGTGGTATATTCAAGGTTGATAAAAAATGAAGCATCCATTGATGTGTTAAAGTTTTACAGACGAACCCCGACATTTATTGTCAGGGGTTTTCTAGTATTTACAAGTTCACATACTGACCCCCACCACAATTTCAGGTCCTTTATTTCCATTTCCTTGCAATCCACCTCCCCTTCCATTAAAATGTACTCATACACAAAAAAGGAGGCCACCTATGCTTGATTTCATATATACCTATCTAATGGACCATCTGTTGGTTCCAGCTACAGTGATTCTTGCCCTGGTACTTATAAGACCAATAATAAACAGGCTGTTAAGGAAAAAGGATCTAAGTTCACATCTGGGAAACTGGATTGTGCTGTATGCTTTTCTTATCTTCTTCCTGAGCTACTACCAGAGTTCCAGCTGGCTGTTCTATTCCTTCATAACCCTGGGTTCCATTGGAATAAACCTTAACCTTCTGATTGTATCCTTTCTCATAATAACAATGGCATTTCACATATCAAAGGTATTCACAAAGCAGTTTCTGCCCAGCGTATACAAGAGGTACCAGCTTGACAAGGGTATACAGTTCACCTTCAACAGACTCTTCCACTATGTGATCATGATAGTGGCAATACTTATGACCGCCTCCGCAGTGGGGATCCAATTGAGTGCCCTGACTGTATTTGCCGGGGTTCTTGGTGTCGGTGTCGGCTTTGGATTGCAGAACATCACCTCCAACTTCATCTCAGGAATAATACTCCTTTTTGAAAGACCAATAAAGATCGGGGACCGGGTGATAGTTGAGGATATAGTTGGTGATGTTGAACAGATAAATATGCGGGCAACCATAATACGGTCAGTAAACAACGAGCATATAATTGTTCCCAACTCATATTTTCTTGAGGAGCACGTCATAAACCGGTCCTTTGGCTCACCCTTCATGCGCCTGGTGGCACCTGTTGGGGTTTCCTATGATTCCGACCCTGACCAGGTCAGGGACCTGCTCCTTGAGGTCGCCCACGAGGAGGCAAGGGATAATCCCTCTGTACTTCTTGAGCCCAAGCCCTATGTACACTTTGTTGGCTTTGGAGATTCCTCCCTGGATTTTGAGATCTTCGTCTGGGTTTCAGACCCGAGGGATCTTATAAAAGTGAAGACCAACATCAATTTCAGGATATTCCGAAGCTTCAAGAAAAACGGAATAGAAATACCATTTCCTCAGCAGGACCTCCATCTCCGTTCAGTTGATAGAAACCTTTTGGAGAAACAGTTTTCAGAGAAATAAGGCTAAAAATAACCATACACACAATAAAGGCTCATCACAACCTTCGTGATGAGCCTTTATCTTGTATAACCATTGAATTTTGGGACAAAAAGGACCGTCCCCAGCGTCCCTACTTGGCCTTTAGCTCCATAAGCAGCTGGCCTGCTGCAACCGTTTCAAGCTCCTTGGCATGGATCCTTTCCACCACTCCATCCATGGATGCAGTTATCTCAGTCTCCATCTTCATGGCCTCAACAACCAGCAGTGGCTGGCCTGCCTTGACCTCATCTCCTGTACCAACAAGAATCTTTGAGATATTTCCAGGAATCGAAGCACCAACCTGATAGGGGTCATCCTCATCCTTCATAAGGACTGAATCCACTGATTCACGTCTCACGGCTTCCTTGTCCTTGATCCTGATTTCCCTTCTGTTTCCATCCACCTCAAAGACCACGGTCCTCATTCCGTCCTCTCCAACCCTTCCGATTTCATTCAGGGTTATGACAAGCCTCTTGCCTGAGGTGATCTTAACCTCACAGGTCTCCCCTTCCTTGAGTCCGTGGAAGTAAACATCCGAACCCATCTCTGTAAAGTCACCCTGCTTTTCCAGATACTCCAGGTAATCCTCATAAACCTTTGGATACAGGGCGTAGCTGACCCTTTCAGAGCGGTCAAAATCCCTGCCGTAGCTCTTTTTCAGGTAGCCTCCTATCCCATCGAAATCCTCAGGAGGGAGAAGGGTTCCAGGCCTTACTGTGATTGGCTCCTCTCCCTTCAGGACCAGCCTTTGCAGGTCCTCTGGGAAGCCTCCCTCCGGCTGGCCCATCATGCCCTTGAAGTAGGCGAAGATACTGTCAGGATAGGTCAGGTCCCCTCCCTTGTCCATGATGTTTTCTGGAGTAAGTCCATTCTGGACCATGAATATGGCCATGTCACCAACCGCCTTTGACGACGGGGTAACCTTGACTATGTCACCAAGCATCATGTTTACAGACCGGAACATCTCCTTGACCTCGTCGAATCTGTGGCCAAGACCGAAGCTTTCAACCTGTGGCTTGAGATTGGAGTACTGTCCTCCCGGAATTTCGTACTTGTATATCTCAACCGCGCTTGATTTAAGGTCCGATTCGAATTTCTCATATACCGGCCTTACATTTGCCCAGTAGTCGTTCAGCTTCTGAAGCTCCTCCGAGGATATTCCCGTATCCCTTTCGGTATTTCTAACTGCCTCCACAACACTGCTCATGGCAGGCTGGCTTGTCAATCCGCTCATGCTGTTAATGGCCGTATCGACTATGTCTGCCCCGGCCTGTGCAGCCAGCAGCATGCTTGCCACCCCGTTGCCTGTTGTGTCGTGTGTGTGCATGTGGATTGGGATCCCGATCTCATCCTTGAGGGCCGATACCAGCTTATGTGCAGCATAGGGCTTGAGAAGTCCCGACATGTCCTTGATTGAGAGAATATGGATTCCCCTCTTTTCAAGCTCCTTTGCCTTGTCCACATAGTACTTGAGACTGTACTTGTCCCTGGTCTCATCAAGGATGTCCCCTGTGTAGCAGATGGCTCCCTCAGCAACCTTGCCGGTCTTCAGCACCTCATCTATTGCAACATCCATACCCTGCAGCCAGTTTAGGGAGTCGAAAATCCTGAACACGTCAATTCCCCTGTCTGCTGATTCCCTAATTAGCTCACGGATAACATTGTCCGGGTAGTTCTTGTAGCCAACTCCATTGGAACCCCTTAGGAGCATCTGCAGAAGTACATTTGGCACCCTTTCCCTTATGAGGTCAAGCCTCTCCCAGGGTGATTCCTTTAGGAATCTGTAGGCAACGTCAAAGGTTGCCCCACCCCACATCTCCAGGGAGAAGAAGTCCCTTCCAATATAGGAGGTTGCCCTTGCAATCTTCTTCATGTCCTTTGTTCTCATCCTTGTTGCCATAAGGGACTGGTGGGCATCCCGCATTGTGGTGTCACTGATGAGAAGCTTCTTCTGATCCCTTATCCACCGGACCAGACCCTCAGGTCCCTCACTGTCAAGGATCTGCTTTGTCCCGACCAGACCTTCAACTGATGGTGTGATTGGCACCTTGGGTACGTCATAATCCCTCTTGAAGCCTCCTGTCTCGTTTACAACCTTGTCTGCAATGTAGTTGAGAACCTGTAGCTCATGGCTGGTCCTTGCCGACAGGTCAAAGAGGTCCGGATTGTCCTGGATGAAGTTTGTGTCGCATTCCCCTCTTCTGAAGGTTGGGTGGTTAAGGACGTTTATAAGGAAATCAGCATTGGTCTTTACTCCCTCTATCCTGGTCTCCTTTATTGCCCTGATGTTCTTGTTTATGGCATCCTGGAAATGTCTCGACCAGGAGGTTGACTTGACCAGCAGCGAATCGTAGTATGGGCTTACGACAGCCCCTGTGAATCCGTTACCTCCGTCCAGCCGTATTCCGGCTCCTGAGCTGGTCCTGTACACATCGATTCTTCCGGTATCGGGCATAAAGTCATTCCCCGGGTTCTCCGTTGTGATCCTGCATTGGATTGCAAAGCCCCTTGGCACAATATCCTCCTGGCTCCTGATCCCTATTTCATCAGAGGACAGGGTATGACCCTGGGCTATTAAGATCTGGGACTGAACAATATCAATCCCTGTGGTCATTTCCGTTACCGTATGCTCAACCTGAATCCTTGGATTCATCTCTATGAAGTAGTGGTTGTTGTCCTTGTCCACAAGAAACTCCACTGTTCCTGCACTTTGGTAATGGACAGACCCTGCAATCTTAAGGGCATCCTGGCAGATTTCCTCCCTCTTATCATGGGTCAATGCCAGGGCTGGTGAGAATTCAATGAGCTTTTGGTGTCTCCTCTGGATTGAGCAGTCCCTTTCGTAAAGGTGCACAAGGTTACCCTCACCGTCACCCAGAACCTGAACCTCAATGTGCTTTGGCTTCTCAAGGTACTTCTCAATGAAGATATCCTCACTTCCAAAGGCCTTGAGGGACTCGTTCCTTGCATTGGAATAGGCCTTTAGCAGCTCCTCTTCACTTCTTACGATTCTCATGCCCCTTCCTCCGCCGCCTGCGGCAGCCTTAAGCATTACGGGATAGCCGGCATACCTGGCAAATTCTATGGCTTCATCATTTGATGCAATGGCCCTTGTGATTCCAGGAATTGTCGGCACACCAACAGACTCAGCCACCTTCTTGGAGGCTATCTTGTCCCCCAGGGACCTCATCATATCCGCTGTTGGTCCAATGAAAACAATACCTGCCTGCTGGCACTTCTCGGCAAACTCCGGATTCTCGGACAGGAAGCCATAGCCTGGATGGATTGCATCCACACCCTTCTTCACTGCCAGGGAGATTATCTCCTCAATGTCAAGATAGGCTGTTACAGGCCCCTTGTTTCTTCCAATCTGATAGGCCTCGTCTGACTTTGTCCTGAAGAGGGAATTCTTGTCCTCCTCCGTATAGATTGCAACGGACCTTATTCCCAGCTCCTTGCAGGCCCTGAAAATCCTTATTGCAATTTCACCCCTGTTAGCCACAAGGATACGCTTGAAATTTTTCATACTGATCACGACCTTTCCATATATTTCAAGTTAGCACTTTTCATCGCTAAAATATATTATTTCTACTTTAGCAGAAAATCTGATTCCTTTCAATAGAAATATCTTCCAAAGCCTTATGAATACTATTTCCCATCCATTTCCCAATTAAAAACCCACCCCTAAACCTGAGGTGGGTTGATTCCAATTATGACCCCTAGACCTTTCCGGGTCTGATTATTGTTGATGAGAGTCTCTTGTTGTTAATAATCAGGTAGTCCAGCAGCTCGTCAAGCTCCGAATTGGATAGATGATGGATCTGACCTATTAGCTCCATCACCTTTTCAGACTTTATACCTCCCAGGTCCTTATCCTTTTCATTTTTTGCCATTACAACAAAGTGCTCCTGAAGGACCTTCTCCTGCAGCAAATGTATCTGATTCAGATATGCCTGCTGCCTTCTCTTCCTTACCGCCTCGGGGGTTGTGTTGTAAAGGAAGGCTATTTCAGCGTCAATCAGATCCTCCTCAAGGCAGAAATGGATAATCTGTTCATCAGAAATCTCATCAAAATTCAACCTTACTCCAGAGTCCCTCAAGCTCAATAGTTTCACATAGGTTTCAACCTTGCCAGCCATTCCATCTCCCCCTTAAAATATGAATGCAGTAAGTTATCATTTTTAGATTTATACCCTTATTTTACAGGTAGAAGACTAATAGTCATCATATTATTGACATCAAAGCCTAATCCTCTTTTCCTTCCTGGCTGTAAAGGATGATACTGTCTCAAAGCCAAGGGCTTTTAGCTGGTCCATGGCTTCCGGGATCCCTGAATAGTAGTCCTGGCTGAAATGGGCATCCGACCCCACTGTTATTGTTCTTCCTCCCAATTCCCTGTAGCGTCCAAGTACCTCACCCTTCGGAAAGAATGTGCCAAGGGGGCCTCTCATACCAGATGTGTTCAGCTCAATTCCCTTGTCCCTCTCCACCAGGCTCTTCAGTATGGAATCCAGTATGCCATCGAACCTGTCGTAATCATAGAACCTGTCCTTGTAGGGTCCATACCTTGTGATATAGTCCAGGTGCCCTATGACATCGTAATTATGAAACTCCTCCACCATCTCCTGGAGGATCTCAAAATATCTCAGGTAGGCCTCTCCCTGGTCCTTCCCGTCGAAGAAATCCCCCTGATAGAAGTCCATTCCATCTCCATAGTGGATGGATCCTATTACAAAATCAAAGGGGTGCCTGGCCAGGAATTCCTCTATTTCACTCTTTCTGTTCCTTTCATATCCGATTTCCACCCCAACCTGTACCGGGAAGCCATGCTCCTCCTGGAGCTTTTTCATTGTACTGAAGTATTCCCCGTAATCTATATGGTCCATAAACAGCTCATCGGTTGTTCCGAAATCCACATGGTCTGTGAACATTACAAAATCAAGACCCAGGGCCTTGGCCTTCATTATATATTCCCTGACATCCGCATCGCTGTCCGGGGAATGACTTGTGTGTACATGGTGATCTGTATATTTCATGACCTACCTCCTATTTCATGCGACCCTTAAGTTCCCCATATATGTCCTCAAGGGTCACCCCCTGGTCCACAAGGAGGACCATAAGGTGGTAGATCAGGTCGCTTGATTCGTAAATCAGCTCCTCCCGGTTATTCTTTGCTCCGATTATAACCTCTGCTGACTCCTCTCCGATCTTTTTAAGGATCTTGTCAATTCCCTCCTTGAAAAGGTAGTTGGTGTAGGAGCCCTCCTTTGGATTGGCCTTTCTCTCTGCAATGACACCATATAGCCTTGAGAGGGTGTCCATGTCACCTTCAGCTCCAATCACCTGGTTGAAGAAGCAGGAGTAGCTGCCTGTGTGGCAGGCAACACCCGTCTGCTTGACCTTAAGGAGTATGGTATCTCCGTCACAGTCGTAATAGAAGCCCCTGACCTCCTGGATGTTTCCAGATGTCTCCCCCTTTTTCCAAAGGCACTTTCTGGACCTTGAGTAGTAGTGGGCAATCCCGGTCTCCAGGGTCAGATCCACAGCCTCCTGGTTCATATATGCAAGCATCAGGACCTCGCCCGTCGCAATGTCCTGGGCAATGGCAGGCACCAGGCCCTTCTCATCGTATTTTATATCCATCATAGCCTTACCTCGATTCCCTTTGATCTCATATATTCCTTCAAGTCCCTGATTTCTATCTCCTTGTAGTGAAAAACACTGGCGGCAAGGACCCCGTCGACATCTGCCTCAAGGACTGCCCTGGAGAAATCCTCCATCCTTCCGGCACCTCCGGAAGCGATAATTGGAACCCCAACATTTGATGTTATGGTCTTAAGAAGCTCCAGGTCGTAGCCCTCCTTCATCCCATCTGCATCGATGCTGTTTATAACAAGCTCTCCTGCTCCAAGCTCTACGCCCTCCTTGGCCCACTCCAGGGCATCAAGCCCTGTATCGATCCTGCCTCCGTTTATAAAGACTCCCCATTTGCCCTCATCAACCTTTTTCACATCCATGGAAAGTACCACACACTGGGCACCAAATTTCAATGAGGCTTCTGTTATAAGCTTGGGATTGCCAACAGCGGCCGAATTCACTGATACCTTGTCGGCACCCCTTCTGAGGATATCCGTAAAGTCCTCAATGCTGTTTACACCACCTCCCACACAGAAGGGTATGTTTATCTTTGCAGCAACCTTCTCTATGAATTCCAGTGAAATCCTCCTGGCATCATTTGTTGCCGTTATGTCGTAAAAGACCAGCTCGTCGGCTCCCGCCCTGGAATAATACTCCCCCAGAACCTCGGGATCCTCAACATCCACTATATCCTTGAATTTCTTGCCCTTGACCACTCTTCCGTCCCTTACGTCAAGGCATGGTATCACTCTTCTTGTCAGCATTTAAGAACCTCCTCCAGATCAAGATTTCCATTGTAAAGGGCCTTGCCTATTATGGCCCCGTAAAGACCCATTTCCTTGAGCCTTTTAACATCCTCCATGGTTGTGATTCCACCGGAGGCTATTATCTCCAATGACACGGAACTCTGCAGCTCCTGGTACATGTTGAAGTTGGGTCCCCTGAGCATTCCGTCCCTTTCTATGTCCGTATAGACAATCCGCTTCAACCCATAGGACTCCAGCTCTCCAATATAGTCCAGCGCCCTGGTGTCTGATACATTCTCCCAGCCGTCTGTGGCAATCATTCCCTTTATGGCATCTATGGAAACAACTATCCTATCGCCGTAGATCTTAAGCATCTCCCTGATCCAGGGCTTGTTCCTAAGGGCCGCAGTTCCCACTATAACCCTGGAGACTCCCAGGTCCAGGAAGGTCCTGACCCCTTCCGTATCCCTGATTCCCCCTCCAAGCTGAACCGGAATCGATACATTCTTGAGTATTCTCTCAACAACAGGCTGGTTTATCCTCCTTCCATCCCTTGCCCCGTCCAGGTCAACAAGATGGAGGACCTGGGCACCCTTTTCCTCCCATTCCCTGGCAACCCTTACGGGATCCTCTCCGTATTTTGTGATCCTGTCATAGGAGCCCTGGGTGAGTCGCACACAGGCCATGTCCTTCATATCTATTGCAGGGTATATTATCATAGTATTATCTCCCCCAGTGCCTTAAGTAGCCTGGCCCCAACCTCGGCGCTTTTTTCCGGGTGGAACTGGAAGCCTATGGTGTTTCCCCTTCTTACTATTGCCGGAATCCTTTCCCCGTATTCCCCATAGGCTAGGATCTCCTCACCACTTGATTTGGCATAGTATGAGTGGACAAAGTAGACATAGTCTCCTGTGGAGGTGTATTTTACAAGTGGGTCCTCCCTCTCCAGGGTAAGGTTGTTCCAGCCCATGTGGGGTATCTTTGGCATCTGCTCAAGCTTCACTATATCTCCTGGAATAAGGCCCAGGCCCTTGTATTCGCCATTTTCAAAGCTCCTGTCATACATAAGCTGCATGCCAAGGCAGATTCCGATTATATATGTCCCTTCATTGGCCTTCCTTATGAGCAGGTCAGCAAGTCCGCTTTCCCAAAGGGCCTTTGAGGCATCCCTGAAGGCTCCAACTCCAGGCAGGAATATTGCCGATGCTGCAGCTATCTCCTCCTGGTCGCTGGTGATCCCAGTCTCTATTCCCTGCCCCTTGAGGGCAGTCTGCAGGCTTCTAAGGTTTCCCAGCCCGTAGTCCACTATCACATTCATCATAGAACCCCCTTTGTGCTTCTTACCTCATTGCCAACTACCCTTGCTGCATCCTTCAATGCCCTGCCCAGACCCTTGAAGATGGCCTCTATCCTGTGATGGTCATTTTCACCTCTCATAAGGTCAATATGGAGGGTAATCCCAGCTGAAAAAGCGAAGGCCTTTAGAAATTCCCTGAAATCCTCCGTACTCATTGTACCAAGCATCTCACGGTCAAATACCATGTTCTCCACAAGATATGGCCTGTTTGATATGTCTATTGCCACAAGTGCCAGGCTTTCATCCATGGGCGTTACAGTGGAGGAGAAGCGCTGAATCCCCTTCCTGTCACCAAGTGCCTCCTTAAGGGCAGCCCCCAGGGAAAGCCCCACATCCTCAACGGTGTGGTGTCCATCAACATGCAGGTCACCCTGGCACCTTAGCTCCAGGTCAAAGCCTGCATAAAATGCCATGGCCCTTAACATGTGGTCAAAAAATCCGATACCCGTATCTATATCCGTTTCTCCTCCCCCATCAAGCCTTAGGCTCAGCTGGATCCTGGTCTCCAATGTATCCCTGTTTATGCTAGCTTCTCTCATTTTGCACCTCCTCAATTGCCTCAAGCACCGCGTCGTTTTCCTCAGGGGTTCCTATGGTGACCCTGAAATATCCCTCAAGCTCTCCACCAAAGCCCCGTATCATTATCCCTCTTTTGGCAAGGGCGTCATCCAGACCCTCCTTTGCAGGAAAGAAAAGGAAGTTTGTGTGTGATTCAAAGGGTTTGAATCCCCTTTTCTCAAGCTCCCTTTTCATCCTTTCCCTTTCCGACCTGACCATCCCGATACTGGCTCTTGACTGGTCACTGGTCAGGGCCTTTGTGCCAAGCTCCTGTGAAAGCACATTTACGTTGTAGGGAGACCTGACCCTGTTTATATAGTCAATGATTTCCCTGTTGCCTACCATATATCCAAGTCTTATCCCCGCCAGGGCCATTGCCTTTGAGAAGGTCCTCAGAACCACAAGATTCAGGTTATCCCTGGTTTCATCAACCAGTGGAAGGTCAGAAAACTCTATGTAGGCCTCATCAAGGACCACCATGGCATGGACGGCTTTCACAATCCTCATTATATCCTCCCTGGGAAAAAGAGTCCCTGTGGGATTGTTTGGGTTGCTTATTATCACAAGCTTTGCCCCACTTTGTTCTACAAATTCAATGAAGCCGTCAACATCCAGCCTTTCCATATCCTGTAGGGGATAGTCTACATAGCGTCCCTTGTGGATTATGGTGAATATCCTGTACATGCTAAAGGTTGGTGAGATGCTCACCACGGTTTCCCCTGCCTCCAGGTAGGCCTTCATAGCCAGCTCGATCAGCTCGCTTGATCCATTCCCAACAAGAAGCTCATCGGGGTCCTTACCAAGCCTTTGGGCCAGCAGGTCACGGAGCCTGTCGCTCCTGTCCACAGGATATCTATTCAGGCCCTCAAGCCATTCAATTCCCTCATTTGCATCCAGCTTGACCCTGTATTCCCTCTCCTTCACATCATATGCCTTGAGATTCTTGATCTCTTCCCTAAGATACTTGTACATTTCAATCCTCCATTCTAACCCTTATTGAATTTGCATGCCCTGTCAGAGCCTCGTCCCTTGCCAGGGTCATTATGTCATCTGCTGCCCTTTTCAGGGCCTCCTTTGAGTAATATATCAATGATGTCTTCTTGCAGAAATCCTCCACTCCAAGTGCTGATGAAAATCTGGCGGTCCTTGAGGTTGGAAGGGTGTGGTTGGGACCTGCATAATAGTCTCCAACCGGCTCAGGAGTGTACTCCCCAAGGAAGATGGCCCCTGCGTTCCTTATCCTCCTGTAGTCCTGGAAGGGCTTGTCTGTCAGGAGCTCCAGGTGCTCTGGAGCAAGCCTGTTTACAATCCCAAAGCCCTCCTCCATCCTATCCACAAGGATGATCGCACCGTAATTGTTAAGGGCCTTTTCAGCAATTTCCCTCCGACTGAGGTCTCCAAGCTGTCTTTCCAGCTCCTTCTCAATTTCATCTGCCAGTGAGGCCGAAGGGGTGACAACTATGCTTGCAGCCCTTTCGTCATGCTCCGCCTGGGCTATCAGGTCAGCTGCAATATACCTGGGGTTTGCCCTTCCATCCGCCAGGACCACAACCTCGCTTGGGCCTGCTATCATATCTATCCCCACTATTCCGGAAACCTTCCGCTTGGCCATGGCAACATAGATGTTTCCCGGACCGACAATCTTGTCAACCCTCCTGATGCTTTCAGTACCATAGCAAAGGGCACCTACAGCCTGAGCTCCACCCATCTTGTATATTTCAGACACTCCCAGAAGGTCTGCTGCCACAAGGACGGAATCCCTGATCCTGCCATCCTCATCGGCAGGGGTTGCAATGGCAATTTCCCTAACTCCGGCAATGTTTGCAGGGATGACATTCATCATAACCGTGGAGGGATATGAAGCGGTCCCTCCCGGGACATAGATCCCAACCCTTTCAATTGGGGTGACAAGCTGTCCAAGGACAACATCCTCACCATCTTCAATGAGGAAGCCCTCATTGACCTGCATCCTGTGAAAGCTGGTGATGTTCTCTATGGCCCTTTCAATGGCCTCCTTCAGTCGGCCATCAATCCTACTTTTGGCCTCCTCAATTTCCTCCCTTGTTACCCTGATATCCACCAATCCGGAGCAGTCGTACATCCTGGTGTATTCCATAAGGGCCTCATCTCCCCTGGTCCTGACATCATCAAGTATAACGTCTACCCTGTCAAGGACCTCCTGGGAGTCCATCTGGCTACGATTAAGTATTTTCTCAAGCTCCTTGATCCCAACAATTCCATCTATCCTCTGAATCATCTACTCGCCTCCCAATATTCTCTCTATTTTTTGTATTACATCATACTTGAACCTGTAGCTTACCTTGTTGACGATGAGCCTGGCACTTATCTGGTCCAGGTCCTCCAGGATCTCCAGCCCATTGTCCCTTAGGGTGTTTCCCGTCTCAACTATATCCACAATGACATCGCTGAGGCCTATTAGGGGAGCAAGCTCCACAGACCCGTTCAGCTTTATGATCTCAATCCTCTGGTCCCTGTTCTCGAATATGGATTGAACATACTGGGGATATTTGGATGCAATCCTTAGGACATCATTCTTCTTGTCGGAAAGCCTGTCCTTGAAGCCCGCAATGGCGAACCTGCATCTCCCGTAGTCCAGGTCCATTATCTCGTAGACGTCCTTGTTCTCCTCAAGGATAACATCCTTGCCCACAATTCCCAGGTCCGCAACCCCCTTCTCAACGTAGGTCACCACATCTGATGGCTTGACGAATATATAGGTTGTCTTTCCCTTGGCATCCTTAAAGACCAGCTTCCTTGAATTTTCTTCCCTTACAATCTCCATATCCGTGTTTTTGAAAAGCTCCAGGCCCCTTTCACCAAGTCTTCCCTTGGCTATGGCTATGGTAATGTTGTCCATCATCTCTCCTCCTCCATCCTGATTCGGGTGACAAGATCCAAATCGATCATAAAGCCGATTGCGGGAACCCTAAGACCAAACTCCTCAGTCAACCTGTCATAGCGTCCGCCGCTAAGTATCTTGTTGGGCACTCCAAGGCAGTAGCCCTTGAATATTATTCCATCGTAGTAGTCCAAATCAGGAAGCATGGACAGGTCAAACTTGATTTCCCCTGAGCTGTACCTGTTGCTGGAGCCCTCCATAAGGCTCTCCAGCTCATCAATTGCCTCCCTCATCTCACTGTTCATGGGATGGGAGTTTGCCCTTTGAATTACCTCCCTCATGTCTCCCTGAAGCTCGAAAATGTGGTCAAGCACGGTTCCTTCAAGGTCAAGCTCCTTGAGTCTGATCCGAAGGCCGTACCTGTTCTTCTTGGAGATAAGGTCCCTTATTTCAGATTCCTCCTCCTGGTCCAGGTCCAGCTCCTTGAAGAGTCCATCCAGATACTTGCTTGAGCCCAGCTCAAGGATCACAGGCCTTCCAAGTGTTCCCATAAGCCTTGTGCCCATGTGTACTATCTCCTGGTCAGCCTTGAAGACATCCTCGCCCAGGGATTCGATGCCCATCTGATAGTTCTCAAGGATCTTCCCGTCTGGCCTGTTAAGGTATATCTTGGAATTGTAGTAGACCTTAAGGGGAGGCTCCCCGTCCCACTTGGAGAATATCTCACCCAGTATGTTTGTTGTGATGTCCGGCCTCAGAATATATATCCTTGAGTTTCCACTTAGAACCTTGACGGTTCTTGAGGAATCCTGCCTGAAGTTTGAACGGACATACATGTCGTACTTCTGGAATATCCTGGGTTCTATAAGGTTAAAGCCGTTTTTCTCGAAATATCCCTCAAACTCCCTTTCAACCCTCTTCTTGAATTTTGTAACCTCAAGCTCCTCTGAAATGCTTGTATATCTCATAAAATCCTCCCCCTATCAAAAAATAAAAAAACCATATAGGCAGGCTATATGGTTAGAGTGCTGTATTCCATCATAGATCCTTGCCCGTGTTTTTGAACAGCTTAACAAGAGCATGCATCTATGAACTGTTAAAAGCTCATAATTACAAACTCCGAGATCTATGATGATGAAGTTTTGCGATTGCTGATTGCTTGGTATTCATGTCCCCAACTCCAATTTCTTATCGATGTGTTAAATTATAACACTACCATGCTAAATTGACAAGGCTTAAAAATAATTATTTTTGAAGGGCCACAAGCTTGTTTATGGCAAGTATAAAGTCCCCTTCACCAGCCTGGGTTCAAACTGATGGAGGGGACTTGTTCATAATTTTTCTAAATCTATTTGGAATCAACAATCAGGTCTCTTATTATTCTGATCCCCTCTTCCAGCTGCCATTCCTCCACGAACTCATCCTCTGAATGGGCCTGGTTTATGCTTCCTGCACCAAAGACTATGGCTTCTATTCCAGCCTCCTGAAAGAGGCTTGCCTCCGTCCAAAAGTCAACCTGGTGAAATTCGCCCTTAAAGCTTGGCTTCTCATTGATCAGGGGAGGACCATTGAACCGTTTCTCTATCCTTGTTCCCTTGCAATTGGTCCCTATGGTTTCAACCACCTCTTCAGGCATCAGAAATGTCCTTATGGAAGCCCTGTAGGTACAGCTCTGGGAAACCACGTTCCCTGCTGTCCCCCCTTGGATTATGCCAACGTTGAAGCCCAGCTGGTCCAGCTTGATCACATTGTGGGCGGCCTTTATGATGGCACCCTTCCCTCCTGTAGATGAGTGGGCTGATTCCCCAGTATCCTCCAATGTGAAGGAGTAGTAGCCCCTGTGCTTGTTAACAAGCCTAAGGTCTGTTGGCTCAAATACCACAGCTCGTCCTATGCCCTCCCTAAAGCTGGATTCAAGGAAGTATTTGACCCCGGTTTTTATTCCAGACTCCTCATCAACTGAAAACAGGACCATAAGGTTTTTGGGACTCTTCTCCTCCAGAGCCTTCAGTGTCATGTATATGTTTCCCTTTGTGTCACATGCCCCAAGTCCGTAGACCTTGCCATCCCTTTCATACATCTTCAAGGGGTCGGACGTCCAGGCATTGGATGGCTTAACCGTATCCATATGACAATTCAAAACCAGCTCAGGCTCGCCAAAGATACCAATGACATTGGCCTTATTGTGGCTGATTTCCTGGATATGAACCTGGCATCCTTCAATCGCCTCCAGCCTCTTCACCAGATAATCAACCATTTTTGTGTAATTTCCCTCATAGGTGTTTATCCCTATGAGGTCAGCCAGTAGCTTCATCCCAACTACACTTCCTGGTCAGGGGTAATTTCAGAAATCAGGAAATATGATATGCCGTTGTCCTGATGCTTGCCCTTGATAATGTATTTCTTGCCATTCTTTATTTCATCGTTGATCATTCTGTAGACCTTGGAATTGTTTTGCTGGATCCAGAAGGTATCACCTAGGCTTTCCAGTTCATCCTTGGCCATTGGGTAGTCGTCAAGCTCAAACTTGTTGGTGGGATTTCCAAGAACTGTCTCAAATGTGTTCTCCTTGGGTATCTTGGTCTTCACCAGCATACTGTTCTTGCGGGTGTGTACGAAGCCGTAGGACAGGATGTTAAGGGGATTCACATTCTTGAGGTAGATATTTGAGCTTGGGTTGTCAGTCTGAATTATGAAGGTAAGGTAATCCTTGTCCTGTACAAGGTGCAGGGCCAGGGCAAAGGTAAGGGAACCCAGCCCTTCTCCCTCGTGGGCTGGATCAACCAGCAGGGTCCACTCATGGGCGATTTTCGGATCTGATACGTTTCCAACCACGCAAAGCTTGGCAACAGGTATGCCGTCTATCAGGAATCCGGCAGTAAGGCCAGCTCCAATGGTTCCAAAGTTTGCAAAGGTCCAGTCCGGTGCAGCCATTCCAGCACCATAGGCCTTCTCATTAAGCTGCACCATCTCATAGGTGAAGTCGTAGCCTTCCGTTGTTGCAGGGTCTATGAATATGGTCTTGAAGGGGAAGTCCTCCATTAGGGCCTTGTACTTGTCCCAGTGCAGTCTGTTCACTACTATGAATACCTCCAGGTTTAGCTTCTCATATTTCTTCAATAGTTCTTTCATCATTTATTCCTCCTATTCTATATTTGCAAGTCTCTGCTGCATTGAATACAGCTTTATAAATCCGTTTGCCTCTGTTCCGCTCCATTTTGACTCCTGTGCATACATTGCTATATTGGCATTGACAAGGGAATTTGGTGAGCTAAGCTCTACCACCTGGATGCTGTTTGGCTGAACCTTGATCCACACAGTTCCATTGACCCTTTCCTGTACTGAATCCGCCAAGGCCTCTATGTTCTTGACCAGAGGCTCATAGTAGAGTCCCCCATAGACAAGGTCTGACCATTCTGTTGCTGCCTGCTTGCCAAACAATATCTGTCTCTTTGTAAGGACAATCTGCTCCAGCTTCTTATGGGCCTCAATCAGGGCCAAAAGTGCCGGGGATTCAAACATTATCCGTCCCTTTATTCCGATTATGCAGTCACCCACGTAAATCCTGCTTCCATACCCATAGGCTCCAAGGATTGAATTGAGCTTTGAAATAAGGTCCACTCCCTTGATTTCCTGGTCATTGAGCTTAACTGGAAGCCCCTTCTCAAACTCCACCTTCAGATACTCCTCTGTCTTTGAAGGGTCCCTCTTTGTCAGTGTATAGGCAAATTCGTCAGGCTCCTTGTTCTGGTCGATTTCAGTCCCTGAAACTGTTATGCCGAATATGTTCTCGTTGATGGAGTACTTCTTGAGCTCCTTGTTGACCTGGAAGCCTCTTTCCTCCAGATACTCTATCTCCTTGGCCCTTGTGATGTTCAGCTCCTTTATAGGTGCTATGATATTCCCATTTGGATTGAGGGTGATAAGGGATGCCTCAAACCTTACCTGATCGTTTCCAACAGCTGTGGACCCGTGGGCTACGGTATCTGTCCCCTCGGCCTCCGCTATCTTCAGAATCTCCTCTGCAATGATGTACCTGTCGGCGCACATCAAGGGGTACTCGTCCTCATAGAGGCCGTTGAGCTTTATGAGATACTGAATGATGTTTTCATATATCACCTCTGTGGCATCCACCGTATAGTGCTTTATGCTTCCAAGCTCCTTGGACTTGTCCTCTATCTCCTTCAGCTTCTCATCATCAAATCCGCCTGTGTTCACAACCGCCGTAACAACATCATAGCCCTTCTCCTTAAGATATTGGACACAGAATGATGTATCCAATCCTCCTGAAAAGGCCAGTACAACTTTTTTCATGCTCCTCCACTCTCCCATCTATTTCCTCAAGAATTCCTTGCCCCTTTGGATGGACTTTAGAACTGCCTCCCTGGCAGGTCCTCCAATAAGGTTTCTCTTCCCTACGCATGTCTCAACTGATATTTCACCGTATATATCTTCATCTATAAGGTCACTGAAGCCTTTAAGCTCCTCCAGGGTTAGCTCTGATAGCTTTTTCTCCTGCCTTATTGCGAACTGAACAATCTGACCGGATATCTCATGGGTCTCCCTGAAGGGAACACCCTTCCTGACCAGATAGTCCGCCAGGTCCGTGGCATTGGTGTAGCCATCCTCTGATGCTTCATACATCCTGTCCCTGTTGAACCTTGTGGTCCCTATCATTCCCGTAAATACCTCCAGGCATGCCTTCACAGTGTCTATTGCATCAAAGACAGCCTCCTTGTCCTCCTGCATGTCCTTGTTGTAGGCCAGTGGCAGTGACTTCATCATGGTCAAGAGGGTGATGTTGGATCCGTAGACCCTGCCTGTCTTGCCCCGTATCAGCTCAGCCATGTCAGGATTCTTCTTCTGGGGCATTATGCTGCTGCCTGTGCTGTAGCCGTCATCCATCTCCACATATGCAAACTCTCCGGTTGCCCAAAGTATTATCTCCTCGCAAAACCTGCTAAGGTGCATCATTATCAGTGAAAGGTCCGAAACCGTCTCTATTGCAAAGTCCCTGTCGCTTACCCCATCCAGGCTGTTGTAGGTGATGTCGTTGAATCCAAGCAGGTCACAGGTATACTCCCTGTCAAGGTCAAAGGTTGTCCCAGCCAGGGCACCGGAGCCCAGGGGCATTATCATGATCCTCTTCTTTGCATCCTGAAGCCTTTCAATGTCCCGCCTGAACATTTCAAAGTATGCCATCAGGTGATGTCCAAGTGTCAGGGGCTGTGCCTTCTGCATATGTGTGTAGCCTGAAAGTATGGTGTCCAGATTGTCCTCGGCCAATGAAAGCAAGGTCGCCTCCAAGCCCTCCAGGAGCTCAATGATGCTGTCCACTTCCCTGCCAAGGTAAAGCCTGAAGTCAGTTGCAACCTGGTCGTTCCTGCTTCTGCCTGTATGGATCTTCTTCCCCAGGTCTCCAACCCTTTCCGTCAGTGTGCTTTCCACAAAGGTATGGATATCCTCGTGGTCCATTCCAATCTGCAGCACTCCAGCCTCAATGTCCCTAAGGATTTCATTCAGGGCCTTTTCAACCACCGCAGTCTCCTCATCAGTAAGGACTCCACACCTGTTCAAGGTCTTGGCATGTGCAATGCTTCCAACAATATCCTCCCTGTACATCCGCCTATCAACGTGAATTGAGGATTGGAAATCAAAGGCTGCCTTTTCAGTCTGATTTTCAAAACGTCCACCCCATAGCTTCACTTACATCACCTCTTCTTTTAAATTTATCCATAAAAAAATCCCGTTCTCCTTAAACTAAGAGACGGGATTGCCGTGGTACCACTCAAATTGACATATAA